>JBCBWF010000001.1:0-67018 GCA_039817245.1 Pseudomonadota bacterium | reverse complement strand
CCAAGCTCAAGGTCACCGGGGTCGATCTCTTCTCCGCCGGTGACTTTGCGGAAGGGGACGACCGCGAGGAGATCGTGTTCCGCGACCCCGCCCGCGGGGTCTACAAGCGCCTGGTGCTGCGCGAGAACCGCATCATCGGCACGGTGATGTATGGCGACACCGCGGATGGCAGCTGGTTCTTCGGGCTCCTGAAGGACGGCACGGACATCGCGGATATGCGCGAGACCCTGATCTTCGGGCCGACGGTCGCGGGGGGCGCCCCCCTCGACCCTATGGCGGCCGTTGCAGCCTTGCCGGATGAGGCGGAGGTCTGCGGCTGCAACGGCATCTGCAAGGGCACGATCACGACTGCCATCGCCGGCGGCGCCACCACGCTGGAGGCGGTGCGGGCCCAGACCAAGGCCTCGTCCTCCTGCGGAACCTGCTCGGGGCTGGTGGAGCAGATCCTCGCCCTCTCGCTCGGCGACGACTATGCGGCCCCCGCGGCCAAGCCCATGTGCGGCTGCACGGATCTTACGCATGAGGATGTGCGCCGCCTCATCAAGGCGCGCGGGCTCAAGAGCATGCCCGCGGTCTGGCAGGAGCTCGGCTGGAAGACCTCCTGCGGCTGCCATGTCTGCCGGCCGGCGCTCAATTACTACCTGCTGGCGGACTGGCCGGAGGAGTACCGCGACGACCCGCAGAGCCGGTTCGTGAACGAACGCAACCACGCCAACATCCAGAAGGACGGCACCTTCTCGGTCGTGCCGCGCATGTGGGGCGGCATCACCAATGCGCGCGAGCTGCGCGCCATCGCCGATGCGGCGGAGAAATACGATGTGCCGACCGTGAAGGTCACGGGCGGCCAGCGGATCGACCTGCTGGGCGTGAAGAAGGAGGATCTGCCGCGGATCTGGGCGGATCTGGGCGCCGCGGGGCTCGTCTCGGGCCATGCCTATGCCAAGGGGCTGCGTACGGTGAAGACCTGCGTGGGCACCGATCACTGCCGGTTCGGCACGCAGGACAGCACCGGCCTCGGCATCGCCATCGAGAAGCGGATGTGGGGCTCCTGGACCCCGCACAAGGTGAAGATGGCCGTCTCGGGCTGTCCGCGGAACTGTGCGGAGGCGACCTGCAAGGATGTGGGCGTGATCTGCGTCGACAGCGGCTTCGAGATCGGCGTCGCGGGCGCTGCGGGTATGGATGTGAAGGAGGTCGAGCCCCTCGGCAAGACCGCCACGGCCGAGGAGGCGATCGAGCTGATCGTCGCCTTCGTCCAGCTCTACCGCGAGCACGCGAAGTATCTGGACCGGCCCTACAAATGGGTGGCGAAGGTCGGGATGGACTGGGTGCGGGAGCGCGTGGTGGAGGACCGCGCCGAGCGCGCCGCCCTGATCGCGCGCTTCGATCTCTCCCAGCGGATCTTTCAGGCCGACCCCTGGGCCGCGCGCGCCAATCCCGGCACCGAGCGCGCCTATGCGCCGATGGCCGATCTGACGCTGGAGGCGGCGGAATGAGCGACTGGATCGATGTGGGCGCGCTGGAGGACGTGCCCGTGCGGGGCGCGCGGGTGGTGAAGACGCGCGCGGGCTGCGTCGCACTCTTCCGCACCGGCGCCGACGAGGTTTTCGCCATCGACGACCGCTGCCCCCATCGCGGCGGCCCGCTCTCGGAAGGTATCGTGCACGGGCGCGCCGTGACCTGCCCGCTCCACAACTGGGTGATCTCGCTCGAGACCGGCGAAGCCGGGGGGGCGGATGAGGGGCGTGTGGCCACCTATTCCGCGCGGATCGAGGGCGGGCGGATCCTGCTCGATGCGCGCCTCGTCACGGCCGGGCGCGCGGCGTGAGCGAGGCAGTCCCCCCTCAGGCCGCCGCGGGCAGGCGGGGCAGGGGCGAGAGGGGCCGCGCGGTGCCAACCGCCACCGCCTGTCCCTATTGCGGGGTGGGGTGCGGCATCCTCGCGAGAGCGGACGGGGCAGGGGGCGCCGTCATCGAGGGCGACCCGGACCATCCCGCCAATTTCGGCCGGCTATGCTCCAAGGGCTCAGCGCTCGGCGAGACGGTGAGCCTCGAGGGCCGGCTGCTGGCGCCGCAGATCGGCGGGCGGAAGGCGGGCTGGGACGAGGCCATCGCGCTCGTCGCCCGGCGCTTCGCGGATGCCGTGGCCGAGCACGGGCCGGACAGCGTCGCCTTCTACGTCTCGGGCCAGCTCCTGACAGAGGACTACTACGTCGCCAACAAGCTGATGAAGGGCTTCATCGGCTCGGCGAATATCGACACCAATTCGCGGCTCTGCATGGCCTCTTCCGTCGCCGGGCATCGCCGCGCCTTCGGGGCGGACACGGTGCCCGGGACCTATGAGGACCTGGAAGCGGCCGATCTCGTCGTCCTCGTCGGCTCCAACCTCGCCTGGTGCCATCCGGTGCTGTTCCAGCGGCTCGCGGCGGCGAAGGAGGCGCGGCCGGGCCTGCGCATCGTGCTCGTCGATCCGCGCCGCACGGCGACCGCGGCCATCGCCGATCTCGTGCTGCAGCTCGCGCCGGGCAGCGATGTGGCGCTCTTCTCGGGGCTCCTCAACCGGCTCGAGGCGGAAGGTGCGATCGATGCGCGCTACGTGGCCGAGCATGTGGACGGTCTGCCGGAGGCGCTGGCCGCGGCCCGCTCCGCCACACCCGCGCGCGTTGCCGCCATGGCCGGGCTCGACCCGGCCGATCTCGACCGCTTCTACCGCCTCTGGGTGCGCAGCGAGCGGGTCGTCACCGTCTACAGCCAGGGTGTGAACCAGTCCGCCGCGGGCACGGACAAGGTGAACGCGATCCTGAACTGCCATCTCGCCAGCGGGCGGATCGGGCGGCCGGGCATGGGGCCGTTCTCCGTCACCGGCCAGCCCAATGCGATGGGCGGGCGCGAGGTCGGCGGGCTCGCCAACATGCTGGCGGCCCATCTCGATATCGAGGATCCCGGCCACCGCGAGGCCGTGCAGGACTTCTGGCGCGCGCCGCGGATCTGCACGAAACCGGGGCTGAAGGCGGTCGATCTCTTCCGCGCGGCAGGGGACGGGCGGCTGAAGGCGCTCTGGATCATGTCCACCAACCCGGCCGTCAGCCTGCCGGAGGCCGATGCGGTGGCCGCGGCGATCCGCGCCTGCCCCTTCGTCGCGGTCTCCGACATCGTGACCGAGACCGAGACGAACCGCGCCGCCGACGTGCTGCTGCCCGCCGCGGCCTGGGGGGAGAAGTCCGGCACCGTCACGAATTCCGAGCGGCGCATCACGCGGCAGCGGCCGTTCCTGCCGATCCCCGGCAAAGCGCGGGAGGATTGGCGGATCATCTGCGACGTGGCGCGCGCGATGGGCTGGGGCGCGGCCTTCGACTATGCCTCGCCCGCCGAGATCTTCCGCGAGCATGCGGCCCTCTCGGGCGTCGCGGCCCGGCTCGGGCGCGATTTCGACATCTCCGGCCTCGCGGGGCTGGACGACAGGGCCTATGACGCCCTCGCGCCGGTGCAGTGGCCCGTGCCTGCGGCCGAGGGCGTGCCTGCCGCGGGCCGCGCGGATCGGCGCTTTTTCGCCGAGGGCGGCTTCTACACGCCGGCGCGGCGGGCGCGCCTGCTGCCCGTGGTGCAGCAGGCCCCGGCATCGGCGCTCACGCCCGCCTATCCGCTTCGGCTCAACACCGGACGGGTGCGCGACCATTGGCACACCATGACGCGCACGGCGCGCTCCGCCCGCCTCAGCCGCCACTTCGCCGAGCCCTTCGTGGAGATCCATCCCGCGGATGCCGCGGAGCACGGGATCGAACCGGCGCATCTGGCGCGGATCGAGAGCCCGCACGGGGCGCTCGTCGTCCGCGCGCTCGTCACCGACCGGGTGCGTCCGGGCATGCTCTTCGTGCCGATGCACTGGACGGCGGCGTGGTCCTCCGAGGGGCGCGCGGGCGCTGCGGTCGGCGGGATCGTGGACCCGGTCTCGGGCCAGCCCGATGCGAAGGCCCAGCCCGTGCGGATCCGACCCTTCGAGGCGACCTGGTACGGCTTTGCCGTCTCCCGCAACCGGCTCGAACCGGACACCGCCTACTGGGCCCGGGCGCGCATCGGCCCCGGATGGCAGGCAGAGATCGCCGACACCGGGATGCCGGAGGACTGGACGGCCTTCGCGATGGCTGTCCTCGGCGCCGGCAGTGCGGCCGGGGCCGTGACGGTCGAAGACCCTGCCCGCGGTCTCGCCCGGGTCGCGGTTCTGGAGGAGGGGCGGGTGACGGGGGCGCTCTTCGTCTCCCGCGCGCCCGTCGAGATCGCCAGGGCGCATGTGCTCGCGGCTTTCGAGGCGGGGCAGGCGGCCGAGGCGCTCCTTGCGGGCCGGCCCGCCGCAGACCGCCCCGACCCCGGCGCCACGCTCTGCAGCTGCTTCAATGTGGGCGTCAACACTGTCATGGCGGCGATCGCCACCGATGGCCTCGCGGATTTGGAGGAGATCGGACGGGCCTTGCGGGCCGGCACCAATTGCGGCTCCTGCCGGCCGGAGCTCGCAGCACTCCTGGAAGCCGCGGCGCGGCGGGTGGCGGCGGAATAGCCGCCGCCGAACGCGCGCTCAGGCCACCACGACGTTGAAGGCGATGGAGATCCGCTCTCGCGGGCCGAAATAGGGGTGCACCTGGTGCTGCATCCAGGAGGGAAAGACGATCATCGTCCCCGGCCCCGGGTTCAGCATGCAGCGCCGCTGCATCGCGTTTTCCACGGAATAGGTCGCCGAGGCGCCCGGGCGGGGGTCGATGAACTCGATCTTGCCGCTGTACTCCGGGTCTCCGGCGCCCTCCGGCGGCGGGTTGCCGGTGACGTAGTAGACGCCCGACCAGGTGGAGTTCGGGTGCAGGTGGATGCTGTTGTACTGGCCCGTGCGCAGCACATTTGCCCAGCCCTCGATCCGGAAGCGGTGCTGTGCGGGTTTCATCATCGCCCCGGTGAGCGCGCCCACCATGGTCCGGATGCGGTCCATGAGCTGCAGGAAGGGGGGCTCCTCGCGCATGATGAAGGTCATCTCGGAATGCCAGCCCCCGACATTGCTGCGCGCGAGCCCTTCGCCGCGCGCTTCCTCGGCGAGGACCAGCGCCGTGAGGGCGGCGTTCAGCGCGTCGCTGTCCTCCCAGCGATGGACCGCAATGGGGGTGGGAAAGACCATCTGCACGCAGTCCTCGATGCGCCGGCCCAGCGGTTCGGGTCGGCGCGTCTCGCGGGTCTGTGCTGCGGGCTCGGTCATGGCGGGCACTCCTGAGTGGGCATGGCGCAGGGCCCGGTCGGCGGTGTCTCCGGCCGGGGCTGCGGACTATAGCGCGGGGCTGTGACGGGTTTATGCGGGCGGAGGCCTCACGCCCCGCCCCGGCGCCGCAGTCTCACGGAGATGTCCCGCGCCGGGCGGGTGGTGAGGCGCGCGACGGCGCGGACACGGCCGGGCGCCATCGTCTCCACGTCGTAGCGGCGGATGAGCGAGGCGAGGATCAGCCCGGCCTCCATCATCGCGAAGCCCGAGCCGATGCAGACCCGCGGGCCGATGCCGAAGGGCAGATAGGTGCCCGGCGCGATCTCGCTCTCGCGCTCGGGCGAGAACCGGTCGGGATCGAACCGGTCGGCATGGGGCCAGAGCGCCTCGTGGCGCTGGATCGTCCAGGGGCTGATCAGCACCATGGCGCCGCGGGGCAGCGTGAGCGCGCCGAGCGGGCCTTCGCGCATCGCCACGCGGGCGAGGAAGGTGACGGGCGGGTAGAGCCGCAGCGTCTCGCGGAAGACCGCGCGGGTGAAGGCGAGGCGCTTGATATGCGCGAGTGCTATTGGCCCGTCCCCCGCCACTGCGTCGATCTCGCGGCGCATACGCGACACGGCTCCGGGCTGCTGGGAGAGCATGAAGACCGCCCAGGTGAGCACGCTCGCCGTCGTCTCGTGGCCCGCCATGAAGAAGACGCCGAGCTGGTCGAGCATCTCCTCGTCCGTGAAGCCCTCGCCGGTCTCCGGATCGCGCGCGGCGACGATGTCGGCCGCGATATCGTCCGGGCAGGAGCCGCTGGCCATGAGGCTGCGGCGTGCGCGCAGCATCTCCGCCAGGAGGTTGCGGATCTCGGTCGCGGCGCGGCGCGCGGGGGCGGGCTGGGGGATCTCCTGCCAGGCGGGCGAGAACAGGAGCCGGCGGAGCTCGACATTGGCCACGGCGCGCTGGAACCGCGCGAAAGCGTCGAACACCTGGCCCGCGATCCCGGGCGCGAGCGGCTCGGAGAAGATGGTGCGGTAGATCATGTCCGCGGTGAGATGGGACATCTCCGCCTCGAGCGAGAGCCTCTCGCCGCGGGCGGCGGCGGCATCGAAGCGGGCCTCGCCATCGGCCATCGCGCCGGCCATGTGCACGAAGGCGCGGTTGATGCGGAGCTGGCCGAAGGCGGGCTCGGTCATGCGGCGCTGGCGTTCCCAGAGCGCGCCGGAGGAGACGAAGATGCTTTCGCCCACCACCGGTTTGAGCGCCCCCACCATAAGGTCGTTTTTCGGGAAGTCGTCGAGCCTCGCCCCCGTTGCGAGGCGCACGGTCTCGGGCGCGTTGATCATGTAGATGCCGCGGCGCGAGGAGCCGAGCTTGAAGTCGAGCGCGCGATAGGCCTCCGCCGGCAGGAGCGTGATGAGGTCGCGCTCGAGGTTCACGATCGCGCGCAGCAGCGCGCGGGTGGGCGAAACCGGGTAGGGCGCCGGCGGGCGGTAGAGTGCCGCGGCCTCGGCCGCCGTGGGGGCCGCGCGCCAGTCCACGGTTGCCGGCTCGGCGCCGTCCGCGGCGGCGCGGGTATCGGAGGCGGAGATCATACCCCTTGCTTGGGCGCTGCCGGCGTTCTGTCCAGCCCCCGGGTCCGGATCGAAACGGATCCGGCGGCAGGACCGGCCGCGCTCATGCGAGCGTTTCGAAGAGGCGGCGCATGAGCCTCATCCGCGGCAGGATCGAGGGGACCATCAGATGCTCGTCATGGGTGTGCACCTTCGCGCCGTCCACGCCGAGCCCGTCGAGGGTCGGCACGGTCGCGGCGGTGAAGCTCCCGTCCGAGCCGCCGCCGGAATAGGTCTCCTCCAGTTCGAAGCCGATCTCCGCGGCGAGGGCGCTGGCATGGTCGAACAGGGCAGCCACGCCGGCATTGCGCTCCATCGGCGGCCGGTTCGGCCCGCCGGTGAGCGTGAGCGTCACGTCCGGGTCGACGGCGCGCAGGGTACGGAGCCAGGCATCGATCTCCTCGGCCGCCGCGGCGGTCGGGGTGCGCACATCGATGCGCGCCATGGCGAATTCGGGGACGGTATTGTCCGTCGTGCCCCCGGTGATGCGGCCGACATTGAGCGTGGTGCCCTCCATCTCCCCGTTGCGGCCCTCGATGGTCACGATCTGGCGCGCGAGCTCGAGAATGGCGCTCCGCCCCTCGGCATGGTTGTTGCCGGAATGGGCGGCGCGCCCGCGGGTCTCGAGGCCGTAGCGCGAGACACCCTTGCGCGCCGTGACGACCTTGCCGCCGTTGCGCGCGGGCTCGGTGACGAGGACATAGGCCGCGCGCGCCGCCTCCGCCTCGATGGGCGCGCGGGAGGTGGGCGAGCCGATCTCCTCGTCGGAGGTGAGAAGGACGCGCACGGGCAGCGGTGTCCGCCCCCCGGCCTCGTGGATCGCGCGCAGCGCGGCGAGCGCGATCACCGCGCCGCCCTTCATGTCCGCGATCCCGGGGCCATAGGCGCGCGCACCCTCGACGCGGAAGGGCAGCGCCTCGGCGAGCGTGCCGACGGGGTGGACCGTGTCGAGATGGGAGAGGACCAGGATGCCCGGGCGGTTGTCTCCGTGCCCGGATCCCGTCCAGGGCAGGGCGATGGAGAGGTGATCGCCCTGGCCGAGCGTTCCGGGGATGCGGGTGACGTTGCCGCCGATCGCCTCATAGGCCGCGCTCGCAAGGTCCATCATCGCGTCGAGGCCCGGGACATGGCCGGTCGGCGTCTCGATCTCCACCCAGCGGCGAATCTCGGCGAGGAGCGCCTCGGTGGCGGGGTCCATCGCGTCGGCCGCGGGGGCCGGGCCGGCCGGCGCGGCGGGGGGCATCGTCTCGGTCATCGTCGTCTCCGCTGGGGCTGCTGCACCTTCTTGCCCCGCCCTCGCGCGGATTGCACGCGGCTCGATGCTTGCGTCGCGGTGCGGGACTGGCGAAGCTCGCGCCAATACAAAACAACGGGGAGAGGCGTAGCATGCAGAGCGGACCGAGCGAGCCCTGCGATCTGAGCGCGCGCGAGGCGCGCCGGCTGATCGGCGCGAAGGCGCTGTCGCCGGTGGCGCTGATGGAGAGCTGCCTCGCGCGCATCGACGCCGTGAACCCGGCGCTCAACGCCATCGTGACGCTGGACCGCGAGCGCGCGCTGGCCGGCGCGCGCGAGGCGGAGGCCGCCGTGGCCACCGGCAAGCCGCTCGGCGCGCTCCACGGCCTGCCCGTGGCGATCAAGGACAACCGCGCCGTGGCGGGGATGCGCTGCACGAGCGGCTCGCTCATCCATGCGCAGGACGTGCCGACGGCGGATGAGCCGGGCGTCGCGCGCCTGCGCGCCGCGGGTGCGATCCCCTTCGCCAAGACCAACCTGCCGGAGTTCGGCGCGGGCGCGAACACCGTGAACCGCGTGTTCGGCGCGACCGGGAACCCGTTCGACCCCTCCAAGACCTCCGCCGGCTCGTCGGGCGGCTCGGCGGTCGCACTCGCGGTGGGGATGGCGCCGCTGGCGACGGGCTCGGACTATGGCGGCTCGCTGAGGACGCCTGCGGTCTTCTGCGGCGTCTCGGGCTTCCGGCCCTCCTTCGGCACGGTGCCGGCGCCGGGCTCCGCCGCGGTGCTCTCGCCCTGGGGGGTGAACGGGCCGATGGGGCGCGATCTGGCGGATGCCGCTCTGCTCTTCGATGCGCAGGTGGACCACGACCTCCGCGATCCCTGGAGCCTGCCGGATCCCGGCCCGGTCGACCCGGTGGATCTCGCCGCGCTGCGGGTGGCCTTCTCGCCGGATCTCGGCTGCTGCCCGGTGGATGCGGGGATCGCGGCGCTGTTCCGCGCGCGCATGGGCCGGATCGGCGGGCTCTTTGCGCGGATGGAGGAGGCGACACCGGATTTCGGGCCGATCCACGATGTCTTCGAGATCACCCGCGCCTGCGCCTTCGCGACCAATATGCGCGAGCTCGTCGAGAGCCGGCGCGATGAACTCGATCGCAACGTCATCGACAACGTGGAGCGCGGGGCGGCCTACAGCCTCTACGATGTCGCCTGGGCGCAGGCGGAGCAGACCAAGGCGTATCGGCGGTTCCTCGCCTTCTTCGAGGAGCAGGACATCCTGATCATCCCGGGCGCCTCGGTCGCGCCGTTCCCGCATGCCCAGCTCTTCGTGGAGGAGATCAACGGCGAGGCGATGCCGACCTATATGCGCTGGCTCTCGCTCACCTATGCGCCGACGCTCTGCTTCGCGACCGTGGCGGCCATCCCGTGCGGGCGGGACGAGGGGGGCATGCCCTTCGGGCTGCAGATCGTCGGGCCGCACCGGTCGGACCGTCGCGTTCTGGCCATCGCCCGGGCCCTCGAGGACGCGCTGGCCCGCGATCCGGAGACGGCGCGGCCGCTGCCCGATCTCGCCGCGCTGGCCTCGGCGCCGGCCATGCCGCGCCCCGCGGAGGTGCCGGCATGAGCGCGCAGGGCTGCATCACCGCGCCTCAGCCCGAGGCGGCCGAGGCCGGAGCGGATGTGCTGCGCGACGGCGGCAACGCGGTCGATGCCGCGGTGGCCTGCGCGCTGGTTCAGAGCGTCGTCGATCCCTTCATGTGCGGCCTCGCCGGCTTCGGCTCGGCGCAGGTGCTCATGGCCGACGGGCGGCACGGCTTCATCGATTTCCACGGCCGCGCACCCGCGGCGGCGCGGCCCGATATGTGGGCCGATATCGTGCTCGGCGAGGCGGAGGACGGGTTCGGCTTCCTGCTGGAGGGGGCGGTGAACGAGATCGGCTACCAGTCGGTCACCACGCCCATGACGCTGCGCGCGCTGGCGCTCGCGCTGGAGCGATACGGCACGCGAAGCCTCGCGGATCTCCTGCCCGCTGCCATTCACTATGCGGAGGAGGGCTTCGCGATCCGGCCCGCCGTCACCGGCTACTGGCACGAAGTGCCGAAGGCCGGGCGGGTGGCGCATATCGAGTTCCTCACCCGCATCCCTGCCACGGCGAAGTGCTATCTGCGCCCGGACGGGACGGTGCCGCGGATCGGCGACATTCACCGGAACGCGGATATGGCGCGGACGCTGCGCCGGATCGCGGAGGCGGGCCCCGAGGACTTCTACACCGGCGCGATCGCCGGGGAGATCGCGGCGGATATGGCGGCGCATGGCGGGCTCCTGTCGGCCGAGGATCTGGCGGAGGCCCGGCCGACGGAAGGCGCGCCGCTCTGGGGCGACTATCGCGGCTACCGGATCGCCACCAACCAGCCTCCGGGCGGCGGCGTGATCCTTCTGGAGATGCTTAACATCCTCGAGCAGTTCGATCTGGCGGGGATGGGGCACAACTCGGCGGAGTATGTGGCGACCGTGTCCGAGGCGATGAAGATCGCGACGGTGGACAAGGACACGAAGGTGGGCGATCCGCGCTTCGTGGAGGTGCCGGTGGCGGAGCTCACCTCGAAGGACTATGCGGCGGCCGCGGCGGCGCGCATCCGGGCCGGCGAGAAGGCGCATGTCCCGCGGCTCAATCGCGGGCCGGAGGAGCCGAAGGACACCACGCATATCTGCACGGTCGACTGTGCCGGCAACCTCGTGACGATGACCCACTCGATCGGGATGCCGTCCGGCGTCGTCACCGAGGGGCTGGGCTTCATGTACAATGGCTGCATGGGGGTCTTCGATCCGCGGCCCGGGCGGGCCGGCTCGCTCGCGCCCGGCAAGTCGCGCTTCACCGCGATGTGCCCCACCATCCTCTTCGACGGCGAGGGCCCTGCGATGGCGATCGGGGCGCCGGGGGGCACCTACATCACCATGGGGGTGCTGCAGGGGATCCTCAACATGGTGGATTTCGGGATGACCGCGGCGGAGGCGGTGGCGGCGCCGCGCTTCTGCACGACCTCGGACACGATCGATCTCACGAACCGGGTTCTGCGGCGCACGGAGGCGGGGCTGCAGGCCATGGGCTATGCCACCCGGCGCTCGGCGATGAGCTACGGCTTCGCGGCGGTGCATGCGCTGCGGCGCGGCCCGGATGGCTGGCGCGGCGGGGCCGATCCCGGTCGGGACGGTATGGCGGTGCTTGTCTGAGCGCAGAGGGGGGCACGGCATGGCGACGGCGCTGCTGGTGATCGACGTTCAGGTGGATTTCTGCCCCGGAGGCGCGCTGGCGGTGCCGGAGGGCGATGCGGTGGTGCCGCGCGTCAACGCGCTGATGGCCGAGCACGCGATCGTGGTGCTGACGCAGGACTGGCATCCGGCCGATCATGCGTCCTTTGCCTCGCAGCACCCGGGGGCTGCGCCCTTCGAGACGGTCGAGATGGCGTACGGGACGCAGGTGCTGTGGCCGGATCACTGTGTGCAGGGCAGTGCCGGGGCGGCGTTTCACCCCGGCCTCGAGACGGATCGGGCGCATCTGGTGGTGCGCAAGGGATACCGGCGGGCGGTGGACAGCTACTCCGCCTTCTTCGAGAACGATCGGGAGACGCCGACGGGGCTGGCAGGGGCGCTCTCGGCGCTCGGTGTCTCGGAGGTGGTGCTGGCGGGGCTCGCGACGGATTTCTGCGTGCAGTCCTCGGCGCTGGACGCCGCGCGGCTGGGGCTCGGCGTGACGGTGCGCGAAGCGGCGTGCCGGGCGATCGACCTGGATGGCTCGCTCGCGGCGGCGCGCGATGCGATGCGGCAAGCGGGCGTGCGGCTCGACTGAGCGGTTCCGAGAGCCTCCCTAGCGGTATCGCCGCGCTTCGCGCAGCGATGCTTTTCCGCGCTCTCCTCATGCCTGCGGCATTCGTCGAGCCGTGGGCCCGGCCGCGCCGGCGCGCCCGGATCTCGCGCGTCCCGTCCTTCCGCGCCGCAAGGTTAGGGCGGGCGTAACGCGCGCGCCGTAGCTTGTGGATCGAACCGCGCGATGCCGGAGCCGAGAGCGATGCCGATCCCCGAACGCCGCCGAGAGGGCACCGATGGCCCAGCCCGCTGAGTCCGTGGCGCGCGACACCGCGAGCGGGGAGGCGCCCGAGCGCCAGGTTCTGCCGCCGCGCCAGCCGCAGTCGCTCGACGAGGTGGGCCTCGAGATCGGTTTCCTGCTCGGGCTGATCTGCAAGATCGTCTACCGGATGGGCAAGGAGCGCGCGAGCGAGCTCTCCGGCGTGATCCGGCTGCCCGTGCGGCTCGTGCTGGAGCTCCTGCAGCTCGGGGTCGATCAGAAGCTCTTCGAGGCGCTCGGCCAGCGCGAGGCGCTGGTGACCGCGGAGATGCGCTACGGGCTGACCGGGCGGGGGCGCGAATGGGCGCTCGAGGCGCTGGCGCAGAGCGAATATGTCGGCGCGGCCCCGGTGCCGCTGGAACAGTTCGCGGCGCAGGTCCAGGCGCAGTCCATCCGCGGCGAGGTGCTGCTGCGCCCGACGCTGGAGCGCGTCTTCAAGAGCCTGACCCTGGCGCCGACGCTCATGCGCCAGCTCGGCCCCGCGGCGAATTCCGGCGCCTCGATGCTGCTCTACGGCCCGCCAGGGAACGGAAAGTCGTCGATCGCGGAGGCGCTCTGCCGTGCCTTCGGGGCGCATGTCTTCCTGCCCTTCGCGCTGGAGATGGACCGGCAGGTGATCACGCTCTACGACCCCGCGGTGCACCAGGCGCTGGACACCGCGGCCATCCAGGCGTTGGAGGGGAGCATGCCCGGCGCCTCGGAGGCGGCCATCGCGGCGGGCCTGCGCCGCGCGCCGGGCTTCGACCGGCGCTACATGCCCTGCCGGCGGCCGAAGCTGATCGCCGGCGGCGAGCTGACGGTGGATATGCTGGATCTCTCCTACAGCCCCGTCAGCCGGATCTACGAAGCCTCGATGCAGCTCAAATCCGTCGGCGGCGTGCTGGTGGTGGACGATTTCGGCCGGCAGCGCCAGCATCCGCAGGAGATCATCAACCGTCTCATCATTCCGCTGGAGAACGGGCTGGACTTTCTGGCGCTACAATCGGGCCGCAAGTTCGAGGCGCCGTTCGACAGCCTCGTGATCTTCTCGACGAACATCCCGCCGAGCGAACTGGTGGACGAGGCGGCGCTGCGCCGACTGCGCTACAAGATCCTGGTGGACAGTCCGGACCGCGCGCTCTTTCTGCGCATCTTCGCCGCGACGGCCGCGCGGGCCGGTTTGGCGCTGAGCGAGGAGGTGCTCGCCTTCGTGCTGACGGAGCTCTACGAGAAGCATGAGCGGACCTACCAGGCCTTCCATCCGCGGTTTCTGATCGACCAGGCGTTTGCGATCTGCGCCTATGAGGGGGTGCCGCCGGCGCTGACCCCGGAGGTGCTGGAGCGCGCCTGGGAGAACCTGTTCCCGCTGCATTGAGCAGCGGCCGCGTGCGCTCCGGGCGCGATCCATGCCACATCTGCGAACCGATTGGTCGCGTTGCACGCCCGGACGCCCGGCGCGGATGACAGCCGCCCCAAGACTGCCATAGTGATGTCCCGCTTTGGGGGCAGATCAGCCCGGGCGAAGCAGGAAAGGGCCGAGCGGCATGCCCGAGACGAGCGGCATCACGACAGGCACCGGCGCGCCCGGCGATGCGCGCGCCGCAGCGACGTTCCGCCTCTCCGTCATCGTGCCGATGTACAACGAGGCGCAGTCGGCGGATGCGTTCTTCGAGGCGCTCCTGCCGGTCTGCCGCAGCGTGACCGACCGGTTCGAGATCGTCTGCGTCGACGACGGCAGCAGCGACGGGACCATGGCCTGCCTCACCGGCTGGGCTGCGCGCGAGCCTGCGATCCGCGTCCTCTCCTTCACCCGCAACTTCGGCAAGGAGGCGGCGCTGACGGCGGCGATCGACCATTGCGACGGGGATGCGGTGGTGAGCATCGACGCGGATCTGCAGATGCGCCCGGAGGTGATCCCCGACATGGTCGCCGCCTGGCGCGAGGGCTGGGACGTGGTCGCCGCCACCCGGGCGGACCGCGCGACGGACAGCAGCCGCCGGGCCTTCTTCAGCCGCCATTTCTACCGCTTCTTCAACCGGATCGCCGACACGGCCATCCCCCCGGAGACGGGGGACTTCAGGCTTCTCGACCGGGCGGTGATCGCCGCGCTGCGCACGCTGCCCGAGCGTAACCGGTTCATGAAGGGCCTCTTCGCCTGGGTCGGGTTTCGCGTCACGACCATCACCTACGACCACAAGGAGCGCCACGCGGGCGACAGCAAGTTCAACCCCTGGAAGCTGTGGAACTTCGCGCTCGACGGGATCACCTCATTCAGCACCTGGCCGCTCCGGATGTGGAGTTATCTCGGCTTCGCGGTGGCGGGGGCCGCGTTCCTCTATGGCGGCTTCATCATTCTGAAGACGCTGGTGGTGGGGGAGGATGTGCCGGGCTACGCCTCGCTCATCACCGTCACGCTCTTTCTCGGCGGCGTGCAGCTCATCTCGCTCGGGGTGCTGGGCGAGTATATCGGGCGGATCATGATCGAGACGAAGCACCGCCCCCTCTACCTCGTGCGCGAGCGCCGCGGCTTCGACGAGGGAGAGGCGGAGTGAGCGAGAGCGCCGTCGCATGGCTGAGGCGGGAGGCCGGGCGCATCCTGCGCTTCGGTATCGTCGGGCTCGGTGCGACCGCGACGCATGTGGGGGTGCTCTTCGCGCTGGTGGAGCTGGCAGGGCTGCATCCGGAGCTTGCCAATCCCGTCGCCTTCGTGGCGGCGCTGCCGGTCTCCTATCTGGGGCACTACCACTGGACCTACCGCGCGGCCGGCGCGCATGGGGAGACGGCGCTGCGTTTCGTTGCGGTCTCGGGCAGTTCCTTCGCGGTCAGCCAGGCGACGCTCGCGGCGGTGGCGGCGCTGGACGGGCCCTATCAGCTCGCCGTCGCGATCTTCGTGGTGCTGGTGCCGGCGACGAATTTCGTCCTCTTCCACCTGCTCGTCTTCGGGCGGCGGAGCGGGGGCAAGTGAGCGTGGCCGAGCCCGCGGTGGCGGAGGGTTTCTGGCGCGCGGGGCGCGTCGGGCTCGTCGCCGCGATCCTCGCCATCGGCAATGTCGCGATCGCGGCGGGGGTGCTCTGGATGGTCTACCGTCCCGGCGGGCCCGGGACGCTGATGGATTTCGGCGCCTTCTGGGGCGCGGCGCATCTGGCGCTGGAGGGCAGGGCGGCGACGGCCTACGACCCGGCCGCGATGCAGGCCGTGCAATCGGAGGCGCTGGGGCGGCCCTATGAGCGGCTGATGTCCTGGTTCTACCCGCCGCATCTGCAGATGGTGCTGACCCCGCTCGGTGCGCTCCCGCTCCTGCCCGCGCAGGCGATCTGGACGCTGGCGACGGCGATTGGCTACGGCGTGGTGGTCTGGCGGATCCTGCCGCGCTGGGAGGCGGTCGCGGCCGCGTTTGCGCCGGCCACCGCCGTGCTCTTGCTGGTGAACGGGCAGACCGGGTTCCTCACCGCAGCACTTCTGGGCCTGATGCTGCTGGCGCTGGAGAATGGGCGGCGCGGCTGGATGGCCGGCATCGCGCTCGGGCTTCTGAGCATCAAGCCGCAGGTGGCGCTCGCGGCGCCGCTGGCGCTGCTGGCGGCAAAGCGATGGGGTGTGCTCGCGGTTGCCGCGGCGGTGGCGCTCGGCGCGGCGGGGCTGGCGACGGTGCTGCTCGGCTGGAGCGCCTGGGAAGGGTTCTTCGCCGCCCTCGGCCAGTCGTCCCGCGATCTCGTCTCCAACGATATCTGGAAGATCCATGCGAGCCTGCATGGCTTCCTGCGCGGGCTCGGCGCGCCGGGGACGGCGGCGATCGGCGTCCAGGCGCTGCTCAGCCTCGCGGTGCTTTTCGCCCTGCTCGGGGTCTGGGCGCGGGGCCGCGGTTCGGCGGATGAGCGCGCCGCACTTCTCGCCTTCGCCTGCGTCGCCGCCTCGCCGCGGGTGATGGATTACGATCTGCTGATCCTGGTCGTCGGCGGCCTCTTTCAGGTGCGCGCCATGCTCGGCCGGGAGGCGCGGGTCTGGGAGGCGCCGCTTCTGGCGCTGGCGGTCGTGCTGCCCATGGCGGACTTCCTGACGCCGCTGGAAGTGAACTGGGCGCTCGGGCCGGTGCTCTTCGCTTCGGCCTATCTGGCGATGCCGCGCGCAGCCTAGGCGCGGCAGGCCTCAGTCCGGCAGGCGCACGGGGCCGAGCGCCTCGTAACAATCTCCGGGGCCCGGATTGGCGGGGTCTGAGCGGCCGCCGTATGCGCTCATCACGCCCCATGCCGCGTTGAGCGCGGTCTGCACCGCGCCCTCCACCCATCCCGGCATGAAGCTCACATCGTCGCCCGCGATGAAGACCCCGCGCTCGGCGGGCGGCAGGGCGCCCTGCATGAACTGGCCGAACATGCGGTGGTTGTAGCGGTAGTGCCCGGGCAGCGCCCCCTTGAAGGCACCGAGGAAGTTCGGATCCGCCTCCCAGCTCACCGTGATCGGGTCGCCGATGATATGGCCCGCGATATCGACACCGGGATAGATCTTGCCGAGCGCATCGAGCGCGAGTTCCACCCTGCGCTCCACGGGCAGGGGCAGCATCTTCAAGGCATCGGTCATCCAGCTATAGGTCAGGCAGATGACGCCCGGTTTGCCGGGCCCGTTGTCAAACAGATAGGTGCCGCGGGTGAGCCGGTCCGTGAGCGTCATCGAGAGCGTGTCGCGCCCGGTGGCGGGGTCCGGATCCGTCCAGAACGCCCGGTCGACCATCACGAAGGTCTTGGAGGATTGCATGTAGCGCGTGCGGTCGAGCGCCATCCAGAGCTTCGGCGCGAAGAGCCGCTCCTCGGTGTCGATCGCGGTTGTCAGCAACCAGGACTGGCAGGTGGCGATAACCGCGTCGAAGGTCTCGGTGCGGCCCCAGCGGTCGGTGACGGCGACGGGCCCGTCGCCGGCCTCCCCGCCGAGCCGGGCGAGGCGCACGACGCCCGGCCGGGGCGCGCCGTCGTTGAGGCGCGCGAGGCTGATGCCGGCGGGCCAGTGGGCGCAGCGCTCTGGCACGCGGCGCCAGAGCCCCTGCGGCACCTGCTCCGCCCCGCCGACCACGTGGCGCTGGGCGACGTCCTGCTCGGTGGCGGCGACGCGCAGGATCTCGAGCATGGAGTTCGGGAAGTCGCTGTCCCAGCCGCCGGTGCCGAAGCCCACCTGGCCGAACACTTCGCGGTGGCGGAAGCTGAGCGCACCGAAGGCGCGCGAGGTGGTGACGAAATCGTAGAAGGTGCGCTCGTCCCAGGCGGCGACGAGCGGGTCCCAGAGCGCCTTCACCGCGGCGGCGTCGCGCCGGGCGATGGCGCTGCGGAGGGCCGCGAAACCCGCCTCCTCCTCCAGCGCGCAGTCATAGGCCGCCTGCACTTCGCGGAAGAGGGGCGGCAGATCGGCGATGCTGCGGGCGTAGTAGCGCTCGCCTTCGAGCTCGATCACGGTGGAGCCGGCGGCTTCGGTGAGGGGGTTGGGGAAGGCGCGCGTCTCGAGCCCGAGCTTGTCCGCGTAGTGCCAGAAGCTCGTGGAGGCGGGGGGAAAGCGCATCGCGCCAAGCTCGGCCACCACACCGTCGGCCCCTTCGAAGGGCTGCGAGCGCAGGCGGCCGCCGAGTTGTCCCGACTCGTAGAAGATCGGGTGGAGACCGAGCCGCATGAGCTCGTAGCCCGCCACCAGCCCCGCCATGCCGGCGCCGATGACCGCGACGCGCTTGCCGAGGCTCTCCGCCGGCAACTGCCCGAGACCGGCGGGATGCCTGAGCCAGTCGTCATAGGCGAAGGGAAAGTCCGGGCCGAAGACGGTGACGGGAGGGCCGGCCTCGGCGCCGGTCTGATGCTGGGGGCTCGGATCCATGGCGGCTCTCGCGATGGTTGGATGGCGCGTGGGTCAGGACCCGGACGGTTGGGCCGTGAGCGCGGTGTAGAGTGCCGCGCGCCGATCGGCCAGATACTGCGTGCGCGCGCGCGTCTCGGCCAGCGCGGCGCGGTCGAGATCGGCGACCAGAAGCGCCGCTGCTGTGTCGGCGCGCGCAAGATCCTCGCCATCCGCGCCCACGATGCAGGAGCGGCCGCAATAGACGAAAGGCCCCTCCGGCCCGACATAGTTGGCATAGGCGATGGCGAGCCCGTTCTCCTCCGCCCGCGCGGGCACGAGGCGGGTGCAGACGCTGGTGAAGGGCTCCATATTCGCGGTCGGCACGAGCACCGCCTCGGCGCCGGCAAGGGCCAGGGCACGCGCGACCTCGGGAAACTCGATATCGTAGCAGATGGCCAGACCCACCTGCCAATCGCCGAGGGCGACGACAGGCGACGGCGTGTCACCGGCGCGGAACTGCGCACGGTCGACATCGCCGAAGAGGTGGGTCTTGGCGTAGCTGGCGAGCAGGCTGCCATCCTCGCCATAGAGGCAGGCCGCGTTCCAGACGCCGCCCTCCGCGCAGGCAAGGGGCCCGCCGGCCGCGATGGCGAGGCCGTGGCGCGCCGCGATCCTGGCGACGCCGCTCCAGCCCGGCCCCTCGGGCCCTTCGGCGGCGCGGGCGATGGCCTCGGGCCCGATGGCGTAGCCCGACAGGAACATCTCCGGGAGCACCAGGATCGCCGCGCCGGCCACCCGGGCCTCGGCCGCGGCGGTCTCGATGCGCGCATGCGCCTCGGCGATGCCCCCGCGCACCGGGTCGGTCTGGAGAAGGGCAATGCGCATCGTTCAGCCTCCCTCAGGCGGTCTGCTGCTGCTGCTTCAGCGCCGCCTCGGCAGCGCCGGCGGCTTCCTCGGGCGAACTCGAAACCACCTCTACCTTCCGCCGCGCCAGGATCACGTTGTTCTCGGCGAACACCTCGTTCAGGCGGTGGTAGATCTCGCGGCGGAGCACGAATTGCTGGCGCGGCCGGCACTTGAACTTCACCCGGAACACGAGCGCGCTGTCGTCGTCCACCATGTAGACGCCCTGGCTCTTGAGCGGCTCCAGGAATTTGGGGCCATGCTCGGGATGGGCCAGGAACTCCGCGCCCACCGTCTTGACGAGTTTCTTGACCACCTTCGGGTCCGTCTCCGGCTCCATGCGGAAGTTCATCTTGTAGATGACCCAGTCGCGGTTGTGGTTCGTCACGCTCTTCAGCTCGCCGAAGGGGATGGTGACCACGGGGCCGCGATGGTGCCGCAGCTGCAGGGAGCGGATCGAGATGCTCTCCACCTCGCCGCGGATCCCGTCCTCGAGCTCGATGTATTCGCCGACCCGGAAGGCGTCGTCGATGAGGAAGAAGATGCCCGAGAAGATGTCGCGCACCAGTGTCTGCGCCCCGAAGCCGACCGCGATGCCGATGATGCCGGCGGAGGCCAGCAGCGGGCCGATATTCACCCCGGCCTCGGAGAGCGCGTAGAGGATGAGCGTGGTGACCAGCACGATCAGCAGCCCCACGCGGAAGAGCGGCAGGAGCGTGTCGAGCCGGCTCGCCCCCCCCGTCACGGCCGGATCGTCGTCCTCGCTGTCCCCGGCCAGGCGGCGCTCCGAGTGGAGCCCTGCGCGGATGAGCTGCCAGACCGCCCAGCCGATGACCGCGGCCCAGACGATGTTCAGAACCGAGGCGCCCCAGGACGGCGCCCCCGGCCCATGCGCGAGGTCCCAGAAGTTGAAGCCCCAGAGCCGGGTTACGACGGCGATGGCGGCCACGGAGAGCGCGATGCGCCAGATGCTCAGGATGGCTTGGCGGAAACGTAGCGTGCGCGCGGTCTCGCGACGGGTGAGCGTGCGCGCGATCTCGAGGCCGAGGCGGTCGAGAATGGGCAGGACCAGCAGCACCACCAGAGTGCCGGCCGGCCCGCCGAGCCGCTGCTCCCCGCGCTCCAGCCAATGCAGCATCCAGTAGAGGGCGGCGATGCCGATATAGGCCAGCGCGACCCAGGGCGCCGCAACAGCGGCGGCGCGGCGCAGGGGCCGAAGCTCGCCATCGGGCGCTTCCGGCAGGATGGCGGCGACGCTGGCGCTGATGGCCGCATGGTTGCGCATGGCCGCGGCGGCGAGGATGCCGGTCACGATCAGCCCGGCCAGGGCCACCGTGATCAGGGCGGGCGGGAAACCGAGGCCGAGTGTGGGCGAGAGCCCCGCGATCAGCCAGCCGGCGACGCCCACCACCACCACGCGCTGCGTGAGCGTCCAGATCGCCGCCACCGCATCGTCATCGAGGCTGATGATGCGGAGGGCGGGCACATGCGGTGCGAAGGCGGCCCCCATGATGACGAGGAACAACCAGCCCATCTCGATGCCGCTGTGGAAGATCCAGATATAGGCTTCGAGCGGCCCGAGCGGTCCTTTCAGCGCGGGTGCGAGCAGGGCGAAGGTCGAGACAAAGACCTCCACCTGCACGACCCCCAGGACCATGATGAGCAGGATGCGGATCACCTTTTCCCAGTAGCTGCCGCGCTCGGGGCGCATCAGCCATTCGCGCCAGGTTCGTGTGAGGAGCCAGAAGCCGTATGCCGCTGCGAAGGCAGCGCCGGCGAGCAGAACGAAGGCGCCCACCATGCCCCAGGCGCCCATGCTGGCCTGTGCGAGGCGTTCCTCGATATTGGGGCCGCGTTCCTCGATATTCGCGATCGCAACCGCCCAGCCCTCGGCGCGCGTGGCGATGCGCCCGAGCATGCCGGCGAGCGACTGGCCGAAGTTCGAGACGGAGCTCAGGGCCTCCTCCTGCGCGGCCGCCTGCGCCTCGGCTTGGCGCTGCAGCTCCTCGCGCAGGAGCGCGCGCACCTCGGCATCGCTGAGGCGGGCCATGGTCGCGTCGATGAGCTCGGGCGTCAGCGTCTCGGGCAGGGCAGGGCGGGCCGTCTCCTCGCTGCCTCCCCCCGAGGGGATCGGGATCTGGGCTGCCGAGGGCGCGGCCAGAAGGGCCAGCATTGCGAAGAGGCAGAGTGCCGGCAGGACGCTCAGCATCTCGGCACAGAGCGGCAAACGCCTGCCTCTGCAGTTGGATTGATGTGGTGATGGCATTTCCGGCGTCCCAGACGCGAGCAAGCGAGAGTCGATACGCAACCAACCTATGCTGCCGGCGGCGGGAGTGGTACCGGATATTGTAGCGGGGCATGAGGCACCCGCCCGACCGCGCCGTCTTGCGGTCTTTTCGTTCGCGTCACGGCGCTGTCGCGCGAATCGCTCATGCTGAGAACGTTTTCAAGGCGAGGTGTGCACCATGGTGCGACCGACGATCCGGGATGTGGCCAGACAGGCAGAGTGCAGCGTAGCGACTGTGAGCAGAGTTCTGAACGGCAGCGCGCGGGCGAGCCCCGAGGTGACCGCGCGGGTTCGCATGGCGGCGGAGGCGCTCGGCTTTCGCTTCAACGAGATCGGCCGGTCGCTGCAGAGCCAGCGCTCGCGCACCCTCGGCGTGCTGGTGCCGACGCTCGCCAATCCCGTCTTTGCCGACGCGCTGGAGGGGGTGCAGCACGAGGCGCAGGAGGCGGGCTACCAGCTCCTCCTCGCCTGTGCGGACTACAGCGCCGACGCGGAGGTGCGCGCCGTGGGCATGCTGCTCGGCAAGCAGGTGGACGGGTTGCTGATGACCGTGACCGATGCGCATGACAGCGAAGCGGTCGCGTTGGCGCGCGATGCCGGCGTGCCGACATCGCTCATCTTCAACCAGCCGGATCGGGGGCAGAGTGCGGTCTGTGTCGACAATCGTGCCGCCGCGCACGAGGTCGGCGAGGCGCTCATCGCGCTCGGACACCGTAACGCCGCCTATGTCTCGGGGCGATACCGGAGCTCCGACCGGGCACGCCAGCGCGGCGACGGCTTCGCGGCCGCGTTTGCCGCGGCCGGTCTGCCGGCGCCGGTGCTGAGCGAGGTGGACTACAATGTCGCCGACCACACCGCCGCCGTTGCCGCCCTGCTGGCGCGCGCGCCGGAGACCACGGCGCTGTTCTGCTCCAACGACATGCTCGCGATCTCCGTCATCGGTGCGCTGCGCCGGCTCGGCCACGACGTGCCGGGCGATATGAGCGTGATCGGCTTCGACGGGATCACGGTCGGCGCGCTGGTCGAGCCGACGCTCGCCACCGTCGTCACGCCCTGCGCCGATATGGGCCGCAGCGCCGCGCGCCTCGTCCTCGACGCGATCGAGAAGAAGAGTGCAGCGGCGAGCGATCTCGTGTCGCTGCCCCACAGCTTCCGCATGGGTGGCAGCCTCGCGGCTGTCCGTCCCCTGGGCGAGCGCCGCGGCCGTGCCGCTGCGTCAGAGCCCCGCGAGAGCAACGGATGAGCGCCCCCGCGGCGCTCCGCCACCCGAACGACCGACGCAACGACCGATAGACGCAACCGCCGACCCCCTTCCGATCCATACTGTCGCGAACCCCAGGGAGAGCCCCGATGCGCAACATCACCGCTGCCACCGCCCTCGCCGTCGTCTGCCTCGCCGGTCCCGTCGCCCCCGCCTCCGCGGCCGACGCGATCTGCTACAACTGCCCGCCGCAATGGGCCGACTGGGCCTCGATGCTGGAGGCGATCGAGGCCGAGCTCGGCATCGCGATGCCGCACGACAACAAGAATTCGGGCCAGACGCTCAGCCAGCTTCTCGCCGAGAAGGAGGCCCCGGTGGCCGACATCGCCTATTACGGCGTGACCTTCGGCATCAAGGCGGGCGACGAGGGCGTGGCCACCGCCTACAAGCCGGCCGGCTGGGACGAGATCCCGGAGGGTCTGAAGGATCCCGAGGGCCGCTGGTTCACCGTGCACTACGGCACGCTCGGCCTGTTCGTGAATGTCGACGCTCTCGGCGGTGCGCCGGTGCCGGCCTGCTGGGCCGATCTCACCAAGCCCGACTATGAGGGCATGGTCGGCTATCTCGACCCGTCCTCGGCCTTCGTGGGCTATGCCGGTGCGGTGGCCGTGAACCGGGCCTTCGGCGGCGATCTCGACAACTTCGACGCCGCGATCAAGTACTTCAACGACCTCGGCAAGAACGACCCGATCGTGCCGAAGCAGACCTCGTATGCCCGCGTCGTCTCCGGCGAGATCCCGATCCTCTTCGATTACGACTTCAACGCCTACCGCGCGAAATACACCGAAGACGGCAACTTCGAGTTCGTGCTGCCCTGCGAGGGCTCGGTGGTGGTGCCGTATGTGATGAGCCTCGTGGCGAACGGCCCGAACCCGGAGAAGGGCCAGCAGATGCTGGACTTCATCATGTCGGACAAGGGCCAGGCGATCTGGACCAACGCGTATCTGAAGCCCGCCCGCCCGGTCGAGCTGCCGGAGGAAGTGGCCAACAAGTTCCTGCCGGACAGCGAGTACGAGCGCGCCAAGCCGGTGGACTACGCGAAGATGGAGAAGGTCCAGGCCGGCTTCGGCGAGCGTTATCTCTCGGAAGTCGAGTGAGCTGAGCGGGCGGGCGCTCAGCCCGCCCGTCTTTCTCGCCTGGCGCGAAGGGGAGGGGACAGCATGCGTATCCTACTGCTGATGCTCGCACCGCTCGGTGTCTTCGGGCTCCTCTTCCTTGCGCTGCCGCTGGTGCGGCTCGTGCTCGCCTCGACCGAGGGCGAGGCAGGCGCTGCGCTCTATCTCGAGGTGCTGACCAATCCGCGCTACCTCGCTGCTCTGCGCGACACGGTGCTGGTCTCCGCGGCCGTGACCGTCGCTGCGCTGGCGGTCTCCACGACCGCGGCGCTTCTGCTCTCGCGCCACCGCTTTCCCGGGCGCCAGCCGCTGATCGCGGCGCTCACTTTTCCGCTCGCGCTGCCGGGCGTGGTGGTCGGCTTCATGATCATCCTGCTGGCCGGCCGGCAGGGCCTTCTGAACACCGTCAGCCGCGAACTGCTCGGCACCCGCGCCGTGTTCGCCTATTCGCTGACCGGGCTCTTCCTCGGCTACCTCTATTTCTCGATACCGAGAGTGCTGCTCACGGTGATGGCCGCGGCGGAGAAGCTCGATCCCGCGCTGGAGGAAGCTGCCCGGTCGCTCGGCGCGCCGCCCTTCGCGGTGTTGCGCGACGTGATCCTGCCGGGCCTCGCGCCCGCGCTCATCGCCTCCGGCGCGATCGCCTTCGCCACCGCCATGGGCGCTTTCGGCACCGCCTTCACGCTGGCCACGGATATCGATGTGCTGGCGATGGTCATCTACACCGAGTTCACGCTCTCGGCGAATATCGCAACGGCGGCGGCGCTCTCCGTGGTGCTCGGCATCGTCACCTGGGCGCTTCTGCTGCTGGCGCGGAGCCTCGCGGGCGACACTGTGGCGGCGGGGGGCTGAGATGCGCTCACGCCCGATCTTCGCCCTGCAGCTCGGCGTCACGCTTCTGGCCGCTGCCTTTCTCATCGTGCCGGCGGTGATGTCCATTCTCGCGGGCGTGACGGAGAACTATTTTCGCGGCCTCTCGAGCGGGCTCACCCTGAAATGGGTCGGGGAGGTCTGGCGGCTCTATGCGGACAGTATCTGGCTCTCGCTCCGCATCGCGCTGGCCTGCCTCCTCCTCACGCTGGTGATCGGCGTGCCGGCGGCCTGGGCGCTCACCAAGCTGCGAGGCCCGCTCGCGCGCGCAATCGAGGAGGTGGTCGCGCTGCCGGTCGCGATCCCCGGCCTGGCGCTGGCCCTCGCGCTGCTGCAGCTCTACGGCGGGTTCTCCGAGTTCCGCCTCTCCTGGCTCTTTATCCTCGTTGGACATGTGCTCTACACACTGCCCTTCATGATCCGCGCCGTCATGGCGGTCTTCGCCGTGATCGATCTCGAGGCGATGGAGGAGAGCGCGGCCTCCCTCGGCGCCACGCCCTGGCAGCGCTTCTGGACCGTTGCCGTGCCGAACGCGGTGCCGGGGATCCTCGCCGGCTCGCTGACGGTGGTCACGCTTTCGGTGGGCGAGTTCAACCTCACCTGGATGCTGCACACGCCGCTCACCAAGACTTTGCCGGTGGGGCTGGCGGACAGCTACGCGTCGATGCGCCTCGAGATCGCCTCGGCCTATACGCTGGTGTTCTTCGTGATGATCGCGCCGCTTCTGGCCGCGATGCAGCTCGCAGCCGCGCGGGCAGGGCGGGTGCAATGACCGAACGGGCGCGAAGCGGGGCAGCGATCAGCCTTCGGTCCTGCGCGAAGACCTTTTCAGGGGGCGCACGGGCGCTGCTGCCCACGGATCTGGAGATCGCGACCGGTGAGATCCTGGCGCTGCTCGGTCCCTCGGGCTGCGGCAAGACCACGATGCTGCGCATCATTGCGGGGCTTGCGGCGCCGGACCCGGGCGGCTCCGTATGCTTCGACGGCGAGGACGTGACCGCGGTGCCGATCGAGCGCCGGCGCGTCGGCATGGTCTTCCAGTCCTACGCCCTCTTCCCCAACCTGACGGTGCGGGGAAATGTCGGCTACGGGCTCCGCGTGCAGCGCGTGGCGCGCGGCGAGGCGGAAGCGCGGGTCGCCGAAGTCCTCGCGCTCTGCCGGATCGCGGAGCTGGCGGACCGGCGGGTCACCGCGCTCTCCGGCGGCCAGCGCCAGCGCGTGGCCCTCGCGCGGGCCGTTGCCGTGCGGCCCCGCGCGCTGTTGCTGGACGAGCCGCTCTCCGCCCTCGATGCGGGCCTGCGCGAGGCGCTGCGCGACGAGCTGGCGGAGCTTCTCCGCCGCCTCGGCACCACCGCGGTCTTCGTGACCCACGATCAGTCGGAGGCCATGGCGATCGCGGATCGCGTGGCGGTGCTCGATGCGGGCCGGGTGCGCCAGCTTGCGCCGCCGCGCATCCTCTACAGCCAGCCGGCCGACGCCTTCGTCGCCCGTTTCGTCGGCGGTGCGAATGCGCTCGGCGGCCGGGTCGGCGAGGGGCGGCTGCATCTGCCCGGCGGCAGCCTCGCCTTGCCGGAGGGTGCGGCTGCCGACCGCGCTGTCTTCGTCCGCCCCGAGGCCATCGCGCTCGCGGCGCCGGAGGGGGCGAGCCTGCAGGGCACGGTCCGGCGCGCGCTCTTTCTCGGCGGGCGCTGCCGGCTTGTCGTCGAAGGCGCGGCGGAGGGGCCGCTCACGGTGGATGCACCGGGGGCCGAGGTGCCGGGCGAGGGCAGCCGTGTCGGCCTCTCCATCGCACCGCGCGACATGCTGTTTCTCGCGCCGGAGGCCGACGAGAAGACCAATGGAGACGGCCGATGAGCGAACGACGCGTGCGTATCCTGCAGATCTCCGACACGCATATCTGCCCGCCCGGTGTGCTCGCTTACGGCAAGGTCGATACGGCCGATGCGCTCGCCCGCATGGTCGCCCATGTGTCCGCGCTGGAGGAGGATTGTGGCGCGATCGACGCCATCGTCGTTTCCGGCGATGTGGCGGAGGACGGATCGGCGGCGGCCTACCGCGCCTTCCGGGCCCTGACTGCGCCGCTCCGCGACCGCCTCTTCCTGCTTCCGGGCAATCACGACACGCGCGACGGCATGCGTGCGGCCTTCGTCGAGACGACGCATCTGCCGCCCGGTCCCGGCCCGATGGACTGGGCCGCACGGGTCGGATCGATGCGGCTCATCGGGCTCGACACCACGGTGCCGGGCGCGCCGCACGGGATGCTCTCGCACGACCAACTCGTCTGGCTGGAGACGGAGCTCCTCACCGAGGCGTTGCCGACGCTGGTCTTCATGCACCACCCGCCTTTCGACACGGGCATCGGGCATATGGACGTGCAGCGCCTGCGCAACGGCGATGCGCTGATCGATCTGGCCGCGCGCCATCCCTGCGTCCTGCTGCTCGCCTGCGGGCATGTGCATCGCAGTATCCTCTGCGCCCAGCAGGGGGTGAGCATGGCGATCGCGCCGGCGCCGGCGCATGCCGTCGCCCTCTGTCACGCCCCGGGCGCGGAACCCGCCTTCCGGCTCGAGCCCGGCGCGGCGCTTCTCCATGTCTGGGAGCCCGTGGCCGAGGATCCGTTGGGGCGGCTCACCTCGAGCGTGAGCTTCATCGACGTCCATCCTGGCCCCTTCCCGTTCTTCGGCTATGCCGATTAGCGCGGTGCGCCGCCTGCGGGATGCGCGTGTCTCGCCATGACGCGCTGAGCGGGCGGCTCAGACGAGCGAGAAGCGGAGCAGTTCGGCGCGCTCATCCGTCGCCTTCAGCACCGGTGAGATCACGCCCTCGCTGGGCAGGATCACGGTTTCGCGGTGCACATGGAACTGCGTGCTTCCCGCCAGCAGCACATAGGTGCCGAGCGAGCTCTGGTCGCTGAGCTCGATCCGGCCGCGCTTCAAGGCGATCGTCGCATGCCGGCGCGACACCCAGGGCGCGCGCGCGACGAGATCGCATTCCGGCGCGCGGCCGAAGACGAAGAGCTTGTCCGATGACAGGAGATGCTCCTCGCCATAATGCTCGAGGCGCAGCTGCGCGTCCGGATGCGCGGCGCCGAGACCGGAGTTGGTCCCCGTATTGGCGATGCTGCGCAGCACCGGATTGCCGAAATCCAGATCGGTGTGGTGGAGCCGGGCATCCGGGTTCACGGTCAGCGAGAACACCGGCACGCGCCGCGTGCTCCCTTTGGGCAGGATCGGATCGATGCGGCGCAGGCTCGTCGGATGGTCCTCGCCGAGCGCGTCCACGAAGGCGCGGCTGGCCAGCAGCTCCCCGGGCTTGGCCATGCTGGCAAGCCGGGCGCAGAGGATGACCGCCTCGCCGAAGACCGCGCCGCGCGCCTCGATCACGCTGCCGAAATGGAGGCCCGCATGGATCTTCAGCATGTCGTCGGCGGTTTCGTTGAGGATCTCGTCGCCCGCCTCGAGTGCCGCGGCCGGGTCCTCGAACACGCTCAGGATGTCGTCGCCCTTGGTGTGCACGCAGCGACCGCCGAGATCCTGGATCACGCCGCGCATCATGTCGAGGCAGCGGCCGATCTCCTTCAGCGCCGCGTCGTCTCCGCGAGCGATGTAGAGCGGCGTGCTGTCCACAATGTCGGGCAGCAGGATGGCGAGCTTTGGCACGAAGGGCGCTCCTCGTCTGCAGGCGGACCCTGCAAGAGGCAGCCTCGGCCGTCCTGACACGGCATGCCGCAATGCTCCGCGCCAGCGGCGACAGAAACCGCTTGGCCGGACAATAGCGTCAAGGATTGCCGAGCGTCGAGTCGTGCCCGGTCGCAAGGAGCGTTCTGCGCCAAAGCGGTACAGGCTGTGGCGCGATCTCCGCGCTAACGTCCCGCTTCAGCGCAGTTCGGCCCCGCTCAGCTCATTCGATCGGCGCGACACGGACATAGAGGCCCGTCTCGGTCTCCTGAAAGAGCGCGCGGCGCTTGGTCGGCTGCACCGGCGCCTGCTCCGCCGGCTCGTCCACGCCCCAGATCTCATCGCTGAGCGAGAAGGTCCCGCGCTCGTCGGTGAGAAGGCCGGGGCCGCAGTCGTTGCAGATATCCTTGCTCCAGGTGGCCGGCTCGGCCGGTTCCACCGGGATGTCGCTGCAGCCGGCGAGGAGCAGGGCCGCGCCGAGAAGGCCTGCGAATGGCCGCCTGCTACCAACCATGGCCGAGCCTCCCTTCCGGCGGGGCATCCTGGTGCCCGGCGCGTTGCGTGATCCTGCCATCAGAACCGCACCCGCGCACCGGTGAAGAGCACGAAGAGGCTGTCCGTGTCCGTGCCGTCGCCGATATCGACATCATAGAAGCGGCCCGCGGCGAAGACCTCCGCGCCGAGCGGCTTCACTTCCTGCACGACGCCGCCGCCGACCGAGATCGCCTCGGTCTGCTCGCCGGTGAACGGATCGGCCTGGCTGTTGTCCTGTCCGCGGAAGAAATCCACCGAGAACTTGGTCTTGCCGAACTCGAAGAGATCGAGCTGCTGGCCGAGCTTCACGAAGACGAAGTTCTCCGCGTCCGGCGGGTTCGTGCCGTCGAAGGTTTCCACGCCGCCGCCGAGGGTGAGGCTGGTGCCGAAGGGGGCGAGGGTGGACGCCGAGGCGATGAAGGTGTTCGAGCCGTCCTCGCGACGGTAGCCGCCCTGCGCCTCGACCTCGAAGCCGGAGACCTCGCCCTCGTAGTTGAGCGAGGCGTCCGGGAAGAACTGGCCGACGCCGTTCTCGTCGTCGTCGACGCGCATGGCCACGACACCCTGCACGCCCGCGAAGCGGGGGGTTGCGTAGCGGATGCGGCTGTCGCGGCTGCCATCGAGGTTCGAGAAGAAGTCGTCCACCTCGAAGCCCGAGCCGAGCTGCGCGTTGTCGTCGTTGCCGAACTGGAACTCGCCGCCGATGTCGTCCACATCCGACTCGGAGATCAGCGTGGTGCCGGAGAGATCGGTCTCCGAGACGCCCTCGGTCGCGATCGGCCCGAAGCCCAGGCTGATCGTGCCGTAGTCCTTGTGGCTGAAGAAGGTATCGGCGTGGCGGACGCTGAGGAAATCGGATTCGCCGTCGTCCGAGGAGGCCAGGGTGCCGAGATCGCTGTCGCTGTCGAAGGTCAGCTCGTCGGTCGTGTTGACCTCGAAGCTCGCCTCCAGGCGCACACCGGCCGACCAGTCACCCGACTTGTAGCGGCCGCGGAAGCCCAGGCGAGAGCCGGAGTTGTCGTTGTCGACCACGTCGAACCGCGAGGTCTGGCCGTTGTCGAAATAGGCGAAAGCCTGGTTGATGTGGCCATAGACCTCGAGATCGACGTTCTTGCGGCCCGGGCGCACGCGCGGCTTCGGGATCTCCGCGACCTGCTCCTGCGTCTCCTCCTGCTTGGTTTCGAGCTCGTCGATACGCTGCAGGGCGGCTTCGAGCGCGCGATTGGCCTCGTCCACCTGGCGGCGCAGCGCTTCGATCTCGTCGCGGACGGACTGAGCGGCGGCAGGCGCGGCGAGCAGCGGCAGGCAAAGCGCGAGCGCGGTGACGGCAAGACGCAACGGCGCCGGTTTGGCGTGAATGGTCATGGATCCCTCGGCATGTCTGGGCGGCTTGATGCCGCCGTCGGGCTTCGGGGTCGGGCGGGTGGAAGGCCCGAACCCCACACATGCCGGTCACGCTAGGGAGGGACTGCGACAGTTGATGATGTCAGGAAATCAAATAAACGTCTATTGAAAGTCCCGATGAGGATCCGAATCGACAGTAATAAGTTCACCAATATGTGAACAGTTTGCATAAGGGTGACGCCGAGGTCAATACTGCGTCAATCGGCCGCCAAGTTGTGATTTGGTTCGAACCCGCCAAGGTCGCGCCGGCCGATGGCCACGCTCTTCAGGACCGCATGGCAACGGCAACCGGGCTCGAGATCGAGGGCGCGGAGCGAGCGGCGCGTGATACGCGCGAGGATGCGGTCGTCGCCGGCGCGCAGCGCAACCTCGACGATGGGGCCGTCCTCCGCGCCGATGCTGTCCACGGTGGCGGGCAGGGCGTTGAGCGCGCTGAGCCCGACAGGCGCCTCGCGGGCGAGGATGACGTCGCGCGCGCGGATCCGCACGCGCAGGCGCGTGCCGGGCGGCTCTCCGACCCGCGGCACGAGAAGCGTGCCTCCACTCACCTCGAGCCGGCTGAGCCCGTCCGCCTCATGCGCGCGGATCGTGGCCGTGAGCACCGCGCCGGCCTCCTGGCGGCCAAGGAGCGGGAAGCTCGCGGGATCGGAGAGGATCTCCGGGGCAGGCCCCGCGCGCGCGGCGCGCCCCGCTTCGAGCGCGATGATCGTCGTCGCCAGGCGCGCGATCTCCGGCACCGAGTGGCTGACATAGACGATGGGCAGCCCGAAACTGTCCCGCAGCCGCTCGATATAGGGCAGGATCTCGGCGCGCCGCTCGTTGTCGAGCGCCGCCAGCGGCTCGTCCATCAGGAGAAGCCGCGGGGCAGACAGGAGCGCGCGCCCGATCGCGACGCGCTGCGCCTCACCGCCGGAGAGGGCGACCGGGGCGCGGGCGAGGAGATGGCCGATCCCGAGCAGGCTCACCACCTCGTCCAGGCCCGGCCCCCGGGCAGCGCGCGGGGCGAAGCGGCGGCCGAAGAGCAGGTTCCGGCGCACCGAGAGATGGGGGAAGAGGCGCGCCTCCTGGAACACATAGCCGACCCGCCGGCGATGTCGGGGCAGCGCGATCCGCCGTTCGGTGTCGAGCAGCACCTGCGCGCCGAGCGCGATCCGGCCGGACTGCGGGGTCAGCAGCCCGGCGATGGCGTTCACCACCGTCGTCTTTCCCGCGCCGGAGCGCCCGAAGAGCGCTGTGAGCCCCGGGGGGGCCGCGACGTCCAGATCGAGGCGAAACCCCGGGAAGCTGTGCGCGAGCCGGATCTCGAGCGTCTCCTCGCTCATCGCGCGCGCCCTGCGATGCGCCGGGCGACCGTGCGGGAGATCCGGTCCGACAGCAGGAGCGCCAGCACCGCGACGACCACCGAGACGAGCGCGAGGCGCAGCGCCAAGGGCTCGCCCCCCGGCACCTGCAGCGCCGTGTAGACGGCCGAGGGCAGGGTGCGCGTCTCTCCGGGGATGTTCGACACGAAGGTGATGGTGGCCCCGAACTCTCCCATGGCCTTCGCGAAGCCGAGCACGGCGCCGGCCAGGATGCCCGGCAGGATCAACGGCAGCGTCACGAGGAGAAACGTCCAGATCCGTCCTGCGCCGAGCGTGCCGGCTGCCTCCTCCAGCTTCGGATCCACGGCTTCGAGGGCGAGGCGGATGGCCCGCACCATCAGCGGAAACCCCATGATCGCGGCGGCGAGCGCGGCGCCGGTCCAGCGAAAGGCGAGCGTTATGCCGAACCAGTCCGCCAGCGCGGCACCGAGCGGGCCCTGCCGGCCGAAGAGGAGGAGAAGCGCATAGCCCGTGACGACCGGTGGCAGGATGAGCGGCAGATGGACGAGCCCGTCCAGCACCGGCCGGCCCCAGAACCTGCCGCGCGTGAGGAGCAGCGCGACGCCGATGCCGAAGGGCAGGCTCGCAACGGTTGCCCAGAATGAGACCCGCAGCGACAGGCGCACCGCTTCCCACTCTGCGGCGGTGAGGGGGGCGAGCGGATCCACTCAGCGCCCGTGCGGCCGGCTCGCTCGCATGCCGGATCAGCCGGGCACGAGGAAGCCGTGGCGGCGGAAGATCTCCGCAGCCTCGGGCGACGCGAGATGGGCGAGGAGGCTTGCCGCCGCGTCGGCGTCGCCCGGACCGCGGATCAGTGCGGCGTCGTAGCGGATCGGCGGGTGGCTCTCGGCAGGCAGGGTGGCGAGGACGCCGATCCCCTCGGTTCCGGACAGGTCGCTGGCATAGACGATCCCGAGCGGGGCCTCGCCGCGGGCAACGAGGGCGAGCGCGGCGCGGACATTGTCGGTCTCCGCCAGTCGGTCGCGCACCGCGTCCCAGTGGCCGAGGCTCTCGAGGGCCGCGCGGGCATAGATCCCGGCCGGCACGGCCTCGGTGAGGCCGAGCGCGAGCCGCCCCTCCCCGAGCCGGCCGCCGAGATCGAACGCCGCATCGAGGACCGCCGGCGCCCCTGCGAAGGGCGCGCCGACCAGGACGAGGCGGTTGCCGAGCAGGTTGTCCCGCGAGCCCGGAACGAGAAGGTCGCGCTCGGCGAGGTAGTCCATCCATGCGGTGTTGGCGGAGAGAAAGACCCCGGCGGGCGCACCTCTCTCGATCTGCTTGGCGAGCGTGCCGCTGCCCGCGAAGGAGAGAACGGCGCTCTGGCCCGTCTCCGCCTCCCACCCCGCCGTCGCTTCCTCCAGCGCCTCGGCGAGGCTCGCGGCGGCGAAAACCACGACGCGGTTGCCGTTTGCAGCCGCGGCGATCGGCGCGAGCACGAGCACGAGGGCCAGCGCAGCAAGCCACAGGCGGTGGAGCAGGTCGGTCATGGAAACTCCATGAGCAGCAGCGCGTTCGCCGCCATTGTCCTTGCCCATGCCCGGCGCGCAAGCCCTCTGAGGGCACGGTGGCATGGGAGCGGGTTCAGGTCTCGGTGCCGCGCCCTTCCGCGAGGCTCCGGGCGATCAGCGGCGCTGCGGCCTCTGCGGCCGCACCTTCCGGAGCGGATGGGGCTGTCAGTCCGCGCCCGCGACAGGCCTCGGCAAGCTGCGCTTCGAGCGAGCCGCCATGCTCGCTGACCGCGCGCGCCGCGGCCTTCACCATCGCCTGCGCCTCGGGCAGCGGGATCTGCCCGGCGAGCGAGAAGGCCAGCGCCTCGGCATGCACGGTGCCGCCGCCACGGGCCAGCGTCTCGGCCATGCGCGGCGGCTTGGGCGTGAGCGTGCCTGCCAGCGCCGTTGCGTGGTTCAACGCGGCCCCCGCCGCCTGCAGGAGCGCCGGCAACACCATCCATTCGAGCGCCCAGGCGGTCGAGTCGCGCTCTTCCTGGTGCAGGAGCGCCTGCTGCGCCAGACCCGCCTGCGCGCCCGCCTGACGCGCGAGCGCCACCAGCGACTCCGCCTGCACAGGATTGGCTTTCTGCGGCATGGTGGAGGAGCCGCCGCCGGTGCCAGCCGCAAGCTCGCCGATCTCCGAGCGCCCGAGCAGGATCAGGTCGCCGCCGATCCGGCCGAGCAGCCCCGTCACCATCGCGAGCCAGTTCGCCAGCTCCACCAGCGCGTCGCGCTCCGTATGCCAGGGCTTTGCAGGGCAGCCGAGACCGAGCGCATGCGCGAGCCCCTCCATCAGCGCCACACCCTGCGCGCCGAAGACCGACTGCGTGCCGGCAGCCCCGCCGAGCTGGACAACGAGCAGCCGCGGGCGAAGCTCCGCCAGCCGCGTTTGGCAGCGCGCGAGCGGGGCGCGCCAGCCCGCGATGCGCAGGCCCAGGACCGTGGGCGTCGCCACCTGCGCCCGCGTGCGGGCTGCCATTTCGAGCCTCGCATGCGCCTCCGCCGCGGCCGACAGCCGGTCCAGCAACACTTCCAGCCTTTCTTCCAGCAGGTCCAGGCAGTCACGGAGCCGCAGCACAAGCCCGGTATCCATGACGTCCTGGGAGGTCGCGCCCCAATGCACATAGCCGCCATGGGGCGGGCCGATCGCGGCGCGCAGATGCGCAACGAGCGCCGGTACCGGCACGCCGGCCGCACGGGTGCCGGGCGCCAGCGTCTCCGGCGCCACCGTTGTCTCTGCAAGTGTCGCGGCGATGGAGCGCCCGGCCGCCTCCGGCACGATCCCGAGCCGGCCCTGCATCTCGGCGAGCGCGGCCTCGAACCGAATCATCGCCGCGATCTCTGCGGCCGCGTCCAGATGGCGCGCCAGCGCGGCGTCCCCGAACAGCTCACCCAAGAGCGCGTGATCGGCAACGGCCGTGCTCACGCGACGCCCCCACGCACCCGTTTAGCCGGCCCGCAGACCGCCGCCGCCTCAGGCCGCGGGGCGCAGATCCAGCATCGCGCGGGCCTGCGTTGCGCTCGCAACGGGCCGCCCATACCGTTCGCAGAGCTCCGCCGCGCGCCGCACCAGGGCCGCATTAGAGGGCGCGAGCGTCTCGCGGTCCAGCCGCACATTGTCTTCCAGTCCCGTCCGCACATGCCCACCCTCGGCGATGCACCACTCATTCAGCACGATCTGGTTGCGCCCGATCCCGGCGGCGCACCAGTCCGCGTCCGGCAGCAGCCGCTCCACCGTACGGATGTAGAAATCAAACGTCTCGCGGTCCACCGGCATCGCATTCTTCACGCCCATCACGAACTGAATATAGAGCCGCCCCTCCAGCCGGCCGTCGCGCCGCATCAGCGCGGCATGATGGATATGGCTGAGATCGAAGGCCTCGATCTCGGGCTTCACCCCGTAGGTCCGCATCTCGCCGGCCAGCCAGTCCACCAGGTCCGGCGGGTTCTCGTAGACCCGGTTGGGGAAGTTGTTGGAACCCACGGTGAGCGAGGCCATGTCCGGGCGCAGCGGCAGCATGCCCCCGCGGCTCGTCCCCGCGCCGGAGCGCCCGCCGGTGGAGAACTGCACGATCATGCCAGGACAGTGCCGCTCGAGCCCCTCCTTCAGGCGCGCAAAACGCTCAGGGTCGGAGGTCGGCGTCCCGTCATCGGCGCGCACATGACCATGCGCGATGCTGGCGCCGGCCTCGAAGGCCTCCTGCGTGCTCTCGACCTGCTCTTCCACCGTGATCGGTACGGCAGGATTGTCCGCCTTGGTCGGGACCGACCCCGTGATCGCGACGCAGATGATGCAGGGTTTCGGGTCGGACATGGCAGCAGCGCTCTCCTGTCAGCGCCCCCAGCACCCTGCGCATCCATGGAGGGCAGGGCGCCGATGCGGCCCGAAGGCCGGGGGGGATACGGGACCGCCGGGCCAGGCGGAACGCCAGCCCGGGCGGGCGGGGCCTCGGGCCGCATCGGCGCCCCGGTTGTCACCCGCCCGCGGGCTGGAGCATGGACCGGAAGCGGGGGCTCAGTCGAGCCCTGCCGCTTCGCGCGCGATATCGTCGAGGAGCGCCTCGACCTCCTGCATCGCGCCGTCCGGCATCCGCCGGTAGCCCACTTCCACCCGGCCATCCGGCATCTCGCGAAGGATGATGCCGTAAGGACAGTGCGCGATGTTGTTCGGATCCGCCTCCATCACCCGGCGCGACAGCACGGCCGAGCAGAAGAGATAGATATCGGCCTCCGCGAAGAGCGGCACCGTGGAGCCGACATCCGAGCCCGTGCGGTTCAGCATCGCGCCCACATGGCTGACGGCGTCGATCACCAGCCCGCGGTCGGTGATCGCGCTCTCCACGCCGAAGGCGCCGTCCTCGAAGCTGCCATCGACCGGATAGGTCACCAGCAGCCCCTCCTCCGCCGGCACCGGCAAGGCGGCGAGCCCGGCAATCAGGGCGATGCCCGCAAACAGTCGCGCACGCATGGCGCCCTCCCTAGCCGAACATGTCCGCAGTGATGCCCGCATACCAGCCGAGGCTCTCCTCGTAGGTCTGCTTGCGCAGTGCCGCATCCTCGCCGGTCTGGCTGATGAAGCCCTCGGTCTTGGCGATCTTCTCGTCGGTCGCCTCGTAGCGCGCGCCGACCTTCACGCCGTCCTCGGTCGCGATCAGCGACCAGCACGTGTTGGAAAAGCGCGCCGGGAAGACCTTCGAGCCCGTGAGGGCCGCGCGCACGGACATCGCCGCCACCTTGGCCTGGCTGTTGGCCGAGAAGCCGGATTTCGGCATGTCGCCCGCGACCGTCGCGTCGCCGAGGACATGCACCGCCTCGTCCATCTGGCTCTGCATGGTGCCGGGCACGATCGGGCAGAAGCCGCTCTCGTTGGTCAGCCCTGCCGTTTCGGCAATGTGGCCGGCCTTCTGGGCCGGGATCACATTGGCCACATCGGCCTTCGTGACTTCCCCGCCGGCGACGATCTCCATCGTATCCGGGCGCACTTCCTCGATCTCGCCGACGAAGTCCGCGTCCAGCCACTCGATCATGCCGGGGTAGTGCGTCCCCCAGCCCTCCTCGAAGAGCCCCTGCTTGGAGAATTTCGGCTTGGGATCGAGGATCAGGATCTTGGCCGTCGGGTTCTTCTCCTTCAGAACATGCGCCACCATCGAGACGCGCTCATACGGCCCCGGCGGGCAGCGATAGGGGTTGGGCGGCGCGACCATCACATAGAGACCGCCCGGGCGCATCGCCTGGATCTGGGCGTGCAGGAGCTCGGTCTGGCTGCCGCCCTTCCAGGCATGCGGCATCGCGTTCTGCGCCTCGACGCCGTAGCCGGGCAGGCTGTCCCAGCGGAAGTCGATGCCGGGTGCGACGACCAGCCGGTCGTAGGCGACCCGCCCCCCGCTCGCGAGCGCGACCTCGCGCGCATCGCGGTCGACGCCGGTCGCCCAGTCATGCACGACGTTCACGCCGTTGGCCGCGAGCCCGCCATAGCTGTGCCCGATCGAGTCGAGGCTGCGGAAGCCGCCGATATAGAGGTTCGAGAAGAAGCAGGTGTAATAGGTCCGCGTGGGCTCGATCAGCGTCACATCGATCTCGCCCTTCGAGTCCTTGGCGATGTAACGCGCGGCGGTCGCCCCGCCCGCGCCGCCACCGATCACCACCGCCTTCGGCCGCGCCTGTCCGAGGACCGCGGGCGCGGAGAGAGCGGCACTCATCGCGAGGCCGCCTGCCAGTACCGTCCGTCTTGTCGTCATCGTTCATTCCTCCCGAGGTTTTCTTTGTCTTCAGCCTTGTGCCTGCAGCGCCGCGTGGCAAGCGGCGCGAGGGCTACTCGACGCCCTCGAAAAAGGCCGCGAGCGACGCGATTTCCTCATCCGAGAGATTGCTGGCGATGAGCTGCATCGCCGGATGGGGTCGGTACTTGGCCTTGTAGGCGTGCAGCGCGGTCACGAAATCCTCCTGCGGCCAGCCGGTGATGGACGGGATACCCTCATCCGCGCCGCTGGCCTGGTGGCAGGTCACGCATTCGCCGGCGAGATACTCGCCATAGGCCGGATCGCCCTCGATCGCGAGGATGGCCGGGTCGACATCCGGATCGCGCTTCACGGCCGTCGGCTCGGCTTCCGGGATATCGCGCGGGCTGACCGAGAACTGGCGCAGATAGGCGAGCAGATCGCCCCGGTCTCCGGGATCGGAGATCCCCCGAAAGCTCATCCGCGTGCCGGTGACAAGCGCGCGCGGATTGGCCATGAAGACGTCGAGTTTCTCCGCGTCCCAGACCAGACCGTCCGCGCCGGCGCGCTCCATGTCCTTGGAGTACTTGTAGCCGGGCAGGGAGGCCGCGCGCCGGCCGAAGAGCTCGTTCAGATGCGGCCCGACGCGGTTGCGCGCGTCTGTCCCGACCATGTGGCAGCTCTTGCACTTTGCGTAGAGAGCCGCACCGCGCTCTGCGCTCGCCGCGCCATCGGCCGCCACCGGACCGCCAAGCGCGATCGTCAGCGCGGCGGCCACAATCGGGAGAAGGGCGCCCGACCGGGCGCGCTCAATCCACGGCCATGCCGGCATGGTCGTCGTCCTCGCTGTCGGGTGTGACGTCGAGCACCCGGGCGCGCATCGTGATCTCGGCGCTCTCCTTGCAGTTCTCCATGCAGGGCGGCGCGTTGGGCAGCATCGGCATGTCGGGGCGCGGATCGGCGAAGAAGTTGGCCTCGTTCGGCAGCCGAACCTCCTTGAAGTTCTCGTGGCTCAGCTCGAACTCCTCATCGTCCACCACGTCGTTCATGTAGAGGAGGTAGGCGGTGATCGCGTAGACGTCGTCCGCCTCCAGCGACTGGGCATAACCGAACGGCATCGCGCGGTAGATGTAGTCGTAGACGGTGGAGAGATACGGCCAGTAGGACCCGATGGTCTTGACCGGTCGCTCCGCGGTCAGCGTGTCATGCCCGCCCGCGAGCACGGGCCAGCGATCGACGCCCTCGCCGAAATCGCCGTGGCAATGGGCGCACTGCTCGGCGAAGATCTCCTCGCCATCCAGCGCATTGCCGGAGCCCTCCGGAAGGCCTGCGCCGTCCGGGCGCACATCGATGTCCCAGGACGCGATCTCCGCATCCGTGGCGGGGCGGCCGAGGCCGAAGCCATCCGCCATCGCCGGCGTTGCCATGGCGAGGCAGAGCAGCGCGGCAACCTCAGGAAATCTCGACATTCTCAGCCTCCCCCTCGGCATTCACGGCCCAGGTCTGGATACCGTTGTTGTGATAGATCGAGTTCACACCGCGCACCTTGCGCAGTGCCTCCTTGGTGGGCTGCACATAGCCCTCGCTGTCGACGGCGCGGGACTGCAGGAGGAGCGGGCTGCCGTCCCACTCGAACTCGTAGTAGAAGCGGTGCATGGACTTGTCCCAGGACGGCCCGTCGATCCGCGCCCGGGCCCAGTTGCGGCCGCCATCGGTGGTGACGTGCACCTCCTTCACCGTGCCGCGGCCGGACCAGGCGATGCCGGTGAGCACGGTGTGACCCTTGGCATGCTTGATCGGCGCCTGCGGGCTGGGATTGGTGATGACGGACTTCACATCCATCTCCCAGGTGAAGCGCCGCGCGCGCCCGTCCGCCATCAGGTCGGTGTATTTCGAGGTCTCCTCGCGGTGGTGCCAGGGCTTGTCGCCGACCTCGATGCGGCGGATCCACTTGACCCACATATTGCCTTCCCAGCCGGGCACGACGAGACGCGCCGGGTAGCCCTGCTCGGGGCGGAGCCGTTCACCGTTCATATGCGTGGCGATCAGGCAGTCATCGAGCGCCTTGAAGAGGGGCACCGAGCGGGTCATGCCGGCCGCGTCGCCGCCTTCCGGCAAGAGCCAGGCCGCGTTCTCCTTCAGCCCGGCCTCGGCGAGGATCATCTTCAGCGGCACGCCCGTGTAGATCACGTTATGGATCATGCCATGGGTGTACTGCACGCCATTGAGCTGGGCGCCGCGCCACTCCATGCCGGAATTGGCGGCGCATTCGAGGAAGTACGCCTTGTTCACGCGCGGGAAGCGCATGAGGTCCTCGAGCGTGAAGACCATCGGCTGCTTGACGAGGCCGTTGATCATCAGGCGCCACAGCGACGGATCGATCTCGGCGACACCGCCATGGTGGCGCTCGAAGCAGAGGCCGTTGGGGGTGATGACGCCGTCGAGTTCGTGGATCGGCGTGAAGTTCACGGAGCTCACCGGATCGGCGGTCAGCCAGGGCACGTCGCGCCGCACGACATGCGCCTCGTATTCCGAGGGCGTACCGTAGGGGCGCGCATCCACGCCGTCGCCCAGATACTGCGTCCAGGGCTGCTGCTCGAGATCGGTGATCGCGGGGTCTCCCGCGCCGCGCGCGGCGCCGCCGGCGGCCAGCGCAGCGCCGACGGCGAGGCCCGCACGCAGGAGAGCCCGGCGGGAGGGTTTCGGAAGTTCGGCCATGCTGTTCCTACTCGTCGTTTCAGGTTCCGCTGACGCGGACGGACTGGTTGGGTTCCACGCGGACCGTGCCCTTGCGGCGGATATACGCCTCGACCACGTCCCAGATGGCGGGGCCTTCTGTTTCCTCGTTGACCGAGGCCCAGCCGGAGACGGTGTAGCTGCGGGTGGGGTCGATGGGGCTGCCATCGGAGAGCAGCGTCATCTCGCTGATGCGGCTGCCCTGCGGCTTGGAGATGTCGATCCGGTAGCCCATGCCGCCGACGCGCACCATGTCGCCGCCCTGCTGGTAGTAGGGATCCGGGTTGAAGAGGTTGTCCGCCACGTCCTCCAGGACCGTGTGCAGGAATTCCCCGGTCATCTCCGTGCGATAGGCGGCGGGATAGCTCATGGAGGTGGCGTTGTGCAGCGCCTCGCGGGTGATCGGCTCGCCGGGCAGAAGGCTCGGGCCCCAGCGGAAGCCGGGAGAGAGCGCGATCTCAGCCTCGCGCTCCTCGAGCAGTGCCTGGCAGATCAGATCGTCGAAGGTGCCGTTGAAGTTGCCGCGCCGGTAGAGGAGGCTCTCCGTGGTGCCGAGCACCTCGGCAAGCTCTGCCTCGTAGGGGGCGCGCAGCGTGTCGATCAGCGTCGCCATCTCCGGATCCGGCGTGATCACGTCGGAGAAGACCGGGATCAGCCGGTGCGCCGCGTCCTTCACGCCCGAGCCGTCCACATCGAGATCGATCCGGCTCACGAATTTCCCGTTGGAACCCGATGCGATGAGCAAGGTGTTCCCGACGCGCAGCGGCTCCGGCAAGGCGTCGTGGGTATGGCCGCAGAGGATGACATCGATCCCCTCCACGCGGGAGGCCAGCTTCCGGTCCACATCGAAGCCGTTATGGCTGAGGAGCACGACGAGTGCCGCCCCGGCCTCGCGAACCTCCGCCACCACCTCGCGCATCCGCGCCTCGCGGACACCGAAGCTGAGGCCCGGGAACATCCAGCCGGGGTTCGCGATCGGCATGTAGGGGAAGGCCTGGCCGATCACGGCCACCTGGACGCCGCCGCGCTCGAACATCGTGTAGGGCTCGTAGGCCGGCTCGTCCCACTCGTTGTCGAAGATGTTGGCCCCGAGGAAGGGGAACGGCAGTTCGTCCACGATCTCCGTCACCCGGTCGATGCCCAGGGTGAACTCCCAATGCGCGGTCATGGCATCGGGGGCGAGCGCGTTCATCACGTCGACCATGTCCTGGCCCTGCGTGCGCAGCGCCGTCATGGAGCCGTGCCAGGTGTCTCCGCCATCGAGGAGCAGCGCGTCCGGACGATCCGCGCGGATGCGCTTCACCACCGTCGACACCCGGTCCATGCCGCCCATCCGCCCATATTCGCGGGCCAGCGCCGAGAACTCGTCCGAGGAGAGCGCATAGGCCATCGGCGAGCCCGCCTCGATGCCGTAGAGGCTCAGGAAATCCTTGCCCGACACATGCGGCGGCTTCCCCGCGGCGGAGCCCACGCCAAGATTGACGGAAGGCTCGCGGAACCAGAGCGGTTTCAGCTGCGCATGAATGTCGGTCAGATGGATCAGCGTGACATTGCCCGTGGGCGCCATGTCGAGGAGCGCGTTCTCCGTCATGGCCTGGGTGGCGGCCATCGCACTCAGCCGGCCGGTGCCGAAGAGGGCGGAGGCCGCCAGGCCGGCCTGCAGGAAGTCGCGGCGGGAGATCATCGGGGCAAGCCTCCTCTCTCGGCGCGCGGCTCACGCCAGCGCCCTGCGCTCGTCGAGCGAGCGCGCATCTGTCTGTCGATGGTGCCTCCGACGCCGTGGAGGGAGGCGGGGCAGGGGCCCTCTTAGGGCCCCTGCAATCAGTTCCGGACGGCCGGCGTCTCGATCGAGAGGCCTGCGCCGCGCGACACGAGATAGATCTCGAGCGCCGTGAACTCATCCGACCCGCGCTTGTAGGGTTGCGCGCGGATGTTCTTCATGCAGCCGGAGAAGCGGCGATGCAGCGAGCCGAGGCCCTGCCACTTGAACCGGTAGGTCGGGAACCCGTTCACATTGCCCTGCGACAGGTGATCGGCCCGGATCATGTTGCCGTAATTGTCTTCGTGGCACTGGCTGCAGGCCATGTCGAGCTGGCCGACCCGCGTGTAGTAGAGTTCCTTGCCACGCTCGACCCACTCGGCCATCGGCCCGTCGGTCTGCACGGTCATCGGCATGCCGCGGGACTGAAGGCCGACAAGTGCGGTCATGGCGAGCATCTCCGGGCTCTCCCACTTCCACTTCTCGGCGCCCTGATGCTCGGTGATGGACCAGTTGATCCAGTCCTCCAGTGCCCAGGGCTCCCCGGCGGCCTCGTTCCAGCGGGGCATGTTCGCGCGCAGACCCTCGAAGCTCTCCACATCGCCGTGGCAGTCGGCGCAGGATTTCTGCGAGCTGCCGGCGGCGGTCTCCCAGATCTCGAGTGCATAGTCCACCGCCACCATGGCGGGGTTCTCGAAGTCGTCCTGCGCGAGCGCCTGCGTCTCGTCAGAACGGAAACGCCAGCCGGAATAGATGGTGTCGAAAGGCAGGCTGTCGTCTGCCTTGACCTCCGTGACCAGCGTCTCGCCATCGATGACCAGCGCATCGTTGTCCGGGCCGGGGCCGGCCAGCGCGACCACGCCCCATGCCGTGGCCAACGCGGTCGCCGCCAGCATCGCAATTCTCATCATTGTGTTCCTCCCCGTGGGCACCGATGCGTCAGCCGACCGTTATTTTCTTTTCGGTCGAGTAGACGCTGCCGTCATCGTCCGTCCACTCGAAGCTCAGCGTACCGCTCTCCGGCACCTTGAGCTCGAACTGGAAGTACGGGTTGGCAGAGACCGCCGGCGCGATGTCAGTCTCGATCACCAGCTCGCCGTTAAAGCGCGCTGCGAACTTGTTGATGATCTTGCGCGGAATGGTCTCGCCGGTCTTGCGGTCCTTGCGCTGACCCGACTCCATCGGATGGCTGATCAGCGTCTTGATGGTCACCACTTCGCCGGCATCGGCCTTTTTCGGGACCTTCACGCGGGGCTTAACTTTCGCCATGGAATTGTCCTCCGGTTATACTCAGCTCAGCCGCCGCAGCCGCCAATGGTGACCTTCACGTTGCGCGAGGCCATCTGGAACGATCCGTCCGCCATCTTGGCAACCGCGACCAGATCCTGCGTCTCGGCCAGCCGGATGCGGGTGGAAGCGAAGGACGAGCCGGCGAGCGCGCCGAAGTGGAAGGTCGCGACATCCGGGTTCGGGTTGCGCGAGGCGAGCAGCAGGATCGAGCTGGCGCCCTCTGCGGCCACCTGCACGGGCACGGTGCTGCCGTTCTCGGCGATCTCGGGCGCGCCGATTTCGACGCCGCCCTCCGCCGGCATCACGCCGCCGGTGAACGCCATGATCGCGGCCTTCACCGCATCCTCGCCCTCGGACGCCCAGGAGAGCGACGGGCCCGCGGCGGCGAGGGCGGCGAGCGCTGCGCCATAGCGGCAGAGATCTCGTCTGGTGTAGAGCATCGAACCTCCTCGTAGGCCGGTCGGCCTCACTCCTTCAGGGTTTTCAGGTAGGCGACGATATCCTCGACCTGCTGGGCCGAGAGGATCGTCTTGCCGTCGAAATCGGAAAGCGGCCGGGTGTATCCGCTGTCGCGGTAGAAGGCGGGCATGATCGTCGCGTCGCCGAACACCGCCTTGGAGTTGACGACGATCGCGCGAAGCTCCGCCTCGGACCACCGCTCTGCCACGCCGTCCAGCGCCGGGCCGACCTCGCCGTGGAAAGGCTGGTTCTTCAGATCGGCGTTCACGTGGCAGGCGAGACAGTTCCCGAGCTTGCGCCCCGCGAACCACTGACGGCCCTTCTCCGGGTCGCCGGGGGTCGCGGTAAGTGGCGTCTCGATGACACCGTCGACGATCCGCACGTCGCCGGGCGCCGTCTCCGTGCTCGCGGTGGCGCCCGAAACGAGCAGGGCCATGGCCGCAAGCGCGCTGGCGATGTGTTTCATTCTCGTCCTCCCAAAGCGCAGTTTGTTGTTGGAATGAGGTTGCATCAGACAGAAAGCCCACGCAACAACAAATTCATATTCTGGAATGTTTTGCAGTTGCGAAATGAGAGCAGGGCGGAGCGCTCAGAGCCGACCCGCCGCGCGCAGCTCCTCGATGGTCCGCGCATGGAATTTCTGGAAGTGCTCGTCGCCCTCATAGCCCTTGAGCCGCACCCAGCGGAACATGTCGAGCGTCGTCCATTTGCCGAAAGCGCCCGGCATCACCTGCACCGCTGCTTCGGAAACCGTAACGCCCTCAGGGGCTTCCTCGGGCAGGAAGATGACAGTGGGCGTGAAGGCGACGGCCCAGCGGCGCACCGCCTCACGTTCGGTCATGCTCTCGCCGTCGAGATCGGTGACGTCCTCGTCCCCGAACATATTGATCTGCACGACCACGAAGTTCTCGATGATGTAATCGGCGACTTCCGGGTCGGAGAGCACCTCTTCGTGCAATTTGCGACAGTAGATGCAGCCATGTTGTTCAATGATGATCGCGAGGCGTTTGCCGTCAGCTGCCGCGTCTTCGATGTCCTCGCGCACATCCTTGAAGGTCACGGCGAACCAGTCCTTATGGTGCAGCGCACCAGGAGCCGGCTCTGATGCGGCGGGGGCTGCGACGATGAGACCGAGGGCGAAGGCCGCGAGGGCGAGGCGGGTGAGCATGGCAGTCCTCCCTGTGTCGTGCCCCTGAGCGTCTGAGCGGAGGCTTCAGCCGGCCGCGGGCACGTATTGGATCATCCAGTTGGCGATGTCGGGGATCGTGTTGGTGATGAAGAGCAGGCCGGTGACGACGAGCATCCCGCCCATCGCCTTCTCCACATGGCCCATATACCGCCGCCCGCGGCGCATGAGCCCCATGAACGGCCGTGCGAAGAAGGCGGCCAGCACGAAGGGCAGGCCCATGCCGGCGGCATAGGCGCCGAGGAGCAGGCCGCCCTCCAGCGCGGTATCCTGTCCCGCGGCGGTGAAGAGGATCGCGGCCAGCACCGGGCCGACGCAGGGCGTCCACCCGAAGCCGAAGGCAAGCCCGACGAGATAGGCGCCGAAGAGGGAGGCGGGGCGTGCCTCCACCTCGATCTGCGCCTGCCGATAGAGAAAACCGATGCGCAGGATGCCGAGGAAATGGAGACCCATCAGCAGGATCACCCCACCGGCGATCCAGCGCAGGATGTCGAAATGCCGGCTCACGGCCTGGCCGATCGTCGTCGCCGTCGCGCCGAGCGCCACGAAGACCGTGGCGAAGCCCAGCGCGAAGAGCAGCGCTGCGAGCACGACCCGCCGCTCGGCCCCGGCTGGCCGCTCGCCCCGCTCTGTCAATTCCTCGAGGCTCACACCCGCGAGGAAACAGAGATAGGGCGGCACGATCGGCAGCACGCAGGGCGAGGCAAAGGAAAGCAGCCCCGCCAGCGCCGCGCCGGCATAGGTGATGTCGAAGCCCATCGCGCTTCCATCCCGGGCAGTCTTGTTATATCATCATATTCATCTTTTTATATATCTGTGCCGCCATCTGTGCAAGCGTGAAGCACGCGGCAGGACGGATGACAGTGCGCGGGCAGATGGAAGGATGGGAACCGATGTCGAAGCCGCGTCGTGCCGCAATAGCGGCCCTGTTCCTCGCGCTCTCCACGCTCCTGGTGCCGGCACCCGCTCCGGCGGGGGAGAAGCTGCAACTGCTGATGCTCGACCAGCAGGCCTGCGAATGGTGCGAGATGTGGGAGATGGAGGTGGGCGAGATCTACCATCTCACTGATGAGGGGAAGCTGGCGCCGCTGCGCCGAGCGCGCCTGCACGCGCCCTTGCCGGAGGACGTGACGTTGGCGCGGCGGGTGCACTACACGCCGACCTTCGTGCTTCTGGCCAGCGGCCGGGAGATCGGGCGGATCGAAGGTTATCCGGGCGAGGACTTCTTCTATCCCATGCTCCGCAGCCTGATCGCGCGCGCGGCGAAGACGGAAGGATGACGCGATGAGCTGCAGATCGGGGAGAAGCCCTGGCGCGCGGAGGCGGACGCTTGACGGGCGCGTCGCAACTGGGGATTTTGCGCGCGGCTTTCGGGACATACTGGGCGGTCCCGGCACTGGCGCGCAGTGCCGTCCCCGCGGCTCCGGGACCGGCAGCGTCGCTCGTGCCGGCATTCGCGCAGCGGCGATGGATAACCGAGGTGCCACGGTCGGCATCCACGCGGTCGCCGCAACTCTCGACGTCTGAACCGAAAGGTCCTGCCGCGCTATGCCCCTGCCCGTGCTCGACGACGGTCTCGACGAGGCCGAGATGAACCGGATGATGCAGAACGCCCGGAACGCGACGGACTTTCTGAAGGCCCTGGCCCACGAGGGGCGGCTGATGATCCTCTGTCACCTCGCAGCGGGTGAGCGTTCGGTGACCGAGCTCGAGCAGCTCCTCTCGCAGCGCCAGGCCGCCGTGAGCCAGCAGCTCGCGCGGCTCCGCCTGGAGGGGCTGGTGGAGAGCCGGCGCGAGGGCAAGACGATCTATTACAGCCTCGCGGACGGTCGCGCCCGGCGCATGATCGAGATCGTCTACGATATGTTCTGCAACGAGGACGGCGCTGCCGAGCGCTAGGTGCGGCAACGGGCGGCCTCAGCGAACTTGATTGCAACGGTCCGTCATAGATACGCTCGGGGAAAACCCGGGAGGACGCCACGATGATGGCGCTGGATGGCGCGGCCCTTGCCGCGATTGCGGGTCTGGTCGGAGGCGGTGTCCTCGGCCTCGCGGCCCGGCTCGGCCGGTTCTGCATGATGGGCGCGGTCGAGGACGCGGTCTATGGCGGCGATCTGACCCGGCTGCGCATGCTCGCCATGGCAGCCGCAGTGGCCGTTGCGGTGACCGCGCTGCTCTCGGCGACGGGCGTGATCGATCCGGCGGCCACCCTCTATCTCCGCCAGGGCTGGTCGCCCCTGTCGGTCGTGCTAGGCGGGCTGATCTTCGGCTACGGAATGGCGCAGGTCGGAACCTGCGGCTTCGGGGCGCTGGCCCGGCTCGGCGGCGGGGATCTGCGCGCACTCGTCATGCTCATCGTCATCGCGGTGGCAGGCTATGCCACGATCCACGGCGTGCTCGCCCCGCTTCGGCTCGCACTCACCCCTGCCGAAACTCTGGCCGCGCCGCAGCCGAGCATCGCGGAATGGGTCGACGCGGAGCTCGGCACGGGCACGCTGCTGCCTTCGCTGCTCATTGCCGCGGGTTTTGCCTGCCTCGCGCTCGGCCCGCAGCTCATGCGCCGCGGTGATGCGGGCCCTTGGACACCGCTCGGCTGGGGAGCCGCAGCCGGCGGCGCCGTCGCCTTCGCCTGGGCCGCGACCGCGCTTGCCGGTCAGCAGAGTTTCGGCGCGGTCGGCATGGAGGGGTTCAGCTTCGTCGCCCCGCTCGGCGAGACGGTGTTCTCGGTGATGACAGGCCATCTGGGAGACATCGTCGACTTTTCGGTGGCTGCGGTCATCGGCGTCTGCCTCGGTTCGGCGCTCGGCGCGCTCTGGCGTGCCGAGTTTCGCTGGGAGGCCTGCGACGATGCGCGTGAGCTGCGCCGCCAGCTCGCAGGGGCGGCGCTCATGGGTGTGGGCGGGGTGCTCGCCGTGGGCTGCTCGGTGGGGCAGGGGCTCTCGGCACTCTCGGTGCTGAGCGCGAGCGCGCCGCTCGTGATCCTCTCGATCTTCGCCGGTGCGCGGATCGGGCTCTACGTGCTGGTCGAGGGCGGGCTGCCCGAGCGGTCCTGACGCCGGCGCTACCCGCAGGAGGGCTTGAAGCCCGGCACGATCGCGCCGTTCGCCTCGCGCAGACAGCCAGCCGCATCGATGTAGCGCCCCGTGCGCCTCGGCTGCGCGGGCGCCGGCTCGCTGGCCGCAGGCTGCGACCGGGCGTTGCTCCGCCGACGTGTGGTGGTGCTGCGGGCGGCCTGCTTGCGCCAGCGGTCATAGGCCGTCTTGCTGTCTTCCACGAGCGCCTTGAGATGCGCGGCATCGAGATAGCCGGTGGCCGTCAGATCCTGCTTCTTCTGCCAAGCGGTGATCGCGCCGCGGGTGCCCGGCCCGAAGATCCCGTCGATCCCGCGCGGATCGTGGCCGAGAAGGCTCAGCCGGCGCTGTACCTCGCGCCGCTGGCTGCGATTGAGCCCGAGCACGCTCTCCGTCGCCTCCGTCGGCCCGGTCTCTTCCTCGGGCGCGTCGATCCCGGCTTCCGGGACAGGGCTGGACTGCTGCAGGGTTCCGGGAACAGGGCCCGGCACGACCACGATATCGGGCTCTGCCGGCACGGCTGCCGCGGGTTCGATGGCGGCGACCTGCGGCGCAGGCGGCTCCTCCACCTCCGCCGGGGGCGGGTCCCCGAAGAACGGCCAGCTGTTGTCCACGCTCGCCACCAGCACGCGTTCGCTCGCCGAGCCCCGGCTGAGGCTCGGCGTCTGCTCGCGGAAATAGCTGCGGCGCACGCGATAGCTCATCTCGCGCCGCAGATAGGCCTCGACCTCCGATAGGCTCACGCGCCCGTCCGCCGCGCCATAAAGCGGATCGTCCGCCGCGCCATAGAGCGCTTCGAGCGTGTAGTAGGTGAAGGCGCCGTGCTCTTCCTCCGTGAGCCAGTGAGCGTATTGCGGCGTGTCGAACGCCGTCGCCGCAAGCACCGTGACATTCGCCTTGAGCTTCGGCGCCGCCACGGCCACGCCGAAGCCGGCCGAGACGCCCCGGACCAGCGTCCCGCCCTGGGAGAGCCCGGAGAAGCAGGCGTCGAGAAACACCATCACATCCGGCACCGGCAGCTTCTCGAGATTGGCAAGCAGCAGATCGAGCGGGTAGCCGCCGAGCGTCGGCCGGTCGGCGCGCGCATCGACGGGCAGCAGGTATCCCGTCGCCTCCGTGTCCCGGATGTCGGGCACCCCGTGGCCCGAATAGAACACATAGACCTCGCTCTCGCCCTCGCGCACCGTGTAGTAGAGCCGGCCCTTATGGTCGCGCTCCGTGCCGAAGATCTCGAGGAGGTCGATGGCGCGCGCATCGCGATAGTCGAGAATGTTCGCCTCGCGCAGCCCCATCACATCGATCATGAAGCGCCGGAAGGCCTCCGCGTCGTTGTGGGCGTAGAGCACATCCGGCACCCCGCCGCCCTCGGCCGCATACCCGCGATTGCCGATGATGACGGCGATCGCATCCGGGCGCGACGGTGCGCGCCACTCCGCCAAAGCGGGCAGCGCCGCGAGGAACGCGACGAGGCTGAGAGCGAGGGCGGTCAGACGGTGCATCGGCATCGTTCGCTCGCGGATCGGTGTCCCTGTCATTGCAAGCGGCCCAAGCATAAGGGCCGCCACACTTCTGCCATGATCGCGCGAGGCGGAAAAGCGTCGATCCCTGCCTCGATTGTCCCGTAGCGGCACTGTTCATGCCCCGTCGGCGCGGATAGCGTGGTGCGGTGCAAACTCGCTGTGAGGAACGTCATGGACGCCACATTCAGCCGCCGCCGTCTTCTTGAGCCCGCCGCCCTTCGTGCGCTGATGCAGCGCTCCGATTTCCGGGGCGCGCTGCAGCTCGGCTCGCATATCGCGGCCCTCGCACTCTCGGGCACGGCGCTCTGGCTGACATGGGGCAGCTGGTGGGCGGTCCCGGTCTTCGCGATCCACGGGGTGCTGCTCAACTTCCTCTACGCCGGCCAGCATGAGCTGTCCCACGGCACCGTGTTCCGCACGAAATGGCCCAACACCCTCTTCGGCCGGATCATCGGCTTTCTGATGCTCTACCCGCGGGACTTCGACAAGATCCAGCACTGGGCGCACCACCAGCACACGCAGGACTGGGAGAAGGACGGCGAGCTGGTGCGCGAGCCGTATACGCTGACGAGCTACCTGCTCTGGTTCTGGGGCCCGACCTACTGGTATTCGCGCGTCTCCCGGCTGGTGCGGCTCAGCCGAGGGATCGTGGCGGAGCCCTATGTGCGGCCGGACGAGCATGCGCTGGTGATCCGCGAGGCGCGTATCCATGTCGCGCTCTACGCGCTCATCGCTCTCGCCTCGATCGCGCTGCAGAGCTGGGCCGCGGTGATCCTGTGGCTCGCGCCGATGATGGCGATGAAGTTCGTGCACCAGCTGCAGAACACCATCGAGCATCTCGGCCTGAGCCACGAGAACGATATCCTGAAGAACACGCGCACGACGCGCACCAACGCGCTGATGCGGTGGCTCTGCTGGCAGATGCCCTATCATACCGCGCATCACAGCTTCCCGGCGGTGCCCTTCTGGCGGCTCGCCGAGCTCGATGCCGCCATGCGCGGCGCGGGTGCCGAGCCCTACGCGATGGGCTGGATCGAGTTCCAGATCGAGGTGATCCGGAAGCTCCGCGCCGGCTCCGAGGCGGATTACCCCTATGACGAGGTGTGGATCGTGCCGCGCGGGGACGGCACGACCCGGCGGCTCGAAGCCGCCTGAAGCCGGCGCGTCAGTCCTTGTAGTCCGGCGCGACGCGGTCGAGGAGGCGCAGATAGGCGGCCCACTGGTGGTCGGGCCGCTCGCCGCTCGCCACCGCATCCGCACCGTCGCGATACTGCGCGGCGGTCTTCTCGCAGACCTCCTGCGGCGGGATGCGCAGCGGCCGGTTGCCAGCGAGCGCCGCCACCTGCGCCTTGCAGCTCCGCTCTAGGTTCAGGATCAGCTTGATCGCCTCGCCCACGCTCCGCCCGCAGGTCAGGAGTCCGTGATTCCTCAGGATCATCGTGTAGTGCGGGCCGAGATCGGCGACCAGCCGCTCGCGCTCATCCAGATCGAGCGCGATCCCCTCATAGTCGTGAAACGCGATGCCGCCGTAGAACTGGAGTGACCACTGGTTCAGCGGCAGGAGCCCCTCTTCCTGGCTCGAAACCGCGACGCCCGCCACGGTATGCGTGTGCGCCACGCAGTCCACATCGTGCCGCGCCATATGCACGGCGGAATGGATGGTGAAGCCCGCCGCGTTCACGCCGTTGCCGAGCGGGTCGTCCAGCACCCGGCCTTCCTCGTCGATCGTCACGAGGTTGGAGGCGCGCACCTCGTCGAAGCTCAGCCCGAACGGATTGAGCAGGAAGCGCCCCTCGTCGATACGGGCGGAGATATGCGTGTAGATCCCGTCGTCATAGCCGAAATGGGCGATCAGCCGGTAGGCGGCCGCCAGGTCGCGCCGCTTCACGGCGAGCGCTTCGGAGAGGGTCTGGTCGTCCGGCATAGCGGTCTCCTTTTGCTGCTGCGCCGAGCCTAGCGCCGAAAGCACGCGCCGGCGAGAGCGCGGCTCAGGCCCGGGGCACGGTCGGTCGTCCTTCGGTCACATCGCGCCGGCGATACTGCGCGGCGCCCATGCCGAGGATGACGAGTGCGACGCCGAGGAGCTGCCAGCCATCGGGCGTGCTGCCGAAAAGCGTGGCCACGCCAACCCCGAGCACCGGCACGAGATTGAGAAAGAGCGCCGAGACCGGCAGGCCGATCCGCGTGACGCTGAGGTTCCAGAGCATCACCCCCAGCACGAGGGGGCCGAGCGTGATCGCGACGATCAGGATACCGTCGGTCATCGGCGCCACCTCCGCATCGGCCCGAAGCAGCCCCAACCCTGCTGCCAGCACGAAGACGAGCGCGTGGTACGGGATCGACCAGAGCACCGAGAGCCGGGTGCGCGCGAGGTTCGAGTGGCCCTCGAGCCAGCGCTGGACGCTGAGCGAGTAGAGGCTCCACACGGCCTGCGCCAGCAGGATCAGGAGCAGTCCGGCGACGGGCCATCCCGCTGCGTCGCCCTCCAGCGCGGGACCGGCGGGGGTGGTGAGGGCCGCGCCCGGAACGACGAGAAAGAGTGCCGCGACAAGCGGCATGGAAGGCGGTGTGCCGAGCACCACCCAGTTCACGAGGCTCGCGGTGAGCGGCATCAACGCCGCCGCTGTGACCACCATGATCGGGTCTCCGATGGTCGTGGCCACCGTGAAGAGAAGCCCGAACCCGGCGAAGAGCGCGCCGAGGCCGAGGCCCCGTAACGGCCCGAGAGGCGGCTGCGTCGGGCCGGCGGGACTGCGTCGCGCCATCGCTGCGATCGCAAGAAAAGCGGCAGCCGCAATGATGTAGCGCAGGACGTTGAGCGTGGCCGGGTCCCAGCGCATGCCGAGATGGTGGAGCGCCGGGATCTGGAAGGACCAGAGCGTGACGGTCACCATGACCGGGGCATAGGCCCCGAGACCCATGCCGAGCGCGCCTTTCATGCGCGCAATCGCTCCGCGAGCAGGTAGCAGAACTCCATCACGACGGTGGCCGCGAGCCACGCCGTCTGCCCCTGGACATCGAAGCTCGGCGTGGTGGTGTTCACGTCGCAGCCCACGATGTTCAGCCCCGAGAGCCCGCGGATGAGGGCAAGCCCCTCGCGCGCCGTGAGCCCGCCCCAGGCCGGCGTGAAGACACCGGGGGCGGTCGCCGGGTCGAACACGTCCATGTCCCAGCAGAGAAAGACCGGCCGGTCGCCGACGACGGCACGGATGCGCGCAATGGCGGCCGGAATGCCGTCGTTCTCGATCTCGTCCATGGCCATCACGTGGTAGCCGAGCCGCTCCGCATGGGCGAAGACGCCCGGGACATAGGCGAAGCCGCGCAGCCCCGCATGGATCGAGGCGCGCGGATCCACCAGCCCCCGCTCGGCCGCATGCGCGAAGGTCGTGGCGGGGCCGAGATGCAGCGCGTTGCCCTGGCCGGGCTCTGGATAGGCGTCCGTGTGGCTGTCGAAATGGATGACCGCGAGGCCCGGATGGCGCGCGCCGAGCGCAGTCATCGCCGGTACGCTGACCATCCCGTCGCCGCCGAGCCCGATCGGGACGGTTCCGGCATCGGCCACGGCTCCGATCGCCTCCGCCATGCGCGCGAGCGAGGCGTCCGTATCGCCATGCACCACATCGACATCGCCGAGATCGACGAGGCCGAGCGCGCGCACCGGATCGCGGTCGTCGGCATGCTGCGGCCGGTGGTGGCGCACCATGTCGGTCGACATCATGCGGATTGCCGCCGGCCCGAGGCGCGCACCCACCCGGCGCGGATGGGTGCCGGCATCGAAGGGCAGGCCGAGGATCGCCGCCCGCGCACCCGAGAGATCCCGCGTCTGCTCCACCCCGAGAAAGCTGCCGACCGGGCGGAAGAGGCCGCGCGCCTCCAGAGCGGAGGTCACAGCGGGTCGCGGATGAGTGGCGAGGTGGAGCAGTGGATGCCGCCGCCGCCCTCGTAGACGAGATCGTAGTCGACCGGCACGATCTCGATACCGAGCCGGTCGAGCCGGTCCGCCGTGCGCGGCGAGAGTCCCGCCTGCATGATGACCCGCCCCGGGCGCACGGCGAGGCAGTTGAGGCAACCGACGGCATCGTCGGGGTGCACCTCGATCTGCCGGATGCCGAGCGCATCGAGCTTCTCCAGGAACCAGAAGGGGAGCTGCGTGGGGTTGGTGATGGCGGTATCGGCGTCGATCATCACCAGGGCGCCGTCGATATGGAGCCTGTAGCCGGTCAGGTCGACGCGGATGAGCTCGGCGCCGGCCTCGCGCAGCACCTCCTCCACCTGGCGTGCACCCTCCTCGTTGACGCGGCTGGAGCGGCCGATGACCGCGAGGCCCGGGCGGAGCCAGACGAAACTGCCGCCCTCCATCAGCCCGCGCCCGTTGATGGTCCGCAGGATCGGGCAGCCGACCCGGGCGAGCGCCTGGGTGACCGGGGCTTCCTCGCCCCGGCGCACGATGGGCCCGAGCCGGGTGACGATGGCGCCGCCCTGGACGCCGATGCAGCTGTCACGCGTGTAGATCTGCTTGTGCTTGCCGGGGCCGGCGCGGTCGATCAGCACGACCTCCACGCCCTCGGCCCGCAGGGCGGCGGTGAGCGCGTCGTGCTGGGCCTGCTGGGCGGCGAGATCGGGGAGCCGGTTGCCGCGCCAGTACCAGGTCTGCCCCGCTTCGTCGCCGTAGGAGTTGAGCCGCTCGATGCGCTTCTCCGGGTCGATCACGGCCATCTCGTCGCCGGGGCGGTGCATCAGCACCATGCGCAGCGTGCCGACATCGTTGTCGCAACCCCAGCGCCGGCCCCAGACCGTCTCCTGCTGTCCGGCGCTCTCGAAGCTGGGATCCGCATGGCTCGGAAAGCTGCGGATAGTCATGTTGTAGCGGTATTCGAACTCGCTGACGGCGCCGCTCATCCCGGTCTCCCTCGTCTTGTTGTCTTCGCTGCGGCCCGTCGCGGGCCCCGGCCGCCGAGCCGGGCCCTCCCTGAGGCGGTTGTCAAGGAGGTCCCGGCTCGGGGGCCGGGACCATCGGCGGGCGTTTCGATCAATCGCCCGGCCGGGCGGGCACACACCAGTCCGCCCCGCGTCCGGTCTCCACATATTCGGGCCAGGGGTAGTGGACCGGCGCAGGCGCGTTCGGCCCCAGAAGCGGCGGGATCCAGGCGGAGCCGTCGATGCCGCCGCCGGTGCGCCGCTCGAACTCCGCGCGTGCCGCGGCGAGCGAGGTGCCGTCTGTCAGGAGGTCGAGCGCTGTCGTCGCGATCACGCGTCCCGCGGTCAGGAACATCGGATCCATCGCCGCCGGAACGCCGCCGAGCGCCCAGCGGCACCAGTGCGGCGTCACCCGTCCGCTGGTCAGCGGACGGATCACCGGGCGGCCCACATAGAGGCGCACGGTCGGCGCGTGCCATGTGTAGTCCGTATAGTCGTCCGAGGTGTAGTTGGTCTGCCAGGGCGGCAGGATGGCGCGGATCATGGCCTCGCCCGCACGCGGGTCGACGAGCGCTTCCATGTTGTCCGGGAACGGGTCGGGATCCGGCGCGAGGCCGAGGCTCTTCTGGATCTCCCGCCCGAAGGCGCGCGCGGCCTCCGGGAAGGTCGGCGGACCCACCAGCGCGAAATTCGCATAGGTGGTCGCCGCGAGGGCGTGGTTGGCGAGCCCCGGGCGCGTGCGCGTCACCCAGCCGCTCTCGACATCGCAGTGGGTCAGCGCGGCGATATGCGCGGCGTTGTGCTCCAGCACCCGGTCGATCGCCTCGGCCATGTCTATGGAGGGGCAGCGCCAGGCATATTGCAGCTGTGCAAAGCGCGGCGGCAGGTTGTCGGAAGTTGCAAATCCGCCCGCCAGGATCGCTTCGTTCAGGGTCCAGCTACCCGTGTGGGGCAGCATGTTCTCCTTCGTCGCCTGCGTCAGCGCATACATCTGCACGAGCGCGTCCTGTGCCGCCGGCGCGCGTGCGACGGCGTGGTAGTTCTGCAGCCCCTTGCGGTCGCCCGAGCCGCCCCAGTCCTGCGGCTCCGGGCAGGTGAAAGTGAAGACCTTCGACCAGTAGCAGCCGCAATGGGTCTCCCAGATCACCGTGTTCGAAAGCGCGGGCAGGGAGGTCGGATGAAAGCTGATCGCCGCGTCCAGCGTGTCGTAGTAGCCGTGGCTCGCATGGATGGGCTTGGAGCCGCACATCTTCTCCGCCGGCTCGCCGAAAAAGGCGATGGTGCCGGGAATGTCATGCGCCGCCATCGCCGCCTTCAGGGCGAGGACCCCCGTGAGCCCGCCCATGCCGAGCGCGGAATGCGGATCCGTGTGGCCCGCAGCGGAGGGGTGGGTGCCGGCGCGGGGCTTGCGGTAGGGCACGGCCTCCTGGCTGCAGCCGGGCACGGCGTCATACTCCGCATACGCCCCGATGGTGGGCCCTTCGCCGTTCGACCAACGCGCGGCGAAGGCCGTTGGCATCCCGGCAGAGCCTTCCTCGACCTCGAAGCCCTCGGCGCGCAGCCGCGCCACGTACCAGGCCGCCGACCGGTATTCGCGCCAGGCGGGCTCGTGGAAATGCCAGAGGGTCATGTGATCCTCGGAGAGCGCAGGTGCCGCCGCCTCGATCCAGTCCAACGCGGTCTGCTTCGCCGGCGTCATCGGCGCGGGCGGGATGGGCTCGTAGGGCTCGGTCATGGGCTCATTCCTCCGCGATGGCCGCGAGCCGGGCGCGCCGGCGCCGCCTTGTCCAGAGCTCGATCAGCAGGAGCAGCGCCGTCAGCACCATCAGCATCGTCGCCACTGCCGCGATCGTGGGATCGAGATGGTCCTGAATGCCGTTCCAGATGCGCTTGGGCAGCGTGTAGACGGCCCGGCTGGTGATGAAGAGCATCATCACGATCTCGTCGAAGGAGATCGTGAAGGCGAAGAGCGCGCCGGAGAGCACCCCCGGCATGATCGAGGGCAGGATGACGAGGCGCACGGTCTGCGAGGTGTTGGCCCCGAGATTGCGCGCAGCCTGCTCGATGCGCGGGTCGAAGTTCGAGAGCGCGGCCGAGACAGTGATCACGACGTAAGGGATCGCGATCAGCGTATGCGCGATGATCGCGCCCAGATAGGTGTCGATCAGCCCGAGATCGATCCAGAACCGATAGATCGCCAGCGCCTGCACGATCACCGGCACGATGATCGGCGTCAGCATGAAGATCCGCACCGCCTCCGCGGCACCCGAGGCAAGCCGCCAGCAGCCGATCGCGCAGAGCGTGCCGAGCAGCACCGCGAGGATCGTGGCCGCGACGGCGATGACCAGGCTGTCGATCGTCGCGGAGATCCAGATCTCCTTCTCGAAGAAGGCCCGGTAGTGCTCGAGCGAAAGGCGCTCCTGCGGCAGCGACAGGTAGTACTGGTCCGTCAGCGAGACCGGCACCACGATGATCATCGGCAGCACGAGAAAGCCCAGCACCGTCCAGGCGAGCCCGAGCGCGAAATACCGGCCGAAGCGGACGCGCGGATCCTTCATCGCGCACCGAAAACCTGGCGGAGATCGACGAACCGCGCCACCAGCCCCAGCGCCAGAAGCACCGCGAAGAGGAGCACGGTGGAGAGCATCGTCGCCTCGCCCCAGCGCAAAGTCTCCTCGAAGCTCACGCGGATATACTCCGAGATCATCACCACCTTGCCCCCGCCGAGGAGCGCGGGTGTGATGAAGAAGCCGAGCGAGAAGACGAAGACCAGGATCGTCGCCGCGATGATCCCAGGCTTGGAGAGCGGCAGGAACACATGCCAGAAGGCCTGCGCCGGCGAGGCGCCGAGCCCGCGTGCCGCCGAGACGAGCCGTGCCTCGATGCCGGACATGTTCGAGTAGATCGGCAGTGTGGCGAGCGGCAGCATGAAATGCACCATGCCGACGATCACCCCGAACTGGTTGCGCACCAGCCTCAGGGGTTCGTCGACGATGCCGGTCGCCACAAGCCCCTGGTTCACGAGCCCCTCGCTCCGGAGCAGCATGACCCAGGCGAAGGCGCGCACCAGCACGCTCAGCCAGAGCGAGAGCAGGAGGCAGAACATCATGCCCGTGCGCTGCCCCTCGCCGACCATCACCATCGCATAGGCCACGACATAGCCGAGTACCACGGTGATGGCGGTGGTCAGCACGCAGATCTCCAGCGTGGTCCACCAGATGCGATGGAGCGTGCGCCGCTCCATCAGCCGCTCGTAGTTCTGCAGCCCCGGATAGGGCTCGGTGACGCTCATCCAGAGCACCTGGACCAGCGGGAAGACGTAGAACACGAGCATCACGCCGAGCGCCGGGGCGATCAGCAGCCAGTAGTTGAGCCGGAGCGTTCCCGTCATCTCGCAGGCCGCCGGCGGCTCAGCCGGACATCACGTCGAGATAGAGCTCCCGCGCGAGCGCGTCGTTGGTGAGATCGCCCTTGCCGCTCTCCGCCTGATACCAGCGCGCATCCTGCTTGACCTGCAGTGCCCAGTTGCCCGGCTGGCCCGGATCGGCGAACTGGCGGTCGGCCGGCACCAGCGGCGCGGCAGCCGGGTTGGCCGGCCCGTTGCCCATGGCGGCGAAGAGTGCCACCTGCTGCTCGGGGTCCTGCGAGGAGGCGATGAAGGCCATGGCGGCCTCCGTGCCGGCCGGGTTGCCATTCGGCACGTTCCACATGCCCGCGGTGGCGATGCCCTCGTTCCAGGTCCAGACCACGTCGCCGCTCATGTCGCGGTTCAGCAGGTTGGCGCGGGTGTGCCAGATGTTGCCCATCACGACCTCGCCGGTGCGGAACAACTCCTGGGACTGCGAGCCCGACCCCCAGACGATCACGTCGTCGCGGATCTCCTTCAGCTTCTCCATCGCGAGGTCGAGATCGATCGGGTAGATCTCGTCCTTCGATTTGCCGGCCGCGAACATCGCCGCTTCGATCATGCCGTTGGGCTGCTTGCGGAGGGTGCGCATGCCCGGGATCTTCGAGGTGTCCCAGAAGTCGGCCCAGCTCGCCGGCGCTGTCTCCAGCTTCGCCTTGTTGTAGGCGAGGATGTAGCTGAAGAGGTAGTTGGCGACGCCGTAGTCATAGGCGTAGTCCTTCACCACCTTGGTCTTGTCGACAACCGCATAGTCGATCGCCTGGATCACGCCGGCTTTCTCGAGCACCAGCGTCGTCGCGGCGCCCGTGTCGCACACATCCCAGGTGACGGCGCCGGATTCCACCATGGCGCGGATCTTGGAGAGCAGGGGGCCGGTGCCATCGATCACCACCTTGAGCCCGCTCGCGCCCTCGAAGGGCACCCCGAAGGCGTTGTAGTAGGCGTCGACCGCCGGGCCGCCCCAGTTGACGACCACGATCTCACCCTCGGCCGCTTTCGCGCCCCCGCCGATGCCCGCGGCGGAGAGCGCGCCGAGCGCCGTGAGCGCCGTGAGGAAGGTGCGCCGGTCGATCTCCCCGCGGGCGAGCCGGGTCGCGGCGATCTCCACGCAGTCGCGTGCGAAATCGCTGTCGCCGGCGTCCTCGATCTCGGGGTAGAGGTCCTTCTCATACGCGGTCTTGAGGATGCTCATTGGTCGTCTCCCTGTTGTTGTGCGCCCGCTCGCCCGGGCGCTTCGGGTGCGGTGCGGATCAGCCGGTATCGCGCACCAGGACGGAGGCGCCCGGCGGCCAGCCGAGCCAGACGGGCGTGCCCGGCTCCTGCGCCACCTGGCAGGTCCAGGCGGGGGCGGCCACGAGCAGGTCGCCGAGCGCCTCGGTGGCCACGCGGAACTGGAAGCTGGCGCCGTAGTAGTTCACCGCCGTGATGCGGCCCTCGACGCGGTTCTCGACCGCGGGAGGGGCGTCCCCGGGCGCGATGACGATCTTCTCGGGGCGAAGGGCGACGGTGACGGACGCGCCCGTGGCGGGGCGTTCTGCGGTCTCCTGCAGGAGGCTGAGGCCGCCGGCCTCATAGGCGAGGCGGCCGCCGTTGGCCTCCTGTGCGCGGCCCTCGATGAAGTTCGACTTGCCGAGGAAGTCCGCGACAAAGCGGGTTGCGGGCCGTTCATAAAGGGCGCCGGGTTGGCCTTGCTGCTCGATCCGGCCTTGGCGCATGATGACGATCTCGTCGGACATCGAGAGCGCTTCGTCCTGATCGTGGGTGACATAAATAAACGTTGTCCCAAGGCGTTGGTGGAGAGACTTCAGTTCCCACTGGAGGTCTGAGCGAAGCTTCTTGTCGAGGGCTGAGAGCGGTTCGTCGAGCAGCAGCAGGTCTGGCTCGAAGACGAGCGCGCGGGCGAGCGCGACGCGCTGCTGCTGGCCGCCGGAGAGTTGGGTGGGATAGCGCCGGCCGAGATGGCCCATCTGCACGAGCTCGAGCGCGGCCTCCACCTTGGGCTTCGCGGCGGCGCGCGAAACCCCGCGGACACGCAGCGGGAACCACAGATTGTCCGCAACCGTCATGTGAGGAAAGAGCGCATAGCCTTGGAAAACCATGCCGAATTTGCGCTTGTCCGGCGGCAGCCCGGTGATGTCGTCCCCGTCCAGGAGGATCTGCCCGGCGGAAGGTTCGACGAAGCCGGCAATCGCCATCAGCACCGTCGTCTTCCCTCCGCCCGAGGGGCCGAGGATGGTCAGGAACTGGCCGCGGGCGATTTCAAGGTCGATGTTGTCCACGGCTGCGAGCGTGCCGTAGTGCTTGGAGAGGCCGCGCAGCGAGAGCGCGTGAGAGACGGCGGCGCCTCCGGTGTCACGCATGGTCACGGTTGTACGCTGCCTCAGCCATCGCCTGAATTCTGGCCATAGAGCAGCGCTCAGCGCAAGCATCAATCAGAGATCGGGGCGATGATGCTCCGTTGCGCAATTTTCGGGCAGGCTCTGCCCATGCGTCAGGCTTTCGACGCGAGGTACCCCTCGGCGATTACGGCGAGCTTCTGGGCGCCGAAGCTCTCCCGGTGACCGCCATGCACAATCGAAGCACCGAGCCTGCCCAGGCGATGCATCGTCTCGCGATAGGCGGCGGGGTCGCTTTCGGGCAGCGTGTCGATGATCAGCCCGTCATAGATCGCGTCTCCACCGATCAGCGTGGCCGTCTCCGCCTCCCATAGACCGATGGAGCCGGGACTGTGGCCGGGCAGGTGCAGCACCTCGAAGCGCCGGTTGCCGAGATCGATCACGTCGCCATCGGACACGATCTCGGTGGCGCGCGCCGGTGCGATCGACCATGCAGCGGGGTCGAAGCCGGCATGCGGGCTCGCGGCGATCACATGGCCGCGGGTGTCGAAGCCGGCGGCGGCGAGGCCCGCGCGTTTCTCGGGCGGGTAGTCGTCGTAGCTCAGCGACCAGTCCGGTGACGGGGTGCCGAGCAGATCCGCCTCGGCGCCGTGCATCAGGATCGTGCCCTGGAACTCGGCGGCCGAGCCGACATGGTCCACATGCGCATGGGTCAGCAGGAGCATGACGGGCCGCTCGAGATAGGGCTGGAGAAAGCGGCGGAGGCTGGCGACACCCATGCCCGCATCGACCAGCAGGTCGCGCTCGGCGCCGCGCACGAGGAACATGTTGGCGCGCAGCAGCCGCGAGACATGCGGCTCCCAGATCCGCAGGATACCGTGCGGCTGCCATTCGATGGCGAACCAGGGATCGGCGGGGCGAAGGGGGCCGGCGGTGTCGGCCATTGGCGCGAAGGGGGCAGGGCTGTTGTCCGGGTTGTCGGTCATCGCGGTCTCAATCCCTCCTCGAAGGCGGCGGTATCGGCGACGGAGCCGAAGACCCCGCCCTCTATGGTCACCGAGCGGATCGCCCAGTCATGCAGGCCCTGCTCGATGGCGCCGCAGGCATCCGAGAGGAGCAGGCACTGGTAGCCGCGGTCATTGGCCTCGCGCAGCGTGGTGTGCACGCAGACATCGATGGTGACGCCGGCGAAGGCGAGCGCGCGGATGCCGGCAGCGCGCAACACGGTGTCGAGATCGGTCCCGGTGAAGGCGCCATTGGCGGTCTTGTCGATCACGGGCTCGCCCGGCTGGGGCGCAAGCTCGGGCAGGATCTGAAAGCCCGGCTCGCCGCGGATGAGGACGCGGCCGAGGGGGCCTTCGCGGCCCACGACGGTGCCGTGGCGCTCGGCCTTTAGACGGCGCCAGGCGGGCATGTCGGCGAGATCGGGGCGGTAGCCCTGACGGGTGTAGAGGACACGCAGGCCCGTGGCGCGCGCGGCGGCGAGGCAGCGCTGCGTGGGGCCGATGGCGGCGGCGAGGGGCGCGATATCCTCGCCGAGCTGAGCCACATAGCCCTCCGCCGCGCAGAAGTCGCGCTGCATGTCGATGACAATGAGCGCGGCCTGGTGAGGTGCGAGCGGCTCGATGGGCCACGGATAGGGGTCGGCGGGGACTTCGAAGGCGGGGGTGGCAGCGGGGGGCATTTCGGCTCTCCTGCGGGTGGTCTACCCTCACACCGCTTCGCCCGTCCTGTCCATTCTCGCTTGCAAGGAGAACGCCATGAGCCTCGCGCCAGATCTGATCCTGACCGGCGGCCGCATCGCCACGATGGATGCCGATAACCGCTTTGTCTCGGCGCTGGCGGTGGCGGACGGGCGGATCGTGGCGACCGGCGGGGATGCGGAGATCGAGGCGCTGGCGCGGCCGGGCACCGAGAAGATCGCGCTGGAGGGGGCGACGGCGATCCCCGGCATCGTGGACAGCCATGCGCATCCCGACAGCTATGCCGCGCGGCTGGCGACCTGGGAGGCGGTGAGCCCGGACCGGGTGGCCTCGCGCGCGGCGCTGCTGGAGCGGGTCGCGGCGCTGGCGGCCGGTCGCGGGCCGGGGGACTGGATCGTGTGCTACCGGTTCGACGATGTGAAATCCGGCGGCTATCCGAGCCTTGCCGAGATGGATGCGGCGGCCGGGGGGCGGCCGCTCTACATCCAGCGCACGGACGGGCATATCGGGCTCGCCAACAGCGCGGCCTTCGCGGCGGTGGGCTTGGGGACGGACCCGGCGGATCCGCCATTCGGCCAGTTCGACCGCGATCCGGCGAGCGGGGCGATCACCGGGCTCTGCCGGGAGGCGGCGGCGCATGTGTTCCTCAGCCACATCCATGCGGGCGACACGCCGGAGATGCTGGCGGACGGGCTCGAGCGCGTGTTCGCGGAGTGGCGCGGCTACGGGGTCACCAGCGTCTACAACTCGCTCTGCGGGCGGCGCTCGATCGAGGCGCTGCAGCGGCTGAAGGCGGAGGACCGGCTGGCGATGCGGGTGGGCATCATCGTCTCGGGGCGCGAGGAGGGGCTGGTCGAGGCCTATATCCGCGCCGGGATCCGCTCGGGCTTCGGCGACGACATGCTGCGGGTGATCGGGGTGGAATGGTGCCCGGACTGTTCCACCTCCGGGCGGACAGCGGCCTATTACGAGCCCTATTCGGGCGCCGCGATCCCCGGCGAGCCGGTGCCGAACACCGGCATGCTGCTCTACGAGGCGGAGGATCTGGCGGCGCGGGCAGTGGCCGCGCATGCCGCCGGGCTGCAGGTGATGATCGAGGGGGTCGGCGACCGGGGGATCGATTTCGCCCTCGACGCGATCGAGGCGTGCCTGGCCGCGCACCCCGTGGAGGATCACCGGATGCGGGTGGAGCATTGCTGTTATGTGACCCCTGCGATCCGGGAGCGGCTGGCGCGGCTCGGCGCGGTGGACAGCTCGGCGACCGGGTTCATGTACGATCTCGGCGATGCCTACCGGGCCAATCGCGGGCAGGCGGCGATGCGGCACATGTGGCCCCATCGGAGCCTGATCGATGCGGGGATCCCGGCGCCCGGTCACTCGGATGCGATGGTGTGCCAGGCCAACCCGTTCCTGGCGCTCTGGTCGATGGTGACGCGCCAGTCCGACAGCGGGGGCGATCTCGACCGGGCCGAGGCGGTGAGCCGGATGGAGGCGCTCCACGCCTACACCACGCTCGGCGCCTGGTCGGGCCGGGAGGAAGCGGTGAAGGGGTCGCTGGAGCCCGGCAAGCGCGCCGATATCGCGGTGCTCGACCGGGACTATTTCACCTGCCCGGAGGACGAGATCCGCGCCGTGGGGGTGAGCATGACGCTGCTCGACGGCCGGCCCCTCTGGCATCGCTGAGCGCCATGGCGCCCCGGCCGGCGCGGCGCTAGGCTCGCGGCAAATCCGATGATGGGGAGGACGCCGTGAGCGAGGTCGAGTGGGCGAAGCTGAAGGCGCATGAGTTGCGCGCGCTGGCGGAGCGGGGGGCGGTGGTGATCGTGCCCGTCGCCGCGATCGAACAGCACGGGCCGCATCTGCCGGTGAACACCGATATGCGGATCGGCCACGAGGTGGCCGTGCGCGCCGCGCGGAAGGCGGCGCCTGCGCGGGAGGTGGTGGTGACGCCGGTGATCTGGCACGGGCTTTCGGAGCACCACATGCCGTTCGGCGGCACGCTGACGCTCGAACACGATGCGTTCTTCGCCGTGCTCCGGTCCGTGCTGCACAGCCTGGTGCGCCACGGCTTCACCGAACTGGTGCTCTCCAACAGCCATGGCGGCAACATTGCGAGCATGAACCTGGCGGTGGACCGGCTGAGCGAGGCGCTCGGCGCCACCATCGTGGCCACCACCTATGCCGAGGAAGGGGCGGCAGCGATCGCGCCGCTCCTGGAAGACCAGGGCGGGATCATGCATGCAGGCGAGGCGGAGACCTCGATGATGCTGGCGCTGGAGCCGGATCTGGTGGATGCGAGCGATCTGGGCGCGCTGGCGACGGAGCGGCTGGCGCCCTATCGTCGCGCCGGCAACGCCTCGCATCGCTGGCGGGGCTTTGCCCATATCACGGCGAACGGGATCTCGGGGAACCCGACGCGGGCGAGCGCGGAGAAGGGGGAGCGGATCCTGGAGGCGGCGGCCGAGGCCGTGGCAGCGATGATCGTGGATCCGGAGACCTGGGCAGCACCGCGGGATCGCCGACCCTCCCGGATCGGCGGCGTCGCTTTCCGCGATCCGCCCCGCTAGGGGCCGACCGGCGCCGGGCCCGTCAGCGGGTCTGGCGTAGCGGAACTTGCGAGAGACGATCGATTTCGCGGGCAAAGCGGCGCCGCGACACTTCGTCATTGCTGTGCTCGGAGGCCTTCATGCAGGCCTCAAGCGCGGAGATCTGCCAGTCCCTCCACGCATCACCGGTTTCGATTCGCCACGGTCCAACGTAAGCGAAGTTGTCACCCTCGAACTCGCGATCCGTCATTCTGCCCTCAAACTTACTGGGCATAACGTGTATGCAGAGTTTCTGGCGATATCTGGGCGGCTTTCCGATCATTTACCGATCCGATTGCGCTGCCGTTACATCAACTATCGTGCCCTGATAGATGATTTCGCTCGATTCCGCCAGTCACGCGCGACCCAGGGGCCCTGCGATTGTTTTCATGCGGGCAGCCTCATAGGCTCGTTTCCAACAGCGGTTCCGCAGAAAGGCGGCGGCGAGGGGCAATCGGTATGATGATGGTGCGGTGCTACGTGGCGAAGTCGCGTATCGAGGGTCTCGGTGTGTTCACTGACGAGGACATTGTCGCAGGCCAGCTTGTCTGGCAGTTCAGCGAGATGTTCGACATACTGGTGTCCAATGCGGCGCTGGCGGAGGCGCCGGAGCATGTGCGTGAGTTCTACGAACGCTATGCGTATGAGGTGACGAGCTTTCCTGGCCATATGGCGCTCGATGGGGACGACGGGCGGTTCATGAACCATGAGGACACGCCCAATCTCGACTTCTCGACGCCCGGTCGGGCGGTCGCCGCGCGCGATATCGCGCGCGGCGAGGAATTGACCTGTGACTACAATTTCCTCGCCACCTCGGAGTTTGAGATGCAGCCGCCGAAGAACAAAGTGTAGATCCTTGCATTCCGCCTGGTGGGCGGCTATTGCGAAGTGTCGTGTCGCTCTTTCGCGTGCGTTCGGTTCGTCAATCCGCGATGTATCCGTTGTTCAGTTGCGCTGGAAGACACGAATGCGTTTTGAAATCGACTTGGTTTGTAGTCGTCGCGTGGACGAGCTGATCGCCTCATCTTTTTTATAGCGTTTGACAACTGTGTGTGGTGCGCCATTTTGCTGGCACTACGTGGTGAGGCGCCGCGTGTTTCGAATGGAAACCAACGTTCCGGGCGGATGTGACATGAACGGTCTCACAAAGGCGCTGCCCGGCAACCCATACAAATGTCTAGAAAAGACGGGGGTGAAGATTGGGCTGGATCAAATCGGTCGAATTCCGGCGGAGCCGGATTCATGGGATGGGGGTCTTCGCAGCTGAGCCGATTGCGGCCGGCGAGAAGGTCTGGCGCTTTGACGAGAGCATGCATGTTTGCGGGCCAGGCGAGTTGGGCGGGCTGAGCCCGGACCGTCTCGCCTTCGCGCTGCACGGCGGCTACTTCCACGCACCTGAGCAGAAATTCGTCTGGTACGAGGACGGTATGGAGTATGTGAACCATGCCGATCCGCCTTCGGCCAATATCGGAATTCGGCACTGGACGCCGCTGCGGGAGGACAACTGCACGGCGTTGCGGGATATCGAACCCGGCGAGGAATTGCTCGAGGACTACGAGTTCTGGTCGATCTTCAATCTGCCGGTCGACCACTGGGCGCGCATGCTATGCCGCGATTTCTGCCGTCACCACTACGACTTCCTGCTGCAGCTGCACTATGCGAGGAACCGCCGGCGCTCCATCGCGTGATCGGCAGGCCGGTCCTCGTCGAGGATGCGGCGAATGATCGCGAAGAGGCGCTGGCGATCGATCGGCTTTTCCACGAAGTCGACGAACTCCGCCTCTTCGCACAGCTGGCGATGATGCGGCGTGACATGCGCCGTGACGGCCACGAACAGGGGCGCCGCTTCGTTGAGGCGGCGCCTGATCGCGTTGGCGGCCGTGATGCCGTCCATCTTGGGCATGCTGAGATCCATGAGCACCAGGCTCGGGCGGTGCGTGTCGGCGAGTTCGATCGCGGCGGGGCCGTCGACGGCGGCGATCGTCTCATAGCCCTCCTGCTTCAGCATGAGTTGGAGCACGAGCAGGTTCACGTCGTCGTCCTCGACGATCATGATCGGGCCGGGCGATGCATGCGCGGGTCCGTCTGAGCGATCGCTGTCCAACGCCTAGTCCCCCTGACCAATCATGCCGCGCGCGCCAGGGCTTCGTCGCCGATGCGCGCCACCACGAAGGGCGCGGTCAGCGTGAAGGTCGAGCCCTTGCCCGGCGTGCTTTCGACGGCGATCTCGCCGCCGAGCATCTCGGCGAGCGATTTGCTGATGGAGAGGCCGAGCCCGGTGCCGCCGCGCTCGCGGGTCTCCGACCCGTCGACCTGGAAGAAGCGCTCGAAGATGCGCTCGATGTCCTCGGCCTGGATGCCCGGGCCGGTGTCGGTGACAGCGATGCGGCAGATGCCGATATCGTCTACCGGCTCAAGGCTCATCTCGACCGAAACAAAGCCCTCATCGGTGAATTTGAGTGCGTTGCCGACGAGATTGGTCATGATCTGGCGCACCGCACCGTCGTCGCCGATCACGTTGTAGGTCTCTGCCGCGGCCACGTTGAAGCGCAGATCGATGCCCTTCTCGGTGCTCTGGGCGCGGGCGAGGTCGACGACTTCGCCGACAAGGCCCGAGAGGTCGAAGCGGCGGGCCTGCAGCGTGCGGTTCTTCGCATCGATCTGGCTGATCTCCAGAAGCTCGCGGATCAGGCCCATCTGGCTCTGTGCCGATGTCATCATGACATCGAGGAGCGAGGACTGGTTCTGGTCGAGTTCCGTATGCTTCAGCACCTCGCCCAGCCCGATGATGCCGTTCATGGGCGTGCGGAGCTCGTGGCTGACATTGGCGATGAAATCTGTCTTCGCGCGGTCCGCCGCGCGGGCGTCCACGAGCGCGATCTCCAGACGGCGCGCATTGCGCACGGCGAAGGAGGAGAGAAGCGCGCCGAAGATGCCCGCGATCGCCATGGCGGCCATG
>JBCBWF010000373.1:0-4996 GCA_039817245.1 Pseudomonadota bacterium | reverse complement strand
GCCGAGGCCTGTGTTCTCCACCGCCATCCTCGCCAGCGCCTCGGCGTTCTCCGGCTTGTAGATCGACCAGGCCAGCGCCGTGACCGCCTCGTCCACCCGCGCCTGGTCGTGGTTCTCATAGGCCTCCATCGCGGCGCGGGCGCGGGCCACGAGGCCGGCCACGATCTCCGCGCTGTCCGGGCGCGCCTCGGCGGCCCGGGTCGAGGCCTGCGTCATGGTCTCTGTCATCACGGGTCTCCCATTGAGTGCCGCTAATCCATCAGGGCTTTGGGGGCGGGCGCGCCCCGGATCTCGTTGACGATGCTCACCACGATCGCCCCGATGCCGAGCGCGATCAGCACCCCGGCGATCGGCCGCTCGAAAAAGCCGAGCATGTCGTAGTCCATGAGCTGCATCGACTTGGAAAAGGCGCTCTCGCCGAGCTTGCCGAGGATCAGCCCCAGCACCACGCCCGCCGCCGAATACCCGGTGGTGCGCATCACATAGCCGACGATGCCCGCCAGGAACATCACCCACACATCGATGAAGAGGTTGCGCAGCGCATAGGCCCCGACGATCGCCAGCAGCAGGATCCCCGGCGCCAGCCACCGAAACGGCACGCGCAGGATATGCACCACCGTCTTGGTCTGCACCCAGCCCAGGAACACGATGAAGAGGTTCGCCCAGAACATCGCCGCGAAGGTGATCCAGACGAGATCGCCGGAGGTCATGAAGATCAGCGGCCCCGGCTCCATCCCGTGGATCTGGAAGATCCCCATGATCATCGCCGTCAGCGCCCCGCCGGGCAGCCCCAGCGCCAGGAGCGGGATCATCGCGGCCCCCGTGGCCGCGTTGTTCGCGGTCTCCGAGGCGACGACGCCCTCCAGCTCGCCCTTGCCGAAACGCGCACGGTTGCGCGACCAGCGCTGCGCCTGCGAGTAGCCGAGAAAGGCCGCCAGCGTCGCCCCGATCCCCGGCAGGATGCCCGCGAAGAAGCCGATCACGATGGAGCGCAGCATCGTCCAGCGCACCGCCAGAAACTCCGCCACGCTCGGAAATTCGAGCCCCGCCTTCGGCCGCTCCCGCGTGCCGCGGGCAATGTTCATCGCCTGCGCGATCACCTCGGAGACCGCGAAGAAGCCGAGGATCATGGGAATGAAGTGGATCCCCGCCGAGAGGTAGTAAGAGGAATACTCGTAGCCGAGCAGCGATCCCTCGTTGAACCGCGGCACGCCCCCCACCGGATCGGTACCGATCGTGGCGATCAGCAGCCCCGCAAAGACCGAGAGCCAGCCCTTCCAGAGCGTCGAGGCCCCGATGGAGGCCGACACCGCGAGCCCGAAGAAGATGAGCGCGAAGATCTCCTGCGGCCCGAAGGCGCGCACGGCCCAGCCCGCGATCGCCCCGGTCGCGGTCATCATCAGCACCGCCGAGGCCACGCCCCCGATAGCCGAGCAGCTCACCGCCGCCCCGATCGCCTTGCCGCTCTCGCCGCGCTGGGTCATCGGGTAGCCGTCGAAGCAGGTGGGCGCGTTCTCGGGTGCCCCGGGGATGTTGAACAGGATCGCCGTGATCGCCCCCCCGAACACGCCCGCGCAGTAGATCACCGAGAACAGCATCACCGCATGCTCGGGCTGCATCGAGATCGTGAAGGGCAGGAGCACCGCGCCCAGCGTCAGCATGTTCACGCCCGGGATCGCCCCGAACAGCATGCCCCCCACGAGCCCGAGCACGAAGATCATCAGCGCCTGCGGGTCGCCGAAGAGATTGAGCGTGCCGGCGATGAACGGCTCCATGGCTCAGAGCCCCATGCGCGCGATCACGATGATCGCGTTGTTGATGTCGTAGAACGGCGGCTGGCCCACCGGCAGCGCCACATAGAAGAACCGCGTGAAGAGCAGCAGTACCAGCGCGCACACCACCCCGGTCACGCCCAGCAGCGCCCCCGGCGAGCGCACATCGAGGATCAGCAGCAGCCCGAGCACGAAGACCGGCGTCGCGAGATAGAACCCCAAGGTCGGCACCGCATAGAGATAGAGGAGCGGAAAGAGGAAGATCGCCAGCCGCTTCGCCTGCTCCCAGAGCGTCGGCGGCGTTGCGGGCACCGGCGCGTTCGCCGGGCTCGCCACCGCCGGCTCGCCGCGCCTCAGGGCCGCGAGCCGCGTCAGCAGCTGCCCCGTCGCCCCCGCCGCGGTGGCAAGGCACAGCGCCCGCGGCCACCCCGTGGCCCCGAACGCATATTCCGGGATCTCCGTGTCGAAATAGCCGGTCTGGGAGTAGACCGCGCCCACCAGCGCCATCCACAGTGCCCATTCGAGCACCGGCGCGCGATAGCGCGCATAGGCCGGCGCACCGGCTTGGGCGGGCAGGGACCGCGACATCGGCGTCTCCGTCTCTATGCCTGCGTCCCCGCCGCCCGCGCGCTCAGTTGCCGATGCCGAGCTTCTCGTACATCGCCCGGTAGGTCTCGACCGCGCCGTTGATGAGCGCGACGGAGCCCTCCGTGTCCCGATAACTGTCGATCAGGTGCATGTACTTCTTCTCGTTGAAGGCCGCGTACTCCGCGTTCTTGAAGCCCGCATCACAGGCGGCGGTGAGGTAGTCCACCCGGTCCTGCGGCGTGCCCGCCTTTACATAGAAGCCGCGAAACCGCGTCAGCGCCTCGAAATCGGCGCCCACCTCGCGATGCGTCGGCGCATCGGCGAAGGCCTCCGGCCGCTCGTCGAGGAAGGTCAGGATCGGCTTCATCTGGCCGGCATCGAGGAAGCTGCGCACATCGCCCGGCTGCTCGAAGAGCACATCCACATGCTCGCCGATCAGCGCGCCGTAGCGCTCGGCCGGCTTGTCGAAGGCGATCTGCTTGACCTCGATGCCGAGTGCGTCCTGAAGCTGCTGCATCACCACCAGCTCCATCGAGCCCACCTTGCCGAGATTGGCCATGGTCAGCGCACCCGGATTGGCCTTGGCATAGGCCAGAAAGCCCTCCCAGTCCGAGAAGCGCTCGTCATCGGGGCGGATATAGATCTGGCTGAAGGTGATCTGCGTCATGCAGAGCGGCACCCAGTCCGCCGCCGGGTTCTCGCGGATGTCGCCCTTGGCATAGGCCGAGACCGCGTTGTCGATATGCTCGAGCACGGTGTAGCCGTCCGCCGGGGCCAGCATGAAGTCCGGGATCGCCGCGGTGCCGCCGCCGCCGGGCTTGTTGACCACCTGGAAGGTGAGGCCCGCCTCGGCCTCCATTGCCTTGGCCATGGCGCGCGCCAGCTGGTCCGAGCCGCCGCCCGCGCCGAAAGGCACGATCATGGTCAGCGGGCGGGTGCCGAAGCCCGCGGGCTTCTCGGGCAGATCGGCGGCGAGGGCGGTGGTGGCGGCGAGTGCTGCGCCGGCCAGGAGGCCGGAAAGGCCGAGGCCGAGCGCGCGGCGGCGGCTCTTTATCTCTGTCATCTTGTCCTCCCTGCGGGCGCAGCGGGCAGGGCGCCGCCCCGTCGTTTTCATTACCCCTCAGCATACCCGCGCAAAGCCCGTAGCAAAGCGCCGATTTCTCGCGCTAACTTCAGGATCTGCGAAGTTAGGGGAGGCCGCCCATGTCCATCCGCCAGTTCCGGGCACTGCAGGCGATCGGCGAGCACCGCTCCTTCGCGCGCGCGGCCGATGCGCTGAACCTCACCCAATCGGCCATCTCGGGCCAGATAGCGACGCTCGAGGCGGCCCTCGGCGCCACCCTCTTCGACCGCAAGCGCCGCCCGCCCGCGCTCACCCGCGCCGGCCGGATCGCGCTCCGCCACGCCCAGGCGATCGTCGCGGAATACGACGAGATGATCGATGCGGTCGCGACCGTCGGCGCCGATCGAGGCACCTTCCGCCTCGGCGCCATTCCGACGGTGCTCACCAGCCTCCTGCCGGACGGCCTGATCCGGCTGCGCGCCGAGCATCCCGGGCTCGTGGTCTCGGTGGTCTCGGGCCTCTCCGGCGATCTCCTCGAGATGGCCGCGAGCGGGGAGGTGGATGCGAGCCTCATGCACGCCCCCCGCGCGCTCGACACCGCGCTCGAATGGCGCGAGATCGCGCGCCAGAGGATCGTGGTGCTGGCGCCGCCCGGCTCGACCGAGACCGACCCCGCCGCGGTCTTCGCCGCCCACCCCTATCTGCGCTTCAACCGCCGCGCCTGGGTGGCGCCCCTCATCGAAGCGCGCCTCGCCGCCCTCGGCATCGCGCCGCGCACGCAGACGGAGCTCCAGTCCATCGAGGCCATCTACCTGATGGTCGGCCTCGGCCTCGGCGCCTCGATCCTGCCCGATGTGGGCGCGCGCGCCTTCGCGGCAGAGGGGCTGCGGATCCTCGAATTCGGCAGCCCGCCGATCCACCGCTCGGTCGGGCTCGTCTCGCGGCGCGACATGATCCGCCGCTCGGCCCGCCGCGTCGTGGGCGACGCCTTCGAAGCCGCCGCCGGTGCCCTCTGAGGCGCAACGCGCATCGCGGGTTCCGGGCCGCGACCCGGAACCTCCTTGACCGCTCCAGGCGCCTCCCAACCGGCATCGCCGCGCTGCGCGCGGCGATCCATCTCTGGCTCTCCTCGCCCTCCGGGCTCCTCGAGCGATGGCCCCGGCTTCACCGGTGTGCCCGCCCCCCCCCGTCGCCGGCGCAAATGACGCGCTCCGGCCGGCAAGCCCAACCCGCGCCGTCCGCCCCTCAGAGCCCCGGCTCGGAGCTCCCCGGACACGCCGCTTGACGGCCAGCGCACACCGATGCGCGACAAGCACCCTCGCCCCGGCTTGCATGGTCCGGGGGATTGTTCACTATATGTTCAATTTTTTCACGCTAAACTGACGTGGGTGGGCGCGGGCGAACACGCACTCTGAAAACCCCCAAGGCCTGCACTAGCGCGGCCGGGCCGGGCTCGCCTGGGAGGCGGAGAGGATCCCGGCCCTCGCGCGCGCCGCCTCCGCCTCGGCGATCTCCCGGTCGACCCCCTCCCGGCTCGGCAGCCCGCTGAACCGTTCCTCCGTCGGCAGCGCCT
>JBCBWF010000608.1:0-2227 GCA_039817245.1 Pseudomonadota bacterium | reverse complement strand
CGCCCCGCTCCGGCCCGCTCTCGCGCCGCCCCGCACCCTCTCCGAGGCCGAGATCCAGCTCAGGCTCCAGCTCCTGTTCGCAATCCGCCCCCATTTCCGGCCCCATCTCGGGCGCCGGCGGCACGAAACCGGGCTCCACCCGGCGCTTGGGATCCCCGCTCACCGGCCGCATGACGCATCCTCCACCAGCCACCGGCAGAGCGCCCCGAAGGACATCGCGCAATGCGCCGCCTGCTCCGGCGCCAGCGATGTGGGCGTCATCCCCGGCTGCGTGTTGGTCTCGAGCACCACCAGCCCCGCCAGCCCAGCCGCCTCGTCCCAGCGGAAATCCGTCCGGCTGAGCCCCCGGCAGCCGAGCGCCCGATGCGCCGCCAGCGCATGCGCCAGGCACGCCTCCGCCACCGCATCCGGCACCGCCGCCGGCACCACATGGCGCGAGCCTCCCGCCGCGTATTTCGCGTGATAGTCGTACCAGCCCGTCTCCGCGATGATGTCCGTCACCGCCAGCGGCCGGTCGCCGAGCACCGCCACCGTCAGCTCGCGCCCGGGCACGAAGCGCTCCACCAGCAGCTCCGCCGGCGCGCCCTCGCCCAGCCGCACCGGCGCATTCGCCCCCTCCGGCACGATATGGATGCCGACCGACGAGCCCTCGTTCACCGGCTTCACCACATAGGGCGGCGCCATGGGATGCCCGGCCTCCGCCGCCTCCCGCGCCACCACGAGCCCCTCGGCCACCGGCAGGCCATGCGCGGCGAACACCTGCTTCGCCCGCGCCTTGTCCATCGCCAAGGCCGAGGCCAGCACGCCTGAATGGGTGTAGGGCAGGTCGAGCCATTCCAGGATGCCCTGTACCGCCCCGTCCTCGCCCCAGCGCCCGTGCAGCGCGTTGAAGACGACATCGGGGCGCAGCGCATCGAGCCGGGCGGACAGGTCCCGCCCCGCATCGATCTCTGTCACGGCGTAGCCCTCACGACGCAGCGCCTCTGCGCATGCCGCACCCGAGACGAGGGAAACCTCGCGCTCGGCCGACAAGCCGCCCTTCAGCACCGCCACGTGGGGGAGTGTCCTGCTCGACATGCCTCGCCCCGATATTCTGCCGGGCCCGCGTTGGTCGCGTGGTCTCCGGCACCATCCGTGCTGGATGGATCAGGCCGGTAGCCTAACCCCGATCCGATGGATTTCCCAGACCAAATCATGGCCCGTCGCCGCCTTCACGCGCGCGCGGACGGTCTCGCCCAGATCCTCCAGATCCGCCGCCGTGGCGCCGCCCGCATTGATCAGGAAATTCGCATGCTTCTCCGAGACCTGCGCGCCGCCGAGCCTGAGCCCGCGGCAGCCTGCCCGCTCGATCAGCGCCCAGGCCTTCAGCGCCATCGGATCATCCGCCTCCCCGGTCGAGGAATACCCAGCCGGATTGCGGAAGGTCGAGCCGCAGGAGCGCTCGTCCATCGGCTGGGAGGCCGCGCGCTTGGCCACCAGCGCCTCCATCCTCGCGGCAATCTCCGCCGGATCCCCGGGCCGGCCCTCCAGCACCGCCTCCAGCACCACCGCCCCCTCGGGCAGCGCGGAAGAGCGGTAGCCGAACCCAATCTCGTCGCGCGCCAGCCGTCGCTCGGCGCCGCAGCGCTCCATCACGGTCACCTCCACCACCGCATCGGCGGTGTAGCGCCCGTAACAGCCGGCATTCATGGTCACGGCCCCGCCGATGCTGCCGGGAATGGTGCGCAGGAATTCGAGCCCCGCGATCCCGGCCTCCGCCGCCGCCTTCGCCGCCGCCGCATCGGGCACCGCGGCGCCCAGGCGCAGCCGTGCGCCCGCCAGCGGCTCGATCCCGGCAAAGCCGCGCCCCAGCCGCAGCGCCACCCCGGGCAGCCCGCCATCGCGAATGATGAGGTTGGAGCAGAGCCCCAGCGGCGTCAGCGCCACATCGCCCGGCAGCCCGGCCAGAAACGCCGCCAGATCCGCCCGGTCGGCGGGCTGGAACAACACCTCCGCCGGCCCGCCCACGCGCAGCCAGGCCAGATCCGCCAGCGCCCGCCCCGCGCTCAGCCGCCCGCGCACCGCCGGCAGCCGCGCCATCAGCCCGCTCACCCGCGCGCCCCGTTCAAGCGCGCCCAGTTCACCCGCAACCCGATCCCGTACCCCCCGCCGGCACCGCTCGCCCCCCGGCGGCGCAGCCGACGGCGGGTCCGGGGGGGCTCGATGCCCCCGCGGAGCCGGCCCGGAT
>JBCBWF010000345.1:0-5312 GCA_039817245.1 Pseudomonadota bacterium | reverse complement strand
GGCCACAACCAGAGGCCTGACACACGTCCGATCGAAGACCCCGCCGAAAGACCGAAGATCATGCTTGCCAAACAGGGGGCATCCACACACGTACGCGCGGTCTGTCCGGGGGGTGTGGGGCGCGATTATCGTCGATTTGCGAATTCTGAAGCCCGGGATTGGCGGTTTCGCGTCGGCTTCGGCGAGGTTACTTGCCGGGAGCAGGTGGTCGCCGGTGGAGGACGGGCATGTTGGACAGGGCGAAGGCCGGGGGGTTTCCGGCGATCAACCGGGCCTATAACGGCGCCTTCCGGCCGGGGAAGCTGAGCCTCGGGCTCGTGGTCCCGATCGAGCGCTATGCGGTCGGTGCCGAGCCGGCGATGGAGCGGCATCTCGAGCGGGTCCGGCTGGCCGAGGCGCTGGGCTTCGCGGCGGTCTGGCTCCGCGATGTGCCGTTCAACGTGCCGTCCTTCGGCGATGTCGGGCAGATCCACGACCCGTTCGTCTATCTCGGGGCGCTCTCGGCGAGCACGTCGAGCATCGGGCTCGGTGTGGCCAGCATCATCCTGCCGCTGCGCCACCCGGCGCATGTGGCCAAGGCCGCCGCCTCGGCGGACCGGCTCTCCGGCGGGCGGCTCCTGCTCGGCATCGCGTCGGGGGACCGCCCGGAGGAGTATCCCGCGCTCGGCATGAGCTACCCGGATCGCGGCGCGCGGTTCCGCGAGAGCGTGGCCTATATCCGCGCGATGGCCGAGCCCTTTGCCGCGCTCAGCAACGCGCATGGCACGCTATCCGGCGGGATCGACATGCTGCCGAAGCCCGCGGGTGCGCGGCTGCCGCTCCTGATCACCGGGGGCAGCCAGCAGGCGCCGGACTGGGTGGCCCGGCACGGCGATGGCTGGATGACCTATCCGCGCGATGCGGCCGCGCAGGGCCGGGCCGTGGCCGAGTATCGCCGCCGGATCGCCGAGGCGGGCGGGCAGGACAAGCCGGTGATGCAGTCGCTCTACATCGATCTGCTGGACGACCCGGACGCCGCGGCGCGGCCGATCCATCTCGGTTTCCAGTCCGGTCTCGCCTTCCTGCGGGGGTATCTGCGCGAGATCCGGTCGCTCGGGATCAACCATGTCGCGCTCAACCTCAGATTCAACCAGGCGGATATCGAGACGACGCTGCGCCGGCTCGCCGACGATCTGCTGCCCGACTTCGCGGCTTAGGAGGCCATGGTCATGTCGAAGACAATCCTGATCACCGGGGCGACCGACGGGATCGGCCTGGAGACGGCGAAGCGGCTGGCGGCCGGTGGCCATACCGTGCTGCTGCACGGCCGGCACGCGGCGAAGCTCGAGGCCGCCGCCGCCGAGGCCGGAGGGACGACGCAGACCTACAACGCGGATCTCTCGCGCCTCGCCGATGTTGCGGCCCTGACGGGGCAGATCCGCGAGCGGCATGGCGCGCTCGACGTGCTCATCAACAATGCTGGGGTTCTGAAGACGGCCGCGCCACGGATGGCGGACGGGCGCGATGTCCGCTTCGTGGTGAACACCTTTGCGCCCTATCTGCTGACCCGCCTCCTTCTGCCGGTCATCCCGAAGGACGGGCGCGTGGTGAACCTCTCCTCCGCGGCGCAGGCGCCGGTGGATCTGGCCGCCATGGCGGGGCAGGGGGCGCTGGACGATATGGAGGCCTATGCGCAGAGCAAGCTGGCGATCACGATCTGGTCCCGCGAGCTGGCGCGGGAGCTGCCTGACGGGCCGGTGGTGGTGGCGGTGAACCCGGGCTCGCTCCTCGCCTCCAAGATGGTCAAGCAGGGCTTCGGCATCGCCGGCAACGATCTCTCGATCGGCGCGGAGATCCTGGTCGAGGCCGCGCTCGGCGAGGCCTTTGCCGGGGCATCGGGCCGGTATTTCGACAACGATGCCCGGCGGTTCGGCCAGCCCAATGCGGCGGCGCTGAACCCGGAGCACGCGGCGCGGGTGATGCGCGCGGTGAAGGAGGCCGTGGCGGCCTGGGCCTAGCGGATCCGGGGGAGCCAGAACGGGGTTCTGGCCCGGTAGGCCTGCCACGCGTCACCGAAGCGCTCGGCGAGGCGGCGTTCCTTGAGGCGCGGGCCGAGGGCGCAATAGGCGGTGAGCACGCTGGCGAGCAGCAACTGGTCCGGGGTCCAGGTCGGCACGGTCCAGGTGGTGAGCGCGAAGGCGAGATAGATGGGGTGCCGGAGAAATCGGTAGATCCCGCCCACCGGCAGCGGCGGGAAGACGGGGCGCACGCCGCGCAGCAGTGCGGCCCAGCCGAGGAGGCCGCTCTGCACCTCCGGCCCCGCATCCCAGTTCGCCTTCATCAGGAGCAGGAAGCAGGACGCGTAGAGCGCGGTGAGGATCCAGAGGAGCGCGCCTTCTGCGCGCCACCAGACGACGCCCGTCGGCGTCCAGAACAGGAAGAGCGCGAGCAGCTGCAGCGAGGCGATGATGGTGAAGGTGGTCGTCGCCAGCGTGACCCCGCGCCCCGGCGGGCCGAGCCGGGCGACGAGGCGGCGCCCGAGCGGGGTAAGCAGCACCGAGTGCAGGAGCGGAAACTGCAGCAGAAGCAGGATGTTCGCCAGCCACGACCAGGGCTGGGGGACGGTGCCGAGGCTGCGGCTCATGCCCCACCACATCGCCCAGATCATCGCCCCTACCGCGGCGGCGAAGAGCGTGTGGCAGAGCGCGCCCCAGAGAAGGGCGAGGGCCTGGTCGCGCCGGGCCTCGCGCGCGCTCCGCGTGGCGGGCTCGGCATCCAGCGTGCGCCGCATGAAGGGCAGGAGGAGGAGAAGCCGCTCGATCTTGGCGGAGAGGGCGCTCAGCATGGCGGTTCGGGGTGTCTCGGTTGTCTCGCGGCCGTCGCGGAGGCGGGGCGCCGGCTAGTCTGACCGTCGGTGGTGAATTTTCCGGTCTGCCGCGGGATGGGCGGCGAATGGGCAGCCGGGCCTGGCGGACCCGGCTGCATCTCGTGGATGCGCGGCCAGAACGGGCACGCGCGGGACGCGGTTACGAGCGGTACACCTTCGGCAGCTCGCCCGGGTTCTCCCCGGATTGCTGCAGGCGGCGGATCTGGTGCAGGTGGTAGATTGCGTGCATCAGGCCACCACCAAGCGTGAACAGCATAAGAAGGAAGACAAAGTCGATCGTCATCGCGTTCTCCTTTGAATTTCTTGCGGCGATGACTGGAGAGGTGTTTCGAAATTCTGAATGACACTGCGACAAGGCGGCACAGATTTTGGCAAGCGACTGCGGCGATGCATCGCGATTTGCCATTTATTGGAAATGGTTTCTGAAAAAAATCGTTGAATACTTCCATCTGGCGAAGAGTGTTCCGCGGGGTGAAGGGTGGTCTGCGGGAGGTGCGTGGCGCCGGGGCGTCGCGCGGGGCTAGGGCTGCGGCGTGCGGGGCGGGCCGAGCAGGTGCTGGATCGCGCGCTGTTCCGCGCGCGCCTCGGGCGATCCCGCGCCGCCGCGCCCGGTATCCCGGTGGGCGAGGTCGTGGGGCGTCGAGCCGGCCGTGTTGGTGGCCTGCGGATCGGCGCCGCCGGCGAGGAGGGCCGCGACCGCGCCGGAGCAGCGGTTGCGCACCGCGCGGTGCAGCGGCGTCGCGCCGTTCCTGTCGGCGGCATTCGGGTCTGCGCCGGCGCAGAGAAGGGCGGTGACAACCGCGGACTGCGCGGCGGGATCCCAGGCCGGGAAGCCCGGCCCCGCATCGACGGCGGAGTGCAGCGGCGCGGCCCCGAGCCGGTTGCGCGCGCCGAGATCGGCGCCCATCGCGATGAGCCGGTCGACGACCATGCCCTGATGCGCGCCCGCGGCGAGGTGCAGCGCGGTGTCTCCGGCATAGATGTGGCGGCCGATGCCGCTCAGGAAATGGTCCGCGGCCGTCTCGCGCTCCGCACCGGTGGCGGCTGCGGCGCGGCCGAGGTCCGGCGCGCGCTCCAGCGCGTCGAGGGCCGCGGCGCTGTCGCCGGCGGCGATGCGCTCGATGAGGGCCCGCAGGGTCGGGGGGGCCGGTTCGTCGCCTGCCAATGCCCGCTCCTCCCCATGGACAGCGCAGGGTGCTGCGCCATCGCAGCCTAGCACGGACCGGGCTGGCAGGCGCGGGTCAGGGCGCGCCGAGCCGGGCGCGAAGGCTGCGCGCGGCGCCGGGTGGTCAATCTCGTTCAATACAAGCGCTGCGCTCATGCCCTAACGCTGAGGCTCTGTCGGAGGGGTCCATGCGAGAGCGGAGACAGTCATGACCACATCTGAGCCGATCCTGACACTGCCGGGGGTGAGCGTCGATGCGCTGGAGGATGCCGCTGTCATCGCGCATTCGGCCGATTGGGCGCTGGCGGAGGGGAGCTTCGCCCTATCAGTGGTGCCGCAGAGCGCGGGCGGCTTTCAGGGGCTCCTCTCGAAGGACGCGAAGAATTTCGGGACCGGCGGCCATATCGGGCTCTGGATCGATGACGGCGCGGTGTATCTGCGGCTGCAGTCCGAGGATGCCTCCTACGAGATCCGCGGCGGCACGGTGGTGCCCGGCCAGAGCCTCGATATCGGCGTGAGCTTCGGATCGGCGGGCATGGTGCTCTATGTGGACGGCGCCGTGGTCGGCACGAACGGCTACACGGGCGGGCTCGACGGCAATCTCGAGCCGGTGACGCTGGGGGCGAGCCAGTGGGCGTCCGGGCCCGAGAGCGCCGATCGGCTGACGCATCTCTTCCGGGGCGAGATCGGCCCGGTCCGGCTCTTCGGGACCGAGAGCGACAGCGCAGGCTTCGACGAAGTCTTCGGCGCCGTGCCGGGCGAGGCGGAGAGCGGGGGCGCGCCCGTGCCGGGCGCCACCGTGCAGCGCTTCGAGGCGGAGGATTTCGACGCGACCGAGGGGGTCGGCGTGTTCACCCAGGGCGGCAACCGGCAGATCGGCGCGACGCAGGACGGCGAATGGGTGCGCTATGACGGGATCGATTTCGGCGCGGATCCGGATGCCGCGACGACCCTGACCCTCGTGCTCTCCTCCGGGTCCGGCGGCGGGACCGTGGAGGTGCGGACGGGCACGCCCGAAGGCCCGCTCCTGGCAAGCTACACCACGGGCAATACTGGCGGCTGGGCGCGCTATGAGACGGTGGCGCTCGATCTCGGCAGCGTGAGCGGCACACAGGATCTCGTCTTCGTGTTCCGCGGCGAGGCGAAGTCGATCATGGATATCGACCGCTTCGAGATCTCCGGCAGCGCCGGTTCGGGCGCGGAGAACCGGGCCCCGACGGTCGCGCCACCCTTCGCCGCGCTGGAGCGCGACGAGGAGAGCGAGACCGGCATCGATCTGAG
>JBCBWF010000332.1:0-5609 GCA_039817245.1 Pseudomonadota bacterium | reverse complement strand
CGGGCTTCCACGGCCCTTACGGTCTCGGCATCAACCAGATGATGAAGGGCATCGGCGGCCCCGAATACATCTACTCGCTTCTCATCGCCTACAATGGCGAAGAGCAGGAGGTGGCGGGCAACGTGCTCTACGGCAACGAGGTCTATCCGGGCGGCTACATCTCGATGGCGCAGCCGCTCTGGGGCGACGATGTCGAGTACACCGTCCATGGCGACGCCAACGGGTACACGCCGCCGGAGGCCACGCTCGAGCAGCAGGCCAAGGATGTCTCGGCCTTCCTGATGTGGGCAGCCGAGCCCAAGCTCGTGGAGCGCAAGGAGGCGGGCATCCGCAACTTCCTGATGCTCGCCGTGCTGGCCGTGCTCCTCTACTTCACCAACAAACAGATCTGGGCCGCGGTGAAGGGCAAGGACTGACGCCCGGAACCGGGGCACCCCGCCACCGGCCATGACCGAACCCCGCCGCCGAAGGGCCGGCGGGGTTTTTCTTTCCGGAGCGGAGCGCTAACAGGTGGCACCGATCCGCCTTCGGAGACCCCATGTCGCTCAACAGCTTCGGCCATCTCTTCCGCGTCACCACCTGGGGCGAGAGCCACGGCCCCGCCCTCGGCGCCACGGTCGATGGCTGCCCCCCCGGCGTGCCCGTGGACGCCGCGGCGATCCAGCACTGGCTCGACCGCCGCCGCCCCGGCCAGAGCCGCTACACCACCCAGCGCCGCGAGCCCGATGCGGTGGAGATCCTCTCCGGCGTCTTCGAGGGGGTGAGCACGGGCACGCCCATCCAGCTCCTGATCCGCAACACCGACCAGCGCTCGAAGGATTACTCCGAGATCGCCGCGAAGTTTCGCCCCGGCCACGCGGACTACACCTACTGGATGAAGTACGGGATCCGGGACTATCGCGGCGGCGGCCGGTCCTCGGCGCGTGAGACCGCGGCGCGCGTCGCGGCCTCCGGCATCGCCCGCGCCGCCCTGGCGGAGCTGCTGCCCGATCTCAGCATCCGCGGCGCCCTCGTGCAGATGGGGCCCCATGGCGTGGACCGCGCAGGGTGGGACTGGGCGGAGGTAGACCGGAACCCCTTCTTCGCGCCAGACCCCAAGGCGGCGGAGGACTGGGCGGGCTATCTCGACGATCTGCGCAAATCCGGCGAGTCCGTCGGCGCCGTGATCGAGATCGTGGCCTCCGGCGTGCCGGCAGGCCTCGGCGCGCCGATCTACGGCAAGCTCGACAGCGACCTCGCCGCCGCGATGATGTCGATCAACGCCGTCAAGGGTGTGGAGATCGGCGCCGGCATGGGCGCGGCGGGCCTCACGGGCAGCGAAAACGCCGACGAGATGACCATGGGACCGGACGGCCCCGTATTCTCCGCGAACCATGCCGGCGGCGTGCTCGGCGGCATCTCCACGGGGCAGGACGTCGTGGTGCGCTTCGCCGTCAAGCCCACCTCCTCGATCCTCACCCCCCGGCGCACCATCGACACCTCGGGCCAGGAGGGCGAGATCGTCACCAAGGGCCGCCACGACCCCTGCGTGGGCATCCGCGCCGTGCCGGTGGGCGAGGCGATGATGGCCTGCGTGCTGCTCGACCATGTGCTCCTCCACCGCGGCCAGGTGGGCGAAAACCGCGGGCGCATCGGCGAGAACCGGTGAGGCCGGCGCCGCGCCTGCGCCCGGCGCGCCCAGACGAGGCCGACACCGTCGCCGCCATCGCCGAGGCCGCCTTCGGCCCCTATGCGGCCGCGATCGGGCGCCGCCCCGCGCCGATGCTCGCCGATTTCGCGGCGCAGATCTCGGCCGGCCAGCTCCGCGTGCTGGAGGCGGAGAGCGTGGCTCTCGGCTACATCGTCTTCTACGAGCAGGACAGCGCGCTCTTCGTCGAAGCGCTCGCGCTCCGCCCGGACGCCCAGGGCGCCGGCCATGGGCGCCGGCTGATGGAGGCGGCCGAGGCGGAGGCCAGGGCCCGTGCCCTCCCTGCCGTTGCGCTCTACACCAACGCCAGGATGACGACCGCCCTCGCCTTCTACCCGGCCCTCGGCTACCGGGTCGTGAGCGAGCGCCGCGAGGATGGCTTCGATCGCATCTATTTCGAGAAGCGCCTGCCCGCGGATTAGGCAGCGCAAGGCGTGACAGGCCTGCACCGCGCGGCCTAGGCTCGGCGCGACCGCAGAGGGGAAGCTCCATGGCATTCGAGGCCGCGATCTTCGATGTGTTCGGCACGGTGGTGAACTGGCGCCGCGGTGTGAGCGAGGCGGTCGCCCCCGCCCTGGCCGCAAAGGGCATCGAGATCGAGCCTGCCAGTCTCGCCGATGCCTGGCGCAACGAGTATCAGCCGTCGATGGAGCGCGTGCGCGCCGGTGAGCGGCCCTATACGCGGCTCGACACGCTGCACCACGAGAACCTGCTCCGCGTCCTCGAACGCATGGGCCTCGCCGACCGGTTCACCGTCGAGGAGACCGCGGCGCTCAACACGGCCTGGGAGCGCCTGCCCGGCTGGCCGGATGCACCCGCCGGGATTGCCGCCATCCGCGCGCACCGCCTCGTGGCGCCCTGCTCCAACGGCTCGATCGGGATGATGGCGCGCATCGCCCGCTTCGCCGGGCTGGAGTGGGACTGCATCCTCGGCGCCGATGTTGCGCGCGCTTACAAGCCGGACCCGGCTGCCTATCTGGGCTCCGCGGCCGCGCTTGGGCTGGAGCCCGGCTCCGTGCTGATGGTGGCCGCGCATAACGCGGACCTCGCGGCGGCGCGCGCGGCCGGCCTCGGCACCGCGTTCGTGCCGCGCCCGCACGAGCACGGCCCGGGGCAGACGACCGATCTCGGCCCCGAGTCAGAGTGGGACGTCGTGGCGGAGGACCTGATCGCGCTCGCCGCGCGCCTCGAGCCGCGCTGAGCGCCGCGCTCAGGCGCTTTCGCGGTGCAGGAGCGCAGCGAGCACGCCCGCCGTATCCTCCGGATCCGCCGCGATCACATGGCCGTTCGACGCACGCGCCAGCGCCTCGCCCTGCGCGCCGAGCGCGAAGCCCCAGACCGGCAGGCCGGTGGCGAGGGCCTCATGCGTCGTGTAGCTGAATGTCTCGGGCCAGATCGACGGCACCATCCAGTCAGTCAGCGCATAGTGCTCCGCGAGCTCCGAGAGATCCTCGCGCCGGTACGGCCCGTGCTCGCGGATGGCGGGGTGAGCAAAGCCCGGCTCCAGCCGGCCGATCACGACCAGGCGCAGCAATTCGGGATCGGCCCGGTCGGCCAGCGCAGCCAGCACCCCTGCCCCCTTGCTGTGCCCGATCGTGCCCGGCACGCCGATGACCCGCCTGGCCGGCGCATCGACCGCGCGGACCGGGCGCGGCAGAACGGGCAGGCGGTGCGGCGCCACGACCAGTCGCTCGGCGTGCTGCGGATAGACCCGCGAGAAGAGGGCGGCGGTGTCCTGCGAGAAGGCCTCGATCCGCTCCGCCCGCGCCAGCACCGCGTCCCAGCCGGCACGCCAGTCCTCGATGCCGCCGGGCCGCACCCGCTCGCGCGCGGGCAGGCGGCGGTAGCAGGCGGCGCAGGGCGCGGGCTCCGGCAGCGCACAGTATCGTCCATGCGCGTCCAGCAGGCTGAAGGAGGGGCAAAGCGGGTAGTGGTCGTGGAGCAGCACCGTAAGCCGCTCCTCCGCGCCGAGGCCGCCGGTGAGCCGCGCCAACAGCCCGAGCGGATCGCGCGCGCCGACGAGACAGGAATAGACGATATGGCGCCGCGGAAGCGCCTCCAGCGCCTGTTCGAGCGGCGCCAGGCTCAGGCTCTCTGCGCCGGCCGCGCCGCCCGGGGCATGCGCCTCGAGCCGGTAGCGCCCCTCGGCGGGGTCGTCTCGCAGCACCGCGGCGCCCTGCCCCTCGGCCAGGTGACGCGAGATCCGGTCTTGCAGCCAAAGCTCCGCCCCTCCGCCCCAGCGATGCGCGAGATAGACGGGGACGGCGTCAGGACCGGATCCCAGTGCACGGAGCGCGAGCAGCAGGCGGGCGCTGCGCAGCGGATCGTCCCGCGCGAACCGCGCCTCGGCCATGGCCCGGTCCGGAGACCTGGCGGCCGGTGCAGCCGCGGTGGCTTGCGGATGCGGAACGATCACTCCGCCTGCGCCGAGATGCCCCGCCCCGGCGCGCGTGGCCGCCTCGCTCCAGGCATCCAGCGCCGCGGGCCCCGGAAGCGACCGGTCGAGGGCGAGCCCGAGGCTGCGTCCATGCGCCGTGACGAGGACAACCGGCGGACTGGCGGCGGGGATCTCGGCCGCGAGCCGAGCGCCCCTCCGCGCGGTCGCCTGTGCCCGCGAGAGGGCCGCAGGGATCACACCCTCTCCCACCCGCGGCATCGGGACCGCCAGAAGCCCGCGGTCGCTCAGCGGCGAAACGGAGGCGATCCGCGAGCGCTGATCGGACGGGCACGAAAGCCCGCGCAGCCAGCCATCCGGCACCCGTGTTCCCGGCCAGAGCAGCGCAACATCGCCCGGCACGGCCGCCGACAGGCCCGCATCCCAGGCCGCGGCGAGGCCGTCTCGCTCCGCCGCGACGGTGGCCACAGGTACCCCGGCCTCCTCAGCGGCAGATGACAGGGCGTCGAGCGCCGCCGGCGCCGTCTCGCCCGGCCCGGCCACGATGCAGAGGCGATACGGGCGCCCCGCCTCCACGGCCAGCAGAGCCTCGACCAGGCGTATCCGCTCCGCCGGATCCGTCGCGGCCACGACGACGCTTGCAGGCGCCGTCGATGGCGCCGGCTGCTCCGCCGCGGGGTCGAGAACCGACGGATCGAAGGCCTCGGCGCCCGCCTTCGCGAGGCCGAGCGCCCGGTCGAGCCGGTCTCGCCACGCCGCATCTCGGCCGCCGCGAAGCGCCGCGAGGATCAGCCCCCCTGCGCGGCATCCGCGCCACGCCATCCGGACCGCAGCGCGCCCGCGCGCCGGCCAAGCCGGCGGCGGAAAGGCGCGCCCGAGTGTCTCCCCGCTGCGCCGAAGCGCGATCATCGGTCGGGCATCGGCCGGAACGCGCGCGACGAAGCCGGTCGGTCGCTCCGCATCGACGTCGGAGCGGCGGACCTGCAGTGCGACCCTTTGCGCCGACCGGCCGGCTTCCACGGTGCAATCGCCGGCGCGGCTCCAGCCTTCGAGCGTGAGCGCACCGTCGCGGAGCGCAGCGCGTTCGACCCGGAGAAGCGTGCTCCCATCCTCCGGATCGACGATCTCAAAGTTGCGCCACGACGCCCGGAGCGATCCCCAGTAGAGCCGGCGCATGCGCATCAGGCCCTTTGCAAACCGCACCATGGGGCCTCCGCGTCATTCGTCCCGCCCGCGTTCTCGCAGCCGGCTGCGGCGCTGTCCATAGAGCCGCGCCGTCGCAGGGCCTTGCCGCAGCGGCACGGATCGGCATGGTGCGGGCGACACGACCGGGCGAACGGCAGCAGGGAGCCGGCGATGACGGCGGACGGGCAATGGCAGGCGGTCTGATCCTGGTCGTGGGCCCGAGCGGCGTGGGCAAGGACACGCTGCTCGACGGGGCGCGAAAGGCACTTGCGGAGGATGCGCGCTTTCACTTTGCGCGCCGTGCCATCACCCGCGCGGCGGATGCCGGAGGCGAGGACCATG
>JBCBWF010000218.1:0-8416 GCA_039817245.1 Pseudomonadota bacterium | reverse complement strand
GGAGCTCATAGGCCAGAAGGAGCGAGATCTCCCGCAGCAGGGTCCGGAAGGTCGCGGTCGAGGTCTCCCGGTCGCGCATCCGCGTCAGCTTGTGCTGCACCAGCGGGTGATCCACGACCGTGAAACCGGGGGGCAGGGGTGCTCGAACGGCGTGTGACGTGCTCTCGGTCATGCTCTCCCTCCGCCGCGCCGCCATGACCGGCCGCTTCAAACTCGGTGCATGCTCGCGGCATGCCCCGTTCCGCCTCGGTCGGCCGGTTCAGGCGCTCTCGGCGCCCTTCCGCGAGGCCGGCCGGCGCACGCGTCCGCGCAGCAGAAGCTGCAGGGCCGCCGGTGCGTAGCCGAGGAGATGGCCGAACACCTTGCTGAAGGCAAGCACCAACATCGGCACCGTGATGTAGAGGAAGAGGTAAAGGTAGAGATTCTCATTCCCGCCGATCCGCGCGCCGAACTGCCAGAAAATGAAGAAGACGGGCAGGTGGCAGAGATAGGCAATGAACACATCGCTCTCGAAATACGAGATTGCGCGCGATGCCTTGAATTTCAGCATCCCCCGCGTGAGCCAGAACAGGAAGAAAATCAGCCCGGAGCGCATGAAGATGTTCTGGTAGAGTACGCTCAACTCCGAGTCTGGAAAGCCGAAATAAAGAATGGCGAACGCCGCCCCCGAAATCAGCGCGCCCGGCACGGCAATTCTGAGGCTGCTGAGCGAGACCAGTGTGACCCCCTTTGTGGCCGCAACGGCGCCGAGCAGCACGAAGAGCAGAACAGGCGGGCGCAGGATCAGCGGCTCCAGGAAGTAGGTGCCCACGTCGACCAGCGAGATCAGGATCAGCGGCAGGCTGTAGCGGCCGAGAAGCGGCGCCAGCGCGGCCACGATGATATTGGTCACGAACAGCTCGCGCAGGAAGGAGAGCGGCCAGGCCACCACCCCCACGAATGCGCCGGTCAGATCCGAGATGGGAAAATGCTCGAGCGCCCAATAGGATGGCTCGCAGATCTCCAGCGCTGTACCACGGGCGCAGCGGGTGAATTGCAGCAGAATGAACAGAAAGTTCCAGCTCAGCATCGGCAGATAGACCGAGAAGAACTTCTTGCGTGCCACTTTCTTTGGATCGGGCCGCGTCGCCACGATCAGCAGATAGCCGGATACAAAGCTCAGCAGCGCAACGCTCGCCCGCCCCAGCACCTCCGCCCACAAGAACTCGATGGCGTAAGCGATCGCACTGGTGTTGATCGCGTCGGAGAAGGTGCCGAGCTTGAAATGCACGGACACCATGAAGAAAATGCAGATCACCCGCGCAAGCCGGATCTGTTCTGAGTCGGCCGGACCGATGGTGATGCCTGTACTGGGGTTCCCGGGGCGCGCTTGGCCCGATGAGGCCGTCCCTGCTGCGACAGTTCCGGGGCTCGGCGTCTCGGCCATGGCGGTCTCCAAGCGCGAACAGTGCGGAAACGGTACGGAATGAGTTGGGCCGCCGGAACGCCGCGGCTGAGGCGCATGAACGGCGGGAGGCTGCCGGAGAACCGCCGGCGCGCAGGGCCATGGTGGCGGCCCGGTCCCGCTATGACGTAGGCCGCTACCAGCAATCGGGCATGGTCGCAAGCCGTTGGTCCCGCTATGGGTACGCGCCCCGGCAGAGCGTGGCCGGGCAGACTCAATGCCGGCACGCGGCCGGCTGCAGGCAGGGGAGGCGCGCGCGATGGGACGGCGTGGGGCGGAGCAGCCAAGGGCCTGGCAGCGCATGCTTTCCGGCCGCCGGCTCGACCTCCTCGACCCGTCGCCGCTCGACATCGAGATCGAGGATATCGCGCAAGGCCTCAGCCGCGTGGCGCGCTGGAACGGGCAGACCGCGGGCGAACATCCCTACACGGTGGCCGAGCACAGCCTGCTGGTGGAGCGCATCCTCGGCCATCTGAAGCCGGGCTCGAGCGTCGAGGAACGGCGGGCAGCGTTGCTGCACGACGCGCCCGAATACGTGATCGGCGACATGATCTCGCCCTTCAAGGCCGCGCTCGGGCTCGACTACCGGGCCTTCGAGGCGCGGCTTGCGGCCGCGGTGCATATCCGCTTCGGCCTGCCGGCCGCGCTGCCGGAGACGCTGGAGAAGCGGATCAAGCGCGCCGACCGGCTTTCGGCCTGGTTCGAGGCGACGCAGCTCGCAGGTTTCAGCCCGGCCGAGGCGGCGCGCTTCTTCCCCCGTCCGCGCGCGGCCTGGAGCGATGGCGTGGTCCTGCAGCCCGCGTCCCCGGAGGCGGTGCGCCAGGCGTTTCTCGCGCGGTTCGAGGTGCTCAGCGCCCGCTAGACCTGGCGCAGTTCCGCCGCGGAGAGGGGCTCGTCGACCGCGTCCGCCTCCTCGGTCGCGAGCGGCAGGTTGAGGTGGATCACGAACCGGCTGCCATGGCCGAGCGTGCTCTCCACATCGATATGCCCGCCCATGGATCGGATCAGACGGTCCGAGATCGCGAGGCCGAGGCCGACGCCGCCCGTATTGCGGCTCATCTGCTCGTCGACCTGATAGAAGTGGTTGAAAATCCGCCGCCGGTCCTCCGGCGCGATCCCGATACCGGTATCGGCAACGGCGATCCGCAGATCGGCGATCTGGTCGCGCAGCTCCGCCTGGACGCCGATGGTGACCTGGCCGGACGGGGTGAATTTCACGGCGTTGCTGAGGAGGTTGAGCAGCACCTGCTTGATCCGCACCGCGTCGCCGACCAGCGGCGGCAGGGCCGCATCGCCTGGCTGGGTGAAGAGGCGCAGGCCCTTGTTCTGGGCATCGGGCTCCATCACCGCGACCGCCTCGTCCACGATCTCGGCGAGGACGAAGCGGGCCGCGACCAGCTCGAACTCGTCGCCCTCGATGCGCGCGGTGTCCAGCAGATCGTCGATGAGGCGCAGCAGCACCGTGCCGGAGTTGCGCAGCACGTCCACGAACTTGCTCTGCTGGTCGTCGAGATCGGTGTGCTCCAGAAGGGCCGCGATGCCGAGGATGCCGTTCAGAGGCGTGCGCATCTCGTGGCTCATGCGCGCCAGGAACCGGGATTTGTGCCGGCTGGTCGCCTCTGCGTGGCGGCGTTCCTCCTCCAGCACCCGGCGCTGGCGCAGCGTGTCGGTCACGTCGTGCAGTGTCATCACGCAGCCGCCCTCGGGCAGGATGGCCTTCACCACCTCCAGGGTGCGCCCGTTGAAGAGGTTGCGCAGCGTGTGCTTCAGGTTCGCATCGGTGGCGAAGCGGTAGCGCTTGGCGATCTCCACCCGCCGCCGCTCCGTGCTGAGCGGTTTGAGATCCGCGAAGAACTCCGCGAGTTCGAAGAAATGCATGCCCCAATGCGCGTCTCCCGGGTCGACCCCGTAGAGCTCCAGAAAACGGCGGTTGAAGGCGACGAAATGGCCCTCCTCGTCGATCAGCGTGACCCCGTCGCTGATATTCTCGAGGAGGCTGAGCAGATAGGCACGCTGGCGCTCGAGGGCGCGTTCATGGGCGATCTTCTGGGTCACGTCGATATGGACGGCCACCACGTCCCCGTCGGCGGTGCGGCTGCGATAGACGTCGAGCACCCGCCCATCCGGCATCGGCCGGCGCTCGAAGCGCGCAGCCTCGGTGTCCCAGGCGGCGAGGCGTTCGGCCACCTCGCGGCCGACCTCGCGGGGGTCGTTGTTGAGGCCGCCGCGACGCGCGATCTGGCGCATCAGCGCCTCGAGCGACATACCGATCTCGATCTCGCTGGAGCTGAGGTCGAAGAGCTCTGCGTAGCGCCGGTTGTAGGCCTTCACGCGGCGCTGGCGGTCGACGACCACGACGCCGTCCAGCAGGCTCTCCAGCACGGCACCGATATCGCCCGCGCCGCTGGCACTGTCCGCAGCGGGCGCGCCTGTGTCGGTCATGTCGCTTCGCGCCATCTTTCGCCTATCCCCAAATGAGCAGAGTGCCAGCTTTACTCGAGCAGAAGAAGCGGTTTCGCGGAGAACTTGCCTCGTATTGCGGGGGCCTTGTTGCACGCAGTGCCCGTTTGACGCAAAAGGCGCGAAACTTAACGAGGGAGCACGCGCAATGAGCGACAACGCCACCATGACACTCCTGATCCTTGCCGGGGACGGGATCGGCCCCGAGGTGATGGGCGAGGTGCGCCGGGTGATCGACTGGTTCTCGGCGAATCGTGATCTGAACTTCGCGGTGGAGGACGGACTGGTGGGCGGAGCCGCCTATGAGGCGTCGGGCGTGCCGCTGACGGACGAGACGATGGCGCGGGCTCAGGCGGTTGACGCGGTGCTGCTCGGTGCTGTTGGCGGGCCGCAATACGACAGCCTCGATTTCTCGCTGAAGCCCGAGCGCGGCCTCCTGCGGCTGCGCAAGGAGATGGATCTCTACGCCAATCTCCGCCCTGCGCAGTGCTTCGACGCGCTGGCCGATTTCTCGTCGCTCAAGCGCGAGGTGGTGGCGGGGCTCGACATCATGATCGTGCGCGAGCTGACCTCGGGGATGTATTTCGGCGAGCCCCGCGGCGTTCAGACGCTGAACGACGGCACGCGCGTGGGCATCAACACCCACCGCTACACCACCGAGGAGATCCGTCGCGTTGCGCGCTCCGCCTTCGAGCTGGCCAAGAAGCGCGACGGGCGGGTCTGCTCCATGGAGAAATCCAACGTGATGGAGGCCGGCGGTCTCTGGCGCGAGGAAGTCATCTGGGTGCACGAGAACGAGTATCCGGACCTCGAACTCAGCCATATGCTGGCCGATGCGGGAGCCATGCAGCTCGTGCGCGCGCCGAAGCAGTTCGACGTGATCGTGACCGACAACCTGTTCGGCGACCTGCTCTCCGATGCGGCGGCCATGCTCACGGGCTCGCTCGGGATGCTGCCCTCGGCCTCGCTCGGCGCGGTGGCGCAGAACGGTCGGCCGAAGGCGCTCTACGAGCCGGTGCATGGCAGCGCGCCGGATATTGCGGGGCAGGGCAAGGCGAACCCGATCGCCTGCATCCTGAGTTTCGCGATGGCGCTGCGCTACAGCTTCGATCTGGGCGCGGAGGCGGACATGCTGGAGGGGGCTGTCGAGGACGTTCTGGCGCAGGGTATCCGCACCGGCGATCTGGGCGCGGGCCAGGGCGGACGCGTCGTCGGCACCGTCGAGATGGGCGATGCGGTTTTGGCGGCGCTGGCGGCGCGGGCCGGGTGAACCGGAGGCCGGGCATGCGCGTTATGGAGATGGGCCGGGCAGTGCTCTGGCCCTGACGCACCGGACCCGATGGGCGCCTGAGCGCTGCTCGGCAAAAGCGCGAGCCGGAGGGGCTTACCGGCTCGCGCATCGTCTTTGGAGAGCGGGACGACACCTCCCGCAGACACCGGCACGCCACTCACACGACAGACAACCACACGCGGACGAACGAAACGCAGCACGAAGACGCAAGGACCAAAGACGCACTCACCGCTCGGCGATCGACGCAACACACGCAAACTCGGTTGATCGCCACACGGGGAATATATGCCTCTTTGCGGTGAACGAAATATGAACGGCAGAATCTCCTGTGGATATCCTCCGAAACGGAACATCCACTCTGCGGAATGTGTCATTCCGGGATCTAGCGATGCATAAAAACTGATCGTTCAAGTCCCAAACCTTTGAAACTCCGAGATAGTTTTGAACGGGGACGATTCCCGCCTCAGGGGAAAGTCTCAAAAAAAACTCGCTTTGAAATTGTACGTTTCGATGGACAACCTGCGCCGGAGGGGATGCCGCGTAGCCAATATCTCGGTGAAGATATTCTTTTGGGTAGCAAGTGAGAGACTGTTTCATGGTTAATTGAGGCGCGGGCATGTTCTTCGCCTTTAGGTTGTAGCGCCGAGCGCTCGCCAACATGTGTTCTGCGAATCGTTGTTCTTGTGGTACTTGACTTGCTGAACACGCGAGGTCTGCAGCGCGGTGAAAGCGCGCCGATCTCCGGCAAGTGGAGCGAACCGAGAGAGCCCGATGACGCAGACGAATGTGAGGGATATCGATCCCGATCTTCTCGACCAGTATCCGTACCGCTCGGTCGTGTACATCGAAGCCGTGTTCCCAAACGGCGCGGTCGGCGTGGCCTCCGGCTTCGTTGTCGGCCGCAACGATATCCTCACCTCGGGCCATGTGGTCTATGACGGGGCCTCCGGCGGTGCCGCGGTCAGCGTCACGGTGTATCCGGGCCGGGACGGAGATTTTTCTCCCTATGGCGGCTTCGAGGCGGTGAACCTCGACTTCTTCGACCAGTTCGATCCGAACAATGACGGGCTCCTGTCGCGCACCGACAGCGAGTTCGATTTCGCGGTGATCGCCACGGAGGAGCCGATCGGCGATACGCTCGGTCAGTTCAACCTCGACCCGTCCTCGAGCTCCGGCTTCTACAGCACGACCGGCTATCCCGGATTTCTGGACGGCGTGCTGACCACGGATTCGGGTTTCATCCCTGTGGACCGGACCACCGGTACATACTCCTTCACCGGCACGGAGGTCTTCCCCGGCAACTCGGGCGGGCCGCTCTGGTATCCGAGCGCGGACGGGGCCACGGCGGTGGGTGTCGTCTCCACCGGCGGCTGGGCTTCGGATGTCGCAGCGCAGTTCGACACGATCAACGCCTGGATCGCGGGCAACGACAAATACCTCGTGGAGGGCCTGCCGGCCGAGGACGCGCAGATGGTGGCGCTGCTCTACGAGGCCGCGCTGAACCGCAACGGTAATATCGACATCGATGGACTCAATTTCTGGATCGACCAGCGCACCGATGGGCTGAGCGAGGTCGCCGTGGCCAACGAGTTCCTGGAGGCGCAGGAATTCGAGGAGGCCTTCGGCGATCCGGACACGCTGGCGGCCTCCGATTTCGTGGAGCTCTTCTACGAGAACATCCTCAACCGCCCCGGCGATACGGACGGGGTCGCGTTCTGGACCGACGTTGCGGAAGCGCCGGGCTACGACACGGCCCAGCTGCTGCTCGACTTCGTGAGCAGCCAGGAGAACACCGACGAGCTGGCCTTCATCCAGACGCTGACCGAAACGGGCCCGGGATACTGGGAGTTCGTCTGACCGTTTAGCCGGCGTGCCCCTGTGCGAGGCGCGTCGGTCGGTTCCGGATGCATGATCCCAGGGTGCCGATGACGCACCTTCCGGCCGCGCCCGCCCACGTCATGGTGGACACAGATATACGAACAAAAAACGAACATTCGCCGCCGGCGAACCGCCGAGCCTCAGGACAATCACGCTAGGCCGCTGTTCACACAAAAGCGCGCAAAATGTCGTGGGAGGGAGCGGCCGCACACTCAGCGTTCTCGGCCAGCATTGCCCTATCGGGGTAGGGCAACCTCAAGGGTTGCCTCGCTCCAGCCATGCACGTTGTCCCGTGCCTCGATAATCACGGTCTGGACGCCCGGCGGGATGCGCACGCCGGTGAGGGAGCGCGTGAAGGGCTGCTCGTTGACATGCGGGTGCAGGAGATCGCGCGTGCCGTAGACCGTCCCATCCGCCCCTTTCACGCGCCAGCCATCGGCGTAATGGTCCCATCCCGTGTCGCCATGACGCAGCGTGACGTCGAAGCGCCAGAGGCGGCCGACCGGGGCGGCCGTCGCCGCGACAACTTCGACTTCCCCGCCCGGCGCCGGCGCGGGGGCGAGGGGCAGGCTGAGAGCGAGAGCAAGAGCGAACGGGTAGCGCAGCGCGGGCATCGCGGTTCTCCTGGCGACGGGACCGATTTCTTCACCGGACATTAACCATGACCGGCCGATCTGGGGCGGTGAATTTTCGGTGTGGAGCGATGGCCGCCACGATGGTCGCACGGGCGCATACAGTCGCGTTTCTCGGTGTCGAGGCCCGGCCGGTGGAGGTGCAATGCGCCATTGCCGCCGGCCTGCCCGCCTTCACGATCGTCGGCCTGCCGGACAAGGCGGTGAGCGAGAGCCGCGAGCGGGTGCGGGCCGCACTCACAGCCTGCGGGTTGGCGATGCCGGCTGGGCGGGTGACGGTAAACCTCTCGCCCGCGGACCTGCCGAAATCCGGTTCGCATTTCGACCTCGCCATCGCGTTGGCGCTCATGGCCGCGCTGGAGGTGGTGCCGGCTTCGGAGGTGGACCGGGTCGTTGCCCTCGGCGAACTCTCGCTCGACGGCACCGTGCGCGCGGTGCAGGGCGCGCTGCCGGCGGCGCTGATGGCGGCGGCATCCGACAAGGCGCTTTGCTGCCCGTCCGGCTCGGGCGCGGAGGCGGCCTGGGTCGGGGCCTGCGAGATCCTCGCCCCCGCCTCGCTGATGGCGCTGGTCAATCACTTCCGCGGCACCTCCATCCTCGCGCCGCCCGAGCCCGGGCCTGTCGTCGCACAGCGCATTGCCGGCGATCTGGCCGATGTGGTCCAGTTCGCTGATCGCTTCGGGGCAGACGGGTGAGGCGGTGGATTTTATT
>JBCBWF010000400.1:0-4651 GCA_039817245.1 Pseudomonadota bacterium | reverse complement strand
GTCCTCTTCCTCGGGGTGCCGCAGGCCGAGATCATGGGCCTGATCGGCTTCCTGGCGCTCCTGACCAATCTGGCGAGTGTGGCGCTGCTGGTGCGCTACAAGGACGGCGATGCCAATGTCCGCTCGGTCTGGCTTTGCTCGCGCAACGACGCAATCGGCAACGTCGCGGTGATGATGGCAGCCCTCGGGGTCTGGGGCACGGCATCGGGCTGGCCGGACGTGATCGTCGCTGGCGTCATGGCCGGGCTGTTTCTGTGGTCGTCGTTCCAGATCGTCGCCCAGGCTTTGCGTGAGCGCAGGGCGGCCGCGGAAACCGGCGATAGCATTCATGCGACCTGACACGGACGACGCGCGGCACGCACAATCGCCAAGGAGGGACGGAAGATGAAGGGATCGACGCTCACCGGTGCGGTAGCGACCATCGTGCTTTCGGCCACGCTATCGGCGCCGGCACAGCAGACAATGCCAGGGTGCTGCATGGATCAATGGAACCCGAGCGGAATGCATCGTGACCACTGGCGCCCGGAACACATGGGGCCAGGGCAACGCCAACGCATGCTGCGCCATTGGACGTTCATGAACGACGGCGTGCCCACGGCCTATCGCGGTGCGCGCAGCACGGTTCAAGTAACGACGAACACCGTCGCGGAAGGTCGCGCGCTCTACGAGGCCAACTGCGCGTCGTGCCATGGTACGATCGGCATGGGCGACGGTGAGGCTGGCCGCTCGCTGTCCCCATCACCGGCGCTGCTTTCCTACATGGTGCGCATGCCGATGGCGGTGGACGAATATCTCCTGTGGTCGATCTCTGACGGCGGCGAGCGTTTCAACACCGGCATGCCGGCCTTCCGGAATGCTCTCAGTGAGGATGACATCTGGAAGATCATCGCCTTCATGAGGGCGGGTTTTCCGCCCGCCGCAACCGTACAGTGAGGAACCAGTGATGGCTTGGAAAAAGACCGGCGTTGCCACGCTCCTATGCGCACTGGCCGCCACCGGCGCGCAGGCACAGCAAGGCACTGGGCCTGCGTGGGGGCCTGGCTACTGGGGCGGCCCCTGGCATGGCTGGTTCATGGGGCCGCTCATGATGCTGGTCTTCCTAGCGCTCGTTGCCGTCGTCGTTGTTCTCGTCGTTCGATGGATGGGGGCGCCTGCCGGTTCTCGTGAAGACAGCAGGCAGAACACACCGCTCGAAATCCTGAGGGAGCGCTTCGCTCGCGGTGAGATCGACAAGACCGAGTTCGAAGAACGACGCAAGGTGCTCGAGGACTGAACCCCTGTACCTTTGGACTTAATCAACACGGGCGCCTTCGATTCCACCACAAGGAGTGGAGAAGGGCATCCCACCGGAGATGGTCTCCTGCCATACGGACGAAACCAATGGCTACGTGATCGAAGGGCAAGTGCCACCGGCCGACATCCACCATCTTCTGGACGAGCAACCGGACGCGCTCGGCCTTGCGGTGCTGGACATCCCCCACAGCTCATCGAGGACGGTACTGGAAGGCGAGCGGGAGGCCTACGAAGGCTTTCTCATTCACCACGATCGCGGCGCTGAGGTCCTTTTCAGGTACGATGCCGTATGCGGCAGTCGATCTTCCGGAACTGACGATGCGGTCGGACAGCTGACGACACGGTGGCCCTAGCCGCAGCAGCGATCACCAGCCTGGATTGGCGGGCAGGGGACCGTCGCATAGGAGCAATAGACGCAGCAGTCCCCGGGAAGGGGCTTCAGAACGGCCCCGCACCTTTTGCAGTCGTAGAACCACTGGCAGGCGTTCGTTGGCATGGTCTCTGCCTCGACATGCCCGCACTCGGGACAGGTGATCGTCGATTGGAGGATTATTCCGTCTTGCTGCGTGTCCAAAGCGCGTACCCCGAGAGACCAAAAAAAATCGCCAGTGCCGGAAGGAGCACGACGTCGAGATAGCCGACCATCGCCGAAAGACCGACCGCGCCAAGCAGAACGGCCAGGACGGGCGTAAAGCAACAGATTGCCGCCACGACCGACCCCACCACGCCGATGCGGAGCAGGCGGCGGCTCATGACCTCTCCGTCCAGTACGACCACATGGCCCGTATGGCATCGCGTTCCCAGAGAGGCGCGGTCACCGCTGCTGCAAAGAGCATCGTGCAGACAAGCGCAAGGATCACCCCCGTTCGTCTGCGCCGTGGGCAAGCGCCTGGTCGCAGGAGAAGCGTCCCCCAGGCGGCTGTTAGAATGACCCCAACGCCCATGAGAATGATGGCCCTGTGTTCAACAAATGGCCCGAGCACCGTCAGCCAGGTTCCGCCGAGGCCGAGGATTGTCAGCCCGATGGGCAAGACACAGCAGGACGCCGCCGCCACCGAAAGGAGCGACGCCAGCCCCAGTGCCGGGGTGATCCAGGCAGGTTCCAGTTCACGGATGGGCTTCTCGGCACGCATGGTGCAATCTTGCATGCTGTAGCGACTACAGGATCAAGGGAAAATGCGCACCATCGGCGAGGCCTCGAAACACAGTGGCGTGACCATCGAGACCATTCGCTACTATGAGCGTGAGGGGATCGTCCCCAAAGCCGACCGGCATGCCAATGGGCGGCGGCTCTATGACGAGGCTGCGATTGCCCGTCTGCGCTTCATCCGCCGCTGTCGGGATCTGGGATTTTCCATCGGCGATATCCGTGCCTTGCTCGACCTGTCGAGCACGACAACCCAATCATGCTGGGAGGTTCGAAGTCTCAGCGAACGTCACCTTGCTGATGTCCGGGCACGCATCGCAGACTTGCAGGAGATCGAAGCAGCGCTCGTCAACTTGGTACAGGCGTGCGACGATCAGGGGGACGACTGCCCGGCACTCAAAGTGCTCTTTGCCAAGTGACCGTTCAAAGCCATCCCCCGATGGCCTGGCAAAGACCCCATCGCATCAGGCGTGCGGTGCATGACCAAGTGACAGCCGTGTTCAACGACCGCGCGGATGGTGTTGAGCCGGCCCGGCATCGGCGGGGGTCTTGGTGACAGGGGCCGCGATAAGGTCGTCCATGAAGATGGAGAGCAACTCGGCACGGCTGGCGACACCGGACTTGGCGTAGACGCGGGCCAGCTGCGCCCGGACCGTTCCGGAGGCTGCTCCGCGCAACCCGGCGATTGCAGCCACATCGAAGCCCTTCAGCGCGAGGAGCGCGACCTCGTTCTCCGCCGGTGTCAGGCCCCACTCGGCGAACCGGGTCTCGATCAGGTCCGTCATTGCGCCGCGGGCCGCCGAGAGAGCGGTGTCGCTCCGCTCGGCCCGTTCGAGGGTCCGGCGCATCTCGAAGGCACCGAACACAACACCGAGAATGAGCGCGAAGGCGACCACCGCCTCGAGCACGAGGTGCAGATCGACACCCTCGAACGTCACATCGGCGACGACATCACCGACAAAGAAAACCGCCGCCATCGCCTGCAATGCGAGGATCAGCGCAAGGGCAGTCGCCCGGCGACCGCCCAATGCCGTGCTCCATCGGGAAGGCAGACGCCAGGGCATCACGATCCCTTCACCATCGGGCGCACAAGATTTCGACCAGACACCCGGCTCTCCAGCGCGACACCGCCGACATGCAGGGCCGCAAGGAGGAGGAGCAGGTTCGCCGCCGCCTCGTGAACCTCTTCCAGCGTTTCGCCGGCTTCGTCCTCCGCGCCCTCGTGCTCGTCGTCCTCCTCGCCATGGTCACCGGCGACGGCGACGCGCTCATGGCGCACATCGTCGCCGGCACTTGGCGCGAGGGGCGAGCCGGCCATGGCAATCCCGGTGACCGTCACTACCGCAAGCGTGCCCCAGAGCGCGTAGGCCATGAGCGCACCGAGCGGATTGTGCGAGCGATGCGTCCGCCGCCGGCCGGACAGGATGTCGGCGACATGCGCGCGCGCGGCAGACAGGCTGGGCGGAAAGGCAGAGAAGCGTGCGGGTCCGGTCCCGATGGCGCCCCAGACAAGCCGGAGCGCCAACATCGCGAAGGCGGCATAGCCGATCCAGACATGGACCTGTCCGCCCTCCTCGGTGATGAGGCCGTTCAGGAGCACCGCCGCGGCGATGCCCCAATGCGTCAGCCGCACGAGCGGGTCCCAGCGCGGGACCTCCCTCTCGGCTGCCTGCCCCTCCAAGCCGGCCATCAGTCGTCCTCCGCCTCGACCTCGACGATCCGGCCGTCGCGCGGGTCGATCTTCAGCTCCCAGCGCCTCCCGTCGCGGTCCGCATAGACCTCGATGCGGCCACGCTCGCGTTCGTACTTCACGATCTCGTAGCCGTCGGCTTCGAGCCCGGCGCGGATCTCGCCGTCGTCGGCACCCGGCAGCGGCCAGGACCCGCCGCGGCGATACTCCTCGACGCGGGTGACCGCGCCGCTGGCCGGGTCCAGATAGACCTCGACCCGGCGCGCCTCCTTGATCGCCGTCAACTCGATGCGCCCTCTCTCGCGCTCGTACTTCGTCATGGTGTACCCGCTTTCGCCGAGCGCCGCCGATATCTCGCTCGGCTCCGTTCCGAGCATCGCGCCTTCGACGGGCTCCATGGCGAACGCCGCAGGCGCGGTCAAAGCAGCAAGGAGTGCGGCAGTGAAGATGGTTCTGGTCATTCTGGCCTCCTGTGACACAATCCGCCGGCGGAGATGCCACCGGCCCTCAGAGGAATGGGG
>JBCBWF010000649.1:0-1845 GCA_039817245.1 Pseudomonadota bacterium | reverse complement strand
TGCGCGCGCGCGACATCCGCCCTGCCATTGCGCTCGTTGGCGAACCGACCTCCATGCGGATCGTCGAGGGCCACAAGGGCTGTTTCGAGTACACCACAGCATTCCGCGGGCTCGAAGGGCACGGCTCCGTCCCGGACCACGGCGTCAATGCGGCGGAGTTTGCAACCCGCTATGTCGCGCGCCTGATGGAGCTTGGTCGCGACCTGCGCGACCGCGCCCCGGCGGACAGCCCGTTCTCCCCGCCCTGGACGACGGTGAACATCGGCCGCATCGCGGCAGGCACCGCGCGCAATGTGATCGCGGGCCACGCCGAGGTGGAATGGGAGATGCGACCCGTGCAGCCCGAGGACGCAGCTTATGTCCGCGCCGAGATCGACCGCTTTGCCGCCGAGACCCTGGTCCCGCGGATGCGTTCGGTGCATCGGCAGGCCGGAATTGAGCGCGTCGTGATCGGCGAAGTAGCCGGCTTGATGCCGCGTCCCGGCAACGCCGCAACAGAACTCGCCCTCGCGCTGACGGGCGCCAACGATACCGAGTTGGTCTCCTTCGGCACCGAAGCCGGCCTCTATCAGGAGATCGGGATCGACTGCGTCGTGTGCGGCCCCGGCGCCATCGCGCAGGCGCATAAGCCCGACGAATACGTGGAGACGACGCAACTCGCCGCCTGTCTCGACATGCTTGGCCGCCTGCACGACAAGATCGCATGAGTACGATTGCGTTTAAGCAGGGTCCCGGCGCGCGCGCCAGGTTCGAGACGCTGCACGCGGTCATCCAGGAGCGTATCCTGCTGCTCGACTATGAGCCCGGCCAGCGCCTGTCCGAAGAGGAACTCGCCCGCGAATTCGGCACCAGCCGCACACCGATCCGGCGGGTGCTGGCACGGCTGGAGGCGGAGGGGCTGGTGCGCTCGGTTCAAAGTGTCGGCACGCTGGTGACGGATGTCGACATCGAAACCCTCGTACAGACGTATCATCTGCGTATGGAATTGGCCGAACTGATCGGGAAGCTGGATGTAGCGACCGAGACGCAGCCCGTCATATCCGGCATGCGCGCCCTTCAGGCCGCGCTCGAAGAACTCGCCCGATCTCCAAGCGCACGAGGGTTCGCTCGCCTAAACGTTGACTTTCTCCACGAGCTTCTGCGTCTGACCGAGAACGAGCCGCTGCGCGACATCCTGGAGCGCCTCTACTACAGGACGGCGCGGATCTGGATAAAGACGATCGAGCCGGAAGATCTCGAGGCGGAGATCGCGATCTTCGCACACGAGGTTTCCGATATTCTCGAAGCAGTCGAGCTGGGCGATCTAGCTTCCGTGGGGCACATCCGTCGCGTCCACATCTCGAAGAGCTACCATCGCCTGAAATCAAAGGCGCAAGCGAAACTGACGCAGTGAAGCGCCGCAGGCGACGGACGATCCGGATTCGGTCGCGATCGCGGCCCTGTTCCAGCGCTTAGCTATGTCTCCTCAACCTACCTCAGCTGAGGTGATCACTCCGCTGCTCTTGTGCGCGTCTCGGGCTGCAGGCGGCGATCGAAGCAAAGCCTGCGTCAAAGTGCCGAAGGTTCACTCTAATGAAACAAAGACGGCAGTCTTCCAGACGGAGCAATGGTCACATCCATGCGGCTGGGCAGCATTGTAGCAGCAGCTACTGCAATTCCGCTAAATGAATGTCGTGTGTGGATGGCTCCTGCTCTGCAAGCGCAAATTCGATGATCGCGCGGGCTGGTCAGTACGGTCGTGTGTCCGGCCTTTGGTCGCGGCGTTTCTCGTGCCGCTGGCCCTGATGGGTTCCGCGAGCCAGGTCCCAATCGGCTTACCGAACCCATATGGTTCCTGCCATTCGT
>JBCBWF010000306.1:0-6299 GCA_039817245.1 Pseudomonadota bacterium | reverse complement strand
TCCTCAACGACAACGAGATGTCCATCGCGCCGCCGGTGGGGGCGATGTCGGCCTATCTGGCGCGCCTTCTGTCCGGCAAGACCTATCACGACTTCCGCGAGGCCGCGAAGCAGGCGCTCGAGCTCCTGCCCCGCCCGTTCCGCGAGGGCATGCGGAAATTCGAGGAATACGCCAAGGGCATGGCCATCGGCGGCACCATCTTCGAGGAGCTCGGCTTCACCTATATCGGCCCGATCGACGGGCACGACATGTCCCAGCTCCTGCCGGTGCTGCGCAACGTGCAGAAATATGCCGACGGCCCGGTGCTGATCCACGCCATCACCAAGAAGGGCAAGGGCTACGCGCCGGCCGAGGGGGCCGCCGACAAGGGCCACGCCCGCGCCAAGTTCGACGTCGTGACCGGCGAGCAGAAGAAGCCGCCGGCGAACGCGCCCTCCTACACCAAGGTGTTCGCCAACTCGCTGATCCGCGAGGCGGAGGAGGACGACAAGATCGTCGCCGTCACCGCCGCGATGCCGGACGGCACGGGCCTCGACGTCTTCGGCAAGCGCTTCCCGGAGCGCACCTTCGATGTGGGCATCGCCGAGCAGCATGCCGTCACCTTCTGCGCCGGCATGGCCGCGGGCGGCATGAAGCCCTTCGCCGCGATCTACTCCACGTTCCTGCAGCGCGGCTACGACCAGGTCGTGCATGATGTGGCGATCCAGCGCCTGCCGGTTCGCTTCGCCATCGACCGCGCCGGGCTGGTGGGCGCGGACGGCGCGACCCATGCGGGCAGCTTCGACATCACCTATCTCGCCTCGCTGCCGGATTTCGTGGTGATGGCGGCGGCGGACGAGGCGGAGCTCGTGCATATGGTCGCCACCTGTGCGGCGATCGACGACCGGCCCTCGGCGGTGCGCTACCCGCGCGGCGAGGGCATCGGCGTGGACATGCCCGAGCGCGGCCAGCCGCTCGAGATCGGCAAGGGGCGCATCGTGAAGGAGGGCACGAAGATCGCGCTCCTGACCTTCGGCGCGCGCCTGAAGGAGTGCTTCAAGGCGGCCGAGGAGCTCGAGGCCCGCGGCCTCTCCACCACCATCGCCGATGCGCGCTTCGCCAAGCCGCTCGACCGCGACCTCATCCTGCGGCTGGTGCGCGAGCACGAGGCGGTGGTGATGATGGAGGAGGGGTCCGTCGGCGGGTTCTCCAGCCATGTGCTGCACATGCTGGCGACCGAGGGGATGCTCGACCAGGGGCTGCGCCTGCGCCCCATGGTGTTCCCCGATACCTTCCTCGACCAGGACAGCCCGGCCAAGATGTACGAGACCGCGGCGATGAACGCCTCGCATATCGTGCAGCAGGCGCTCCTCGCCCTCGGCCAGGCGAGTGCGGCAGAGGAAGCCGTCCGGGCGTAGCCGGGGGCGGGGGCCCGGTCGGCCGGCGCTGCGCGGGGCGGCGGGCACAGGCCCGTCGAGGCCCCGCCCGCCCACCCGCCATCGACGGGCCTTTGCCCGCGATGGCATTTCGCCCTGCTTACTCGTCGTGCTCCTGGTAGAACTTGTAGCCCGGCGTGTTCTCGCCGTTCTTCAATGCCGTGCCTTCGAACTTGTAGTACTCGAAGGTGATCTCCTCGCGCTCCAGCGCATCGATCAGCATGTCGACCCGGCCATTGGGGTTCGCGTCCCAGTCCGCCAGCGAGGCCTTGCTGGACACGATGCCCAGCGGGCGCTCCACATGGTCGAGGAGTGTCTTCATCGTGGCCTTGTATTTGCGGATCGCCGCTACCTGATGATTGCTGAGCGAGAAGTATGAGTGGGCCGGCAGGCCGGTGCGATCGTTCTCGGTCACGCCCTTCTGCTGGGTGTAGCGCGCCTCATGCCCGGCCCAGGGCTTGTCCGCATGGAAGATATGCTCCTGAAACGTCGCGCCGATGTAAGCGGTTAAGAAGTCGTAGACTTTCTGGGGAACATTCTCGAGCAGCAGATCTCCGGCCATGAGGCACTTCCTTTCTGGTTCATTCAGGCGTTTCTTGGCGAGCACCATGCGTGAGGGCAGGGCAGGCGGCTGTGACTGGGGTTACGTTGGGAGATCGGCGCGTGTTTTTGTATAAGGGTGTTCAGCAAGCATGCGTGCGCCCAGCCGAGCCGGCGCCCATCGCCGCGACGGGGCGGGGCTGAGCGGTGCCGGGCACGCGGCTCGACCAGCGTCTGGTGGCGCTCGGGCTGGCGCCCAGCCGGGCGCGGGCGGCGGCGCTCGTGGCGGCCGGGGTGGTGACCGTGGATGGCCGGCCCGCCGCCAAGCCCGCGCAGTTGGTGGGGGATGCGGCAGAGCTGGCGGTGACCGGGGAGCCGAACCCCTGGGTCAGCCGGGCGGCGCTGAAGCTCGTGCATGCGCTCGACGTCTTCGCGCTCACGCCCCGCGGCATCGCGCTCGATCTCGGCGCCTCCACCGGCGGCTTCACGGAGGTGCTGCTCGCGCGCGGGGCGGCGCATGTGCACGCGCTCGATGTGGGCCATGGCCAGCTTCATCCGCGCCTCCGCGACGATCCGCGCGTGAGCCTGCATGAGGGAGTGAATGCCCGCGCCATTCCGCCCGGGCGCGTGCCGGCGGTGGACTGGATCGTGTCCGACCTTTCCTTCATCTCGGTTGAAAAGGCGCTGCCGGGGCCGCTGGCGCTCGCGCGGCCCGGGGCGCGGCTGGTCACGCTCGTGAAGCCGCAATTCGAGGCGGGGCCCGGCCGGGTCGGCAAGGGGGGGATCCTGCGCGATCCCGCCCTGCAGGCGGAGATCCGCGCGCGCATCGCGGCCTGGCTCACCGCGCGCGGCTGGCAGGTGACCGGCGAGACCGAGAGCCCTATAACCGGGTCGGACGGCAATCGGGAGTTCCTGATCGCCGCCCAGTTGCCGGGCCGAGCCGCTGCGCCAGCCCCCGCCCCACGGAGCGCTGCATGACCGACATCGTCGAGATCGAGACCGTCGGCGCGCGCGGCGACGGGGTGGCGGAGGCGGGCGCGCTCTTCGTGCCGGGCACCCTGCCGGGCGAGCGGGTGCGCATCGCGCGCCATGGCCAGCGCGGGCAGGTCCTCGAGGTGCTCAGCCCGTCGCTGGAGCGGATCGAGCCGGTCTGCCGGCATTTCGGCCGCTGCGGCGGGTGCAGCCTGCAGCATGCCTCGCCCGCGTTTCTGGCGGACTGGAAGCGGGGGCTGGTGGCGGCGGCGCTGGCGGCGCGCGGTTTCGGCGATGTGGAGATCCGGCCGACCATCGCCGTGCCCGCCGCGTCGCGCCGGCGGATCACCGTCACGGCGCGGCGGACGAAGAAGGCGACGGCGATCGGGTTCCACATGGCCGGCTCCGAGACCATCGTCGATCTGCAGGAATGCCCCGTGGCGCGACCGGCACTGGCTGCGGCCGTGCCCCGGCTTGCCGAACTGGTGGGCGCGCTGGCGAGCCGCAAGGGCGAGCTGCGCATCACGCTGACCGACAGCGCGGCCGGCGTGGACTGCGCGGTGGAGGGCGCGCGCCCGCTCGACGGCCCGGCCCAGGCCCTGATGGCCGGGATCGCGACACGCGCGGGGCTCGTCCGGATCGGTGTCGATGGCGAGGCGGTGGTGACGCGGGCAGCGCCGGTCCAGCCGATCGGCCGCGCCTCGGTGCTGCCGCCGCCCGGCGCCTTTATGCAGCCCACGGCGGAGGGTGAGGCGGCGATGCTCGCGGCGGTGCGCGCAGCGCTCGAAGTTCCGGGCGGGCAGGCGCGCCGCGTGCTGGACCTCTTCGCCGGGGTGGGAACCTTCACGCTGCCGCTGGCGGAGGGCGCGGAGGTTGTGGCCTTCGAGATCGAGGCGGCGGCCTTGGCGGCGCTCGACCGGGGCTGGCGGGAGGCGGCGGGGCAGGGGCTCCAGCGCGTCGCCACCCATGCGCGCAACCTGTTCCACCGCCCGCTCGCCGGGCCGGAGCTGAAAGGGGCGGAGGCCGTGGTGATCGACCCGCCGCGCGCCGGTGCGCGCGAGCAGGCGACGCAGCTCGCAGCCTCGCCGGTGCCGGTGATCGCGAGCGTCAGCTGCAACCCGGCGACATTCGCACGCGATGCGCGGATCCTGGTGGAGGGCGGCTACCGGCTCGACTGGGTGCAGCCGATCGACCAGTTCCTCTGGTCCGGCCATGTCGAGCTGGTGGCGCGGCTCAGCCGACCCTGAGGCGCTGTCCGGCCGGACCCGTGTTGCCTCCCTGCGGCCGCTCCCTCCCACGTCATGATGGACCGCGAGATACGAACATTAAGTGAACATGTGGAGATGTGAAACGAACGGGCGGGTCGCCGGAAATGCTCATCTCACATTCACCAGACGTGACGAAAAATGTCGTGGGAGGGAGCGATCGCATAGTGCGGTCCCGGAAGCTCAGTCCGATCGCAACCCGCGCCGGCGGCGACAGGTGGAGGCGTCCAGCAGCTTCGACGCGGCAGCGATCCGGTTGGATGTGGGTGGGACAGAGCGGAGCGCAGCGCCCGGGTCAGCCGAGACGCCGGAGGAGCGTGGCTCTCAAGGCGTCGTACTCGCGCTGGGGGATGCCCTCCATCGCTGCCGCGCGATCGCTGAGCGCGTCGTCATACCGCTCGGGGGCCGGAAAACGGGCGCCGGGCCGGGTGAACTGGCTGTCGGTCAGGTCGACACGCTTGCCGTCGATCCGGTTGTAGTAGTGCCAGACGGCCGGAAAGCGGGTTCGCAGAATATCGCCGCCGAAGAGGTCGTGGATCACGGCTGCAGTGACATTGCACTGCCCGTTGGCGGGGTTCTCGGCGGACCACTGGACGGCGGTCTCCAGCGACCAGGCGCTTTCCAGCGCTTCGCGGATGCGGGCTTCGTCGAAGGGATGCGGCATGGCAGCCTCCAGTTTCGGGTCAGGGTGGCAGGTGGGCGTGTTTCGCTGCGCTGTGCGATTCTGGCTCAGACCCTTCCGGCCGATCGATCCACTGCCTGCGATCGCTCCCGCCCACGACATTATGGTCTCGAGGATCAGAACATTATATGAACACAGCCGACTCTGCCCGGCGGGACAGTACGGGTACGGCCTCCACGGCCAAGGCGCGCCCTGTGCCGCGGCACCGCCTTATCCCTCGCGCGCATCCCGCGCTGGGGCCCCGCGCTCGCCGAGCAGCCAGCGGCAGAGCAGCACCGCGAGCACCGCGCCGGCGATCTGGGCGGCGATGAAGGGGGCCACGTCCAGCGGCCTGATGCCCGAGAAACTGTCCGTGAACGCGCGCGCCACCGTCACCGCCGGGTTCGCGAAGGAGGTCGAGGCCGTGAACCAGTACGCCGCCGTGATGTAGAGCCCCACCGCCACCGGCACCGCCGCGGGGCGCGCGCGCAGCGTCGCCAGGATCGTCAGCACCAGCCCGAAACAGGCCACCGCCTCCGAGAACCACTGCGCCGGCCCGCTGCGCGCATTCGCCGAGAGCTGCAGCGGCGCGGTCTCGAACATCAGATGCGCGACCACCACGCCCGCGAGCCCGCCCGCCAGCTGCGCGCCCGTATAGGCGAGCGCCTCGGCCCGGCCGATCTCCCCCCGGATCGCGAAGGCCAGACTCACCGCCGGGTTGAAATGCGCCCCCGAGATCGGCCCCAGCATGGTGATCAGCACCACCAGGATCGCCCCCGTCGGCAGCGTGTTGCCGAGAAGCGCGATCGCCACGTTCCCGCCCGCCAGCCGCTCCGCCATGATGCCGGAGCCCACCACGGTGGCGAGCAGAAAGGCGGTGCCGAGCGCCTCGGCCGCGAGCTTCTGCGCGGGCGTCGCCTGATCGGCGGGCGCCGGGGCATCCGGCGCGCTCTCGCGCCGCGCGGGCCCTGCTGGCCGCGCCGGGGCGTCGCTGGCATCCATCGACTTCTCCTGTCGCTGATCTGGCCCGGGCGCGTCGCCGGCCGGGCGAGCGGGACTATGCCGGATCTGCCCCGCCGGCCGCTACCGCAAAGCGGCGATCAGGCGGAGAAGGCGGGCTCTTTTGCGCCGCGCCCCTCCTGCGCCGGCGCCACGGCGGCGGGCCAGAGCGCGCCGCCCGCCGCCTCGGCCATGGCACCCCTCAGGGCCGCCTGCAGCGGCTCGATCTGCACCGGCTTCGGCACATGGCGGCTGAAGCCCTGCGCCAGGATATGCGCGATCTCATGGGTCATCGCATGCGCGGTCACCGCGAGCGCCGGGGTCGCGGGGCGGCCGAGGCGCAGCTCCAGCCCCCGGATCTCCGCCAGAAGCTCCGGCCCGCCCATCTCCGGCATCGAGATGTCGAGGAGCAGCGCATCGAACCGTCCCGCGCCGGCGAATTCCGTC
>JBCBWF010000169.1:0-10076 GCA_039817245.1 Pseudomonadota bacterium | reverse complement strand
GTCTGGAAGACTTCTTCCAGACGGAGCAATGGTCACATCCATGCGGCTGGGCAGCATTGTAGCAGCAGCTACTGCAATTCCGCAAAATGAATGTCGGTTTTATGCAACACCCATCGCCTCGTACGCACCCGCGGCAAACGACTGCTTTCCGCCAATTCTGTGTAAAAACAGCGTGTTGCGGCGCGTTAGAGGCGGCTCGAAGAGGGCGCCCAACAGCTCACTCAAGCTGTTGCGGGAAGGAGCTTGGCCATCTTGCGGAGGTTTTGGGCGGTGGCGGCCAGGATGAACTCGTCTTTGGCGCCGCTCGGTCCTCTGAGGAGCAGGCGAGGCGGTCGAGGCCGAGGATTTTCTTCATATGGGCGAAGAGCATTTCGACCTTCCTTCGGGCACGGCGGGACACGACGAAGGCATCGGTCTTCGCGATTTCCCGAGCGAGGTCGCGTGCCCCTTCGTGGATCGAACGCGTGACATTCCGGCTCGGTGTCTTCGGGCAGCAGCGCGCCTTGAAGGTGAACCGCCCCGGGTCTGCCGGAGGCGTTATCTTGTTAGCTACGCGGCCATTTCTGAGGTCTCCATAGCGGCGCAGGAATCGGCAGAGGCGTAGAAATCGGCTTCGGCCCCTCCCGGTGGGATGTTGCCGATCCGCTAGAGCAGCCGGCGGTCGTTGAACCAATCGACCAATTCGAGCGCGTCGTATTCGACTGCCTCGAATCCGCGCCATGGGCCACGCCGGTGGATGAACTCGGTCTTGTAGAGGCCGTTGATCGTCTCGGCGAGGGCGTTGTCGTAGCTGTCGCCGACGCTGCCGACCTAGGGCTCGATCCCAGCCTGTAGATGGTGCCGCGGCTTGCCGCGCCGATCAACCGCCCCCTGCCCCGATCGGACGCTCGACGGCCTCCTTTCGTGGCGCCTGATCAGTGGGTTCGCGCCCCGCGGAGCGCGATCCGGACCTCCTCCGATTGGCCTTTGCCCCGGGCCGACCACATGGCGGGGAAGGCGGCCCGCGTCGATGATTCCGCTTCTCCAGCGGTTGCACCGTAAAGAATTCGCGCCAAAGACGAATTTGACTGCCGTCCAGGTTTTAAGAATTTAAACGGCTCCATGCGTTTAGCCTTAATGCCCCGATTAGATTGTGCATATGCTTAAAAAAGGCCCTCGCAAATACTTTGACGGGTGGAGAATTTAAGCATCGGCTATACCCATGAACAGCCACGAACTTGAGCTTCCATTGGAACGTTTGTTGTGCGAGGTCTCTTGAGAAAATCATGCCACAAACTCCCACTCACCCGCTGATGTCTCCGCCAGGGTCTCGACGAAGGCGAGGGTTTCGGCGTTCTCGACGCTGACCGCGAATTCGAAGAGCAGTTCGGCGCGCGAGAACTCGGGGCTCGCGGCGACGCCGGTCCAGAAGTCGACGCCCGCCGGTTCGCCGGGCCGGTCGAGGACGTTGAGATAGAGCTGTTCGACCAGTGCTTGGTCGCTGAGGTTATCCGGGTCGCCGAAGGCCGCCGCGAACTCTTCACTGTCGAGGAAGAACTGCGCGAGTTCCTCGATCGAGAAGCCGCCCTCGCGCTGGTCGATCCAGAAGTTGAGGCCCGGCAGGTCAATGTCGCCGTCGCGGTCCAGGCCCGTCTCGTAGAGCAGCGCAACCTCGCGGGCCTCGGCCGGCGTGAGGCCCTCGCCGATCGAAGGGGCGCCCCCGTCATCACTCAGATCGACGACCCCCGTCGTCCCCGAGGTATCCGCGAAGTCGTCCTCTTGTTCGACCACGCTGACGGTGTAGTCGCCCGTTCCGCGATCTCCCCAAACCTGGACGAAGAAGGTCGCGCTCTCCAGCGGGGTCAGGACCGTTTGAGCGTTCTGGGTCTCGGCAAGAAAGTCGCTGGTCGAGAATTCGAAGCGGAAATCGTCCGGGAACTCGCCGTCCTGGTCGGTCACCACCAGTTCCTGACCGATCGCGAACGAAAGATCGACGTCATCGGCCTGCGTGGTGACCAGGTAGCTCACACCGGCCTGCAGATCGACACGGAACCAGTCCTGATCTCCCTGGTTCTCGATTGTGCCGGTCGCGGTTCCACCAACGCTGAGGCTGCCGGTTGTTCCGGCATTGTCGGCGAAGTCGTCATCGACCACATCCAGCGACACCGTGTAGGCCCCGGCCAAGGTGTCGGACGGAACCTGGATGAAGTAGCGCCCGCCATTGAGGGGCGTGAAGATGGCTTCGACGACACCCGGCGCATCGAACTGGGAGAAGCCGAATTCGCTGCGCAGCGGCGTCTCGGTGTCGAAGAACTCGTCGTCTTGCTCAGAGCCCACGTTCAAGCGATCGAAGTCACCGGGGTTCTCAAGTTCGAGCCGAGCCCGGTAGGTGACGCCGCCTGCAAGATCGGCCGCGAACCAGTCCTCGTCTCCCGCGATCTCGATGAGGCCGGAGACCTGCTGGCCGGGCGCGATGCTTCCCGTCGTCGCGCGGTTGTCGGCGAAGTCGTCCTCCTGGACCGCAAGTTCGAGCGTATAGGTCTCTCCAACGCTGGCGGCGTCGTCCTGGACGGCGATGAAGTATGTGCCGCCGAGTTCGGGGGTAAAGACGCCGGATGTCTCGGCGCGGGGTAGTTGATCCACGCCGACGGAGAAGAGATCGTCGTCGAAGATCGCGGCAGGATCGACGAAGCTCGTCGCATCGCCGTTCGTCCGGTAAGTCACGCCTGCGGCCAACTCGACACGGAACCAGTCCTCGTCATCGACGGCGTCGATCCTGCCTGTGGCCGTCGAACCGACTGCGATGGTGCCGGTTGTGTTCTCGTTGTCCGCAAAATCATCGGCGATGTCTTCAAGGGAGACCGTGTAGTCCCCCGCTGTCCCGATGACGCTCAAGAAATAGTCGGCGCTCCTGAGAGGCGTCAGGACGATTTCATTCTGATCGAAGACGAAGTTGCCGAAGAAGGGAGAGAAGTCGTCGCGGGTACGGCCGGCCGAGAAGACGCTGTCCTCGCGCGACATCAGCGAGAGGGTGAGAAAATCACTTGGGTCCGATTGCTCCACGGCAATCCGGTACGTGACGCCCGCGCTCAACGACATGCGCACCCAGTCGTCGTCGCCCACGACTTCATGCGTGCCCTGCAGGCTGCCGCCGGGGGCGACGAAAGCGGTGGTCAGCGGGTTGTCGGCGAAGTCGTCGACCTGCTCCTCCACGGTGACGGTATAGCCCTGCTCCTCGAAGCCATCCACCGCGATGAAGAATGCACCGCCGAGCTCCGGCGTAACGACGGTCTGCTGCTGGATCGGGAAATCGAAGCGGCGGAAATCCGGATCGTCGAAGCCCGGATCGTCCTGCGACTGCACGCTGAAGGACACGGCTCCAAACGCGTCTTCGACGGCGATCCTGTAGCTGATGCCTGCTTCCAGATCGGCGCGCACCCAGTCCTCGTCGCCCGCGACATCGAGCGTTCCTGCAATCGTGGCCATCAGATCTTTCCCCCGGGACAAGTCATACGAAGTTCCAATCCCCGGGCGATGTCTCCGCCAGGGTCTCGACGAAGGCGAGCGTTTCGGCGTTCTCGACGCTGACCGCGAATTCGAAGAGGAGTTCAGCGCGCGAGAACTCGGGGCTCGCGGCGACACCGGCCCAGAAGTCCACGCCTGCCGGCTCGCCGGGCCGGTCGAGGACGTTCAGGTAGAGTTGCTCGACCAGGGCCCGATCGCTGAGGCTGCCCGGGTCGCCGAAGGCCGCCGCGAACTCTTCACTGTCGAGGAAGAACTGCGCGAGTTCCTCGATCGAGAAGCCGCCCTCGCGCTGGTCGATCCAGAAGTTGAGGCCCGGCAGGTCGATGTCGCCGTCGCGATCCAGGCCCGTCTCGTAGAGCAGCGCAACCTCGCGGGCCTCGGCCGGCGTGAGGCCCTCGCCGATCGAAGGGTCGCCGCCGCCGCCGCCAGTGCCGCCGATCACCGGCAAGTCTCCGGTGAGATAGGTGAAGTCGGCATCCGTCGTCCCGAAGAAGTCGCTGATGAAGTCGCCGCCAGCGGGCTGGATCCCCGGAACGTCCGGATCGATGTCGATCCGGTCGAAGCGTCCGTCCACCACGCGCAGGAGTTCCTGCGACTGCGAGGGGCCAATGCTGCGCACGAGCACGTCCTCGCCGACGGGCAGCCACGGCGTGCCCAATGGCGACGGGCCGAGTAGGCCGATCCCCTCGCCCTCGGCGAACCCCTCTCCGGGCGTGAGCCGCGTGACCGTGCCCGCCTCGTCCGCAGTGTAGTAGGCGAAGCCCGTCGCATCGTCGATGACCCGGAAGTACAGGAGCCCGTTGTAGCTGAGCAGATCGTCGAAGCCGCCATCGCGCGGCCCGAGCAGGGCGGTCTGGATGCCCGGCACGGTCGGGTCGAAGTCGACCTGGTCCGCGACACCGTCCGGACCGATCCGCCAGAGCTCGGAGCCCTCCGGAAAGGGCGCGCGCGGCTCGTCGTCGCTGCCCACCAGATAGACCGCGTCGCCTACCGGAAAGAAGCCGTTGCCGCGGAGGACGCCCGTACCGAGCGACTCGCCCACGACGACAGGCTCGAACTCCGTGCCATCGAACACCGCGAACTCGCTCGGACGGACATCCGGGTCATCGAAGACCGTGAGCTGGGAGGGCAGCTCGATCAGCAGTCCGTCGCCGAACGGTCCGAGGATCTGGCTGCCGCCGCCGAGAGGCTGCGTGCCATCGCGATCCGGGTTGGTGTCGAACCCGGTGACCGCGCCATCCTCGTCGACGAAGACAAGACCCGGGAAGGCGAGCGCGTCGCCGAACGGCACGGCGACGTCGCGGATGTTGCTGACCGAGACCGGCTCGATCCGGCTGTTTTGCTCGACGGTCAGGTAGTCGATCTCGAGATCGGGCGAGATCCTGACGGTTCCGCGCGTGGTGCCTTCGCCGGTCTCGCGCGTGGAGAAGGCGAAGAGGGCATCGCCGATGACGACCGCCTGTTGCAGATCGATCGGCAGAGGCTGGATGTTCGGGATCTCCGGCGCAGCATCGAACTCGACGACGGTCTGCCCGTCGCGATCGATGTAGAACAGTCCCTCGCCGCGCTCGCTGATGGCATTGAAGAACACCCGCCCCGAGAACTCGATGAAGTTGGTCGGAAGGGATGCGGCCGGGCCCGGCCGAATGGTCTGGAGACCGGGCGCGGAGAGGTCGGTGTCGAGATAGGCGATCTCTCCGCCGGCATCGACGCGAACAAGCTCGATCCCTTCATTCGGATCGACGAGGCCGCCCGCGCCGATCCCGCCGAATTCTGCGCTGATCTGCTGGAGCGCGAACCCGGGCTGCGAGCCGGCGGAGCCGTTGGCCTCCGTGAGGTCCCGGACGCCGACTGCGGTGTCGATCAGGAAGACTTCTGCCGGAGCACCCAGCGGCTCGTAGGCAAGAAGTGCCGAGTCGAGACCAAGCGGGCGCAGAACAAAGTCGAAGTTTCGGTCGGGCAAAGGCAGTGCATCCCCATCGACCTGAGTGGCCCCATCGAACACCGTGAACCCACCATCAGGACTATAGGAAGCAAGTCGCGTTACGGTAGAAAATCTTTCACCAAACTCAATTGTAAAAAGAATCGTATCTGGGAGAAGAATGTCATCAATCATTGTTTTTCCATTGGAACATACGGCCCGCTCAGGTGTCTCGATCTCGCCTAAAAGGCTCTCATTTTACAAGTTGGTAAAAATCAAAACTTTGTGTTGAGAGGCTAACCTTGATTCTTCCACAAACGCAAGCTTTGTCTTGAGCTGTATCGCCCTCCCCCGAGTTAGTCGATTTTGACCAACTCACGTATTCAATCACATCGCACTGTCAGGTTGACGGCGGCACGCCTGGATCTTTGCGGTGTCCCATGTTCAAGGCTTACGGGCTCCCCCGCCTGACGGGTCACCGTTTCCCTCGCTCGGTCATCGCCTTTGCGATCTGGTGTGGATCGGCGCCCAACCGTGCCCCCCTTCGAACCGAGCCCAAGTGCCTGCACTCATTGCGGCATTGAGGGCGAGCGGGGGTGCGCGTCCCGATGATCGTCGGTGAACGCGATCATGTCTTCGACCGGCGGTCGAACATCTCAGGCATCGCTCGAAGCGATGCCGCTCCGCCTGAAGTCCTGGGCAGAATAGGCGCTGGCCTTCCGCAGGATCTCTTTGGCGTGGCGGAGTTCGCGGTTCTCCCGCTCCAGCGCCGCTCGCCATCGTCGCTCGGGCCGATGGCGCGCCGAGCTCACCGTCTCGGCCAGCTCGGTAGGCACGTCGCCGCGACGGCCAGCGCCCACCTCGACCCGTTTGATCTCTTCGTTCAGCGTCTGTGCCGAACAGCCAATCTTCGGGGCGATCGCCTGGATTGCCGACCAGCGGGACGAATGCTCCGCCCCCTGGTCGAGGACGAGCCGCACCGCGCGCGTGCGGATCTCGGTGGAGCACTTGTTCCGGGCCTTCCTCATCGGCCTCCAACCTTCTCAGGAATAGGAGCCTCCGGCACACTCGGCGCGGTTCATCATGCGCTTCGCCTTCCGGCTCGCACAGTCGCGCCCGCGCAAACTGCAGATGGTGGTGACGAAATCGAACGCCCAGCGGCACGTGATGGTGATGTGGGACGAGATCGCCGAGGAGGTGAGCCAGGAGTTTCCCGACGTGACCTGGGACAAGATGCTGGTCGATGCGATGACCGTGCGCATGGTGAAGTCGCCGCAGAGCCTCCACACCATCGTCGCGACCAACCTGCATGCCGATATCCTGTCCGACCTTGCGGGCGCGCTGGCCGGCAGCCTCGGCGTGGCGCCGACGGCGAACATAGATCCGGAGCGCCGGTTTCCGTCGATGTTCGAGCCGATCCACGGCTCGGCCTTCGACATCACCGGGAAAGGCATCGCCAATCCGGTCGCCACCTTCTGGACGGCGGCGCAGATGCTGGATCATCTCGGCGAGGCCGATGCAGCCCTGCGGTTGATGAGCGCGGTCGAGGAAGTGTGCGCGTCCGGCGTGATGACCCCGGATATCGGCGGCTCCGCGAAGACCGCCGATGTGACGGAGGCCGTGCGCGCGATCCTTCGCGGCGCGAACGCCTAGGGCGATGCCCAGCGTCGGATCAGCGCTTTGCGGTCGAGGGGGGTGCCAACTCTGCCGCCCGAGCGAGTTCGCCGAGAGCGTGGCGGCCGCCGGGCCATAGAGCGCAGCGGCTGGCCGTGCATCATAAGCGACGGGCCTGGATTGCGTGGTGTCCCGGGGTCACGGGCGCAATTCGCGGGCCTGTCGCTTTCGTCGGTCCTGCGATCGGGCCGGGCAGCGCTACACGAACAGGAACGCCGCCTCGTCGTTCAGGCGGTCTTCGTCGAGGCCGCCCTGATTGATCTGGAAGCCCACCGAGACGGTCTGGCCCGCGTTCAGGCTGCTGTTCCAGCCGACATCGGAGACCACGATTTCGCTGCCCCCGGCCGACGCGCTCCAGGAGCTGTTCCAGCTGCCGGTGATCTGGTCGGTGTCGAAGCCGAACTGAACCTGCCAGCCGCCGGAGACCTGGGACTGGCTGGTGTTGGTGATATCGAGCTCGATCACCGCGCCGCTGCCCCAGTCGTTCACGACGCGCAGACTGGCATCGAGCGCCGCGGAGCCGTCGTCGCCCGGAGCTGTGGGGGCGGAATCGGCCGGATCGGGGTCGACAGGATCGGGCGGCTCCACCGGATCGACGGGCATCTCGACAGGCGGATCGACAGGTGCCGGGGCGCTCCCGTCGGAGGGCAGCGCGTCGCCCAGCGGATCGCCGAGCACCACCATGCTCTGGAAATAGTCGATCACGTCCTGATGCGGCACGTTCAGCGCCGGCCATTGCGGCCAGTCGAAGGTGTCGTTCATGAAGGGCTGCATCTGGTCGTGGCTGAGCACCGTCAGGTGGTTGACGTCATGCGCGATCGCGCCGCCTTCGGGGAAGTTGAGATAGCCATGGGTCCGCCCATGCATCCAGCCGCCGTAATGGGGCTCCATCTTCATGGTCTCGACGAAGTGCGCGGAGAGGCCGGTCTCCATCAGATAGGCGCCGAAGCCGTCATGGCCGAAGTCCTCGACCATGCTCATCACTTCGGCCGGATCGCCGAGGCGGGCCTCGCGCTGGATATCGGCCAGGATCTGCGGGTCGAATGCATCGTCGCGGATCCAGCCGACCTTGGCACCCTGCATCGCGTACCAGAGGCCCACGCCCTGCAGATCGCCGCCCCAGGCCTGGGTGTTGTTGGTCAGCCCGTTGTCGAAGGCCCAGGTGCCGACCTCTTCGATCGTCGCGTCCTCCAGCCCCAGGAAGTCGCGCAGCCCGTTATAGGCCAGCATCGCCTCGGTGGTGATCGCCGTGCGCCCGCCTTCGAGGCTGTCGTGATGGGTGTGGCTGCTGGTGCCGTGATGGACGCCGTACTCGGTGATGTCGGTGAAGCCGGAGGCCGGATCTCCGTGGCCCGCATGGCCATCGTGACCGGTGTGGCCGTCGGGGTCGTCGGGCTCGTCGGGCATGTCGCCCATGCCCCCATCGCCCATGCCGTCACCATGGCCGCCATCGGCCATGCCGTCGCCCATGCCGTCGCCCATGTCATGGCCGCCCATGCCGTCGTCCTGCGGGTCCGCCACATCGTTGTCGAGAATGGTGCCCGTGGCGGCCAGATCGCCGGTGATGTTGTCGCCGACGACCGACAGCGAGAAGGTCTCCGTCTCCTCCACCAGGATGTCCGGGTGGATCGAGACCACCACGGTCTTGATCTGCTCGCCCGGCTGGAAGACGAGGTTGCCCGCCGCCTCGTGATAGTCATACGCGACGCTGCTGCTGGTATCGGCGAGGGCGGTGCCGTCCGCGGTCGAATAGGTCAGCGTGAACGCTTCGATCGCGGGGGCGTCCAGCGCGACCTGGAAGGTGATGAACCGGTGCCCGTCGTCATGGATATGGGTGGAGCCGTCGTCGTGGACGTGTTCCACGCCCGGATCGGCCTCGGTGACGGAGCCGCCGGTGACGGTCACCACGACCGGTGCGGCAGCGGCGCCGTCGTCATCGCCGGTGGGGGCCGCCGGATCCGTTCCCGCGCCGATCGGGGTGCCGGTATAGTCCTGCTGGGTGTGGTAGGGCGCGCGGTCCACCAGCCCGGCCATCGCGACGCTCTTGCCGCTGAAGACATTCTCGCTCGGATAGGTGAACCCGTCGATCACGCTCGCCAGACCCATGCGCCCGGCGATGCCGTCCTCAAGCTGGTTGGCGCGCCATTCGAAATGCGAGCTGTCGAGATCGGAGAAGGAGACGCCCCGGAGGATCGTGCTCTGCCCCGTCAGCGGGCTGTAGAAGCGCGCGCCCTCCGCGGTCTCCTCGACGGTGAAGTTGAGCCCGCCATCGCCACGGACGCTGAGATAGAAGAAGCTGACCTTATCGGTCGCCGGGTTGAAGTCGACGATCTCCTCCACGCCCTCTTCGTGGGAGCGGACATAGACCGTGTTCGGCCGGACGAGGCCGGTGCCGTCCTCATAGGCCAGGGCCGCGCTCAGATCCTGCTGCAGATGGGAATCCGAGATGGGCGCGAAGTTCTCCGGATGCAGGTCGGCGAGATGGACGCCCTCCAGTAGCAGGGACTGGCTGGCGTTGAACATGTGAAGGAACATCAGGCCATCGGGCGTGTCGACCGGGATCTGGTTGTGGATCGAGTTCGGCCCGAGATCGAGGACGTCGCGCGTGGGGTCGAAGCCGGTGACGACGGAGGTCTGGCCGACGAAATAGGTCTGGCCGCCGCCGACGAAGGGCCCGGAACCGCCGGTGCTGCCGCCCGGTTCGCCGTCGTTGCCCGTGTCGTCGTTCCCGGTGCCGCCGCCCATGCCGGCATCGTCGCCCATGCCCCCGTCGTCGCCGGGATCCACGGGGTCGGGATCGTCGGGGACGTCGGCGCCGCCTCCGACGCCGAAGGTGCTGTCGATCAGGCCGAGACCGGCGGACGAGCCGCTGCCCTGGAAACCGACCTCGATGGTCTGGCCCGCCGGGATGCTGGCATTCCAGCTGGCGTTGCGGATGGTCAGCACGCCGTCTTCCTGGCTGACGATCTCGGCGTTC
>JBCBWF010000440.1:0-4190 GCA_039817245.1 Pseudomonadota bacterium | reverse complement strand
CGGGAGCCTGCGCGGGGCATGCCGCGCCGCTCGGGCAGAGCGCGCTCGCTCTCTGTGCTGCGCCGGGTTCGGGCGGCATCGGCGCCCCGCCTCCGCCTCCGCCTCATGGCCGCGCAGCCGCCCCGCCCCGGTTCGTCAACGCGCATGACGCCGCCGAACTGCGCCGGGGCCGATGAAGTCCGGGGCAGGGCGGGTGGAGCACCGGCCGTCGACCGCGCCGCGCTGCCCTCGCTAAGCCGCGGCGATCACGTCCGGCACGCCACAGGATGAGCGCCGGCCCACGCATCTTCGTCGATGCGGATGCCTGCCCCGTGAAGGCCGAGGTGCTGCGCGTGGCCGAGCGTCACCGGCTCGAGGTGCTGCTCGTCTCCAATGGCGGCGTGCGCCCGAGCGCCGACCCCCTCGTGCGCATCGTCGTGGTGCCCGACGGGCCGGACGAGGCGGATCGCTGGATCGCGGCCGAGATCGGCCCGGGCGATATCTGCGTGACCGGCGACATCCCGCTGGCCGCGCGCTGCATCGAGGCCGGCGCCGAGGCGCTGCGCCACAATGGCGAGCGGTTCACCGCAGCCAATATCGGCCAGCAGCTCGCCATGCGCGACCTGATGGCCGATCTGCGCGCCGCCGATCCGCTGAGCTCGGGCGGGGCCGGCGGCGGGCGCCCCTTCAGCCGGGCAGACCGCTCCCGCTTCCTCGACGTCCTCGAGCGCACCATCCGCAGCGCCGCCCGAAACCGCCCCTGAGCCTGCCGCGCTGCGCAGGCCCGCCCCATCCCGCCCGGGCCAACCCGGGTCCGAAAACCGGCACCCCAACCCTCCCGCCAGAAGCCCACCGCCCACGGACGACGATCCTCACCCTTCGCCCCCTACGGAGCGGGCACCACGAGGCCCGGGCCGCGACGCCAACAGCGGACGCAAGAAAAAGAACGGCGAGGTGCGATCCAAAAGCACGGACGTACCGTCACTTTCGGCTCTCGGCTCTCGGCTCTCGGCTCTCGGCTCTCAGCGCATGGCGCTCGGCCGGTGCGCGGGCGCGGACGGAACGCGGCCCGGCGCTCCGAGGCCCTCGGCGTCTCGGCAAGGCGCACCGCTGAGCGATCCGATCGCCGGCTTGTCCCGGCGGTGCGGCGGGCCATCCACGCAAACAAGGGGCTCAGGCCGGGTCGCTCAGCGCCTGCCGGGGTCCCGGCCGGACCCGCTGGATGCCATGCGGGGCGGCTCGCTCACTGCAGCCCAGTCAGCCTCGGTCCCAGCGTCAGTCCCAACCTCAGGCTCCACCTCGGTCCCCGCATCGATCCCCGCTTCGGGCCGTGGGGGCGACGCGTCGCTTCCCGGGCGACCGGTGTCCTCGGGCGCGGTCTCGCCCGGCTGGCGGCTGTCGATCCAGCCGGCGATGCAGGAGATCAGCAGCTCCTTGCGCACGGGCTTGGTGAGAAAGTCGTCCATCCCCGAGCCGAGGCAGCGCGCCCGGTCGCCCGGCAGCGCGTTCGCCGTCAGCGCGACGATGGGGCAGCGGGGCCAGCCATTCGCCGCCTCCGCCGCCCGGATTGCGAGCGTCGCGTCGGTGCCGTTCATCTCGGGCATCAGCATGTCCATCAGCACGATGTTCGGGCGCAGGCTCGCAAAGAGTTCCACCGCCTCCCGGCCGTCCTCGGCGAAGGCGAGGCTGCCCACGCTCTTGGCGAGCAGGCGGTCGATCACGAGCCGGTTGGTGCGGTTATCCTCGGCGACGAGGATGATGGCGCCGCTGAGCACCTCCGCGCCGCCCTTGCCCGGCCCGCCGATGGGCGCGAGGCTCGGGTCGATCCCGGGCGCTGCGACGCGGCCCTCGCCGTCGGCCGCGAGCCTGGCCTTGGGCGGCGCCGGCGCTGCGCTGGCCTCGGCCGCTGCGCCGAACAGCGTCGCGTGGAGCAGGCTCATCCGCGGCGGCTCTGCGAGCAGGTCGCTGAAGCCCGCCGCGAACAGCGTCTCGCGGTCGTAGGAGAAATCGGGCGGCATCATCGCGATCAGCGGCGTGTCCTCGGCGAGGCGCAGCAGGGCGCGCGCACTCTCCGGCAGCCCGTCCGGCGAGAGCGTGCGGTGATCGACCGTCACCGCCCGCGGCGGGCGCGCCAGCGCGCGCACCAGCTCCGCCGCCTCCTCCAGCGTCCCCGCCGCCACGCAGCGCAGGCCCCAGAAGCTGAGCGCGCGCGCCATCTTGGCCTGGTGGATCGGGCGCAGGCTCACCACGACCACCGCCTCGCTCTCCGGCCCCGGCGGCTCCAGTGCCACGGCGCAGGCCGGCGCCGCCGCCGCCTCGTCGAGCGGCAGGCTCACGCGGCAGGTGAAGGTCGATCCCTTCCCCGGCTCCGACACCACCTCCAGCGTGCCGGACATCGCCTCCGCGATCCGGCGGCTGATGGCTAGGCCGAGCCCCGTGCCCTCGATCCCCACATGCCGCGGCGTCAGTGCCTGCTCGAAGGCGGAGAAGATCGAGCCCTGCTTCTCCGGCTCGATGCCGATCCCGGTATCCTCCACCACGATCTCGAAATCGCAGCGCCCGTCCCGCTGCTGCCCGTCCACGCGCACGAACACATGCCCCGTATCGGTGAACTTGATCGCGTTGCCCACCAGATTGGTCACGATCTGGCGCAGCCGCCCCGGATCACCCACCACCCGGCGATGCAGGCTCGGATGGCAGTCCAGCAGCAGGTCGATATTCTTCTCGCGCGCATTGGAGATGAGGAGCGCGCACACCCCCTCCACCTCCTCGGAGATATCGAAGGAGACGCTGGCGAAGGCCAGCTTGCCCGCCTCGATCTTCGAGAAGTCCAGCACGTCGTTGATGATCGTCAGCAGCCGCTCGCCGGAGAGCACGATCGTCTCCGTCGAGATCCGCTGCTCCTCCGTCAGCTCCGTCTCGGCCAGCAGCTCCGCCATGCCGATGATGCCGTTCATCGGCGTCCGGATCTCGTGGCTCATGCTCGCCAGGAACGCGCTCTTGGCCACGCTCGCGGCCTGCGCGCGCTCCTGCGCCGCGCGCAGCTCATCCTCGCGCAGCTTCTCCTCCGTGACGTCGCGGTTGATGCCGAGCATGCGGATCGGCTCGCCCTTCTCGTTCCAGGTGGCCTGCCCGCGCGAGCGCCACCAGCGGTAGCTGCCGTCCTTGGCCACGATCCGGTAGCGGCCCTCATAGGGCGTGCCGTCCTCGATATGCTTGGTGACCGCGCCGAGGATCATCGGCAGATCGTCCGGATGCACCCGGCTCGCCCAGCTGTCGAACGCGTCCGGAAACTCTTCGCGCGTCAGGCCGAGGAGATCGCGGTTGCGATCGCTGAACACCACCGTGTTGCTCGAGATGTTCCAGTCCCAGATCCCCTCATAGGACCCGTCCACCGCCAGCTTGTAGCGCAGCTCGCTTTCCTGCAGCTCGCGCGTGCGCATCTCCACCTCGCGTTCCACGCTGTGCTTGCTCTCGCGCAGCGCGGCCTCCGCGGCGCGGCGCTCCGCCACCTCCGCCTCCAGCCGCGCATTCATCTCGATCAGCGCCCGGCTGCCCGGGATCGCCACGAGCTGGGGCAGCAGCAGGAAGAGCGCCGACGCCGTGGCGATCGCGACCAGGGCGGTGAGCGCCTTCAGCCCCCCCTCCAGCGCGTGCAGCGGATGGAACATGGCCAGCACATGCACCGCATGGCTGAGCCCGCAGAGCAGGATGAAGGCGCCGAAGAGCAGGACCAGCCGGGTATGCGCAAAGCCGGGCCGGCGGCGCAGGAACAGCGCGAAGGCGAGCGGGATGGAGAAATAAGCGAGTGCGATGAGGACGTTGGAGACGGCATGCACGCTCATCACGACGGGATCCATCGCGGCGCCCATGGCGTGGGGCACCTGGGTGCCCGCTGATAGGAACTGCATCGCCACCTGCATTGCGCCTCTCGAACCACACGCTTCGCCGCGCGCATCCTGAGCAAGAGCGATGAACCGCTGTTTAATCGCGCGCTGCGACAGTGGGTTCCGGGACCCGCCCGCGCCGCTTTCCGAGTGTCCCCGGCCGCATTGACCGGCCCGGGAGACCTGCCTAACGTCACATCTGGAATGCCCGAAGCGTTGCTGAGGGCACGTCTGCGCTGGGGGTGGCGGAGGCGGACGATGCCTTGTGCGCTTGCGCGAACGGGGCCAACTGAACGAAAAGAAGAGCCGTGCGACACGGAGGGG
>JBCBWF010000053.1:0-19120 GCA_039817245.1 Pseudomonadota bacterium | reverse complement strand
CTCAACTTCTGGATCGACAAAACCGAGGGCGGGCTCTCGCGCGAGGCGCTCGCGGGCTTCTTCCTGATGTCCGACGAGTTCGCGGCCGCCTTCGGCGCGCCGGACACGCTCTCCGACAGCGCGTATGTGGACACGCTCTACCAGAACACCCTCGAGCGCGCGGCCGACGACGAGGGCTTCGACTTCTGGCTCGCCCAGCTCACCGAGGAGGGCCTCAGCCGCGAACGCGTGCTCCTGGAATTCGCCGTGAGCGTGGAGAACCGCGAGACGCTCGATTTCGTCGAGACCGTGCAGGAGGTCGCCGTCGGCGAATGGGCCTTCGTGGCCTGATCCGGCCGTGCGCCGCCCGGAACGCGCGAATAGATCGAAATCGATGCAAAACGCACACGCCGGGCGGCGGATTCTGCACGCCCGATCACAACTCGCCGGCGCCCGCTTGCATGTGTAGCGTGAACCCGTAACGCTCCGGTCTTCCATGAGGAGGATGGGGGCTCAGATGACCGACGCCATACAGATCCCGGTGCAGCGTTACGAGCTAGTCGACGATTTCGTTTTCCTCGGCGAGGGTATCGTCGAGATCGACACCGAAGCCACGGGCTTCACCATCGGCAACCCGAACCCGGGTGTGGCGATCACGATCACCGATGTGGACGGCGGCGAAACCTTCGCCATGGGCACGCTCAACATCCTGCGCTGGACCCAGCCGGATGGCAGCGAGAGCATCGTGGGCTCGTTCGCGCCGGACGCCTCCTCGGGCCTCTTCCTCGCCTACACCTTCCTGATCTCGGGCGATCCGCTGCCCGTGCCGCAAGCCGGGCAGGAGCTCGGCGCGTTCCTCATCGCCAACGGGATCGACCAGAGCTTCCCGACGCTCGAGGACGGCAGCGGCTTTTCGATCGGCACGCCGCTGCGCTTCGACCGGATCGAAAGCGCGATCTTCCCCGAGCCGGAGGTTACCCCGCTCACCCTCGCGGAGACGGTGGTGCTGGTCTATGAGGCCGGCCTCGACCGCGACGGCGATATCGACAGCGAGGGTCTCAATTTCTGGATCGACGCGGCCCAGGCGGGCCTGAGCGAGCAGGAGATCGCCGCCTTCTTCCTGGCCTCCGACGAGTTTGCAGAGGGCGTGGGCGACCCGGATTCGCTCGATAACATCGCCTTCACCCGCACGCTCTTCGAGAACGTGCTCGACCGCGAGGCCGACCAGGAGGGGCTCGACTTCTGGGTCTCCGTCCTCGCCCAGCCGGATGTCGACCGCGCGGACCTGCTGCTCGAATTCGCCCGCTCCGAGGAGAACCAGCAGGCCTTCTTCGCGGCCAACGCCATCGTCGAGCAGGACGACGGCACCTTCGAGGTGGTCTCGCTCGAGCAGAACGGCTTCGGCGATCCCCTCTTCTGAGTGGCGCGACACCGCACGCCACCTGGCCCCGGGCTTGACCCGGGGCCTCCTCGACGCGTCGGCGAACCTCAAGGAGGTCCCGGGTCGAGCCCGGGACCCCGAGACCCCACAGCGGTAAAAAAAACCGGCGCCGGCGGGCTGCGCACCGCCCCGGCATCCGCTAAGACCGGTTCGAAATGGATCGTGCCCGGAGCGCGCCGTCATGTACGGACCAGCGACATTCGTCGATATCGGCTATTGCCTGGAGGAGGATGAGGGCGGCTTCGCCTTCGCGCCGCCGCATACCGTGATGAGCACGCGCCAGAAGCCCCTCGGCACCCGGGCAGTCCAGAACTGCCCCGCCGTGAACGGGCTCGAACGCCAGCTCGTCGTCGTGCCCTCGCCCTGCGCTCTGCGCCTCACCCTCGAGGAGGATGCCGACGGTCCCGCCCTCGGCGTCATCCCGCAGGGCACCTTCCTGCAGCCCGAGAAGATCGCCGAGATGCTGGAGCTCGCGCCGCCAGAGCGCTGGCGCCACCCGAAAAAGCCGGTTCTCAGTCTCCGCCTGCCCTTCTTCTTCGTCACGGACGAGCCGAACTGCTGGATGTCCCTCCTGCCGCCCTTCTTCGAGGCCGCCATGCGCCGCTGGCCCGGGGCGATGGTCGCGGGGCGGCTGCCCCTCAGCATCTGGCCCCAGTCGCTCTCCTGGAGCTTCGAATGGGATCGGCCGGACCAGGAGCTCCACATCAAGCAGGGCGAACCGCTCGCCTATGCGCTCTTCGAGTTCGACGATCCCGCCAAGCGCCCGCGGCTGGTGGAGGCCGCCCTCACCGAGGCGCTCGCCGAATACCGCGCCGGGATGGACGCGGTCCACGAGATCACGCCGGATATCGAGGGGATCTGGGCCTCCGCCGCCGCGCGCCGCCCCGCGCGCCTCCTGGAGCCGCTCGATCCGGAGGCCGCCGCTGCGGCCGGTGGCGAGAGCCATGGCTGAGCCCGCCCCGGCGGAGGGCCCCGTGTCGATGTCCGCGCCCGTTTCCGTCGGCTGGCGCAATCTCTCGCCCCAGGCCGCCCTAGCCTTCCCGCCGCCCGTGCTCCTGGCCGAGACGGCAGAGGGCCGCGCCTCCGGCCTCTCCCCCGCCCTCCTCGCCCGGATCGTGAAGGTCCGCGCAGCCTATGATCTGCGCATCCGCGCCCGCCGGCTCGGCGATGGCAGCACGGTCTTCGAGCGCGTGCCCGAACCCGGCGCGCTGTCGGAGGGCGCCTATCGCGGCCTCGTCTCGCCCATCCGCCCCTCCGCCCTGCGCGACCCGGCCATGCCGGCCGTCCAGATCGCGCTCAACCTTCAGCTCATCACCGAGGCGGAGGCGACGCTCAGCCTCATGCCGCCCTTTCTCGAGCCCGCCTTCCGCGACTGGCCGGGCTCGCTCGTCTGCGGCCGCTTTCCGCTGCGCGCCTGGCCGCGCGCGCTCAACGCCGTTCTCGAATGGCAGGATCCGGAGCGCGACTGGGTGATCCGCCGCGGCGAGGGGCTCGCCTACCTCGCCATCGACCTGCAGCGCCCGGATGCACGCCTCGCCCTCTTCGAGGCCGCGCTGACCCCCGCCCTCAAGCGCCATTTCGCGCGCATCGACAACGTCTCGGTGTTCGGTCGCAACGTGGCCCCGATGTTCGCCGAGGCCGCCGCGCGCCGGCCGGTGCGGCTTCTCGAGCGCAAGGCCATCGCCGCCGACGCCGCGCGCACCGCGGAGAGCCCCGCCGATACCCACGCCGATACCCACGCCGATACCCACGCCGACAATCCCGCCGACACCCCCACCGACAGCCAGCCAGGAGGCGCGCGATGCCCCGCATCTTCGTCAACGGCGTGAGCAACTTCTCGATCCAGGGCGGCCTCGTGCGCTTCACGCTGCACGACCAGGCCCTGCGCAACGAGGGCGGCACCATGCGCCCCGGCCCCGCCGAGCCGGCCGGCGAGTTCGTGATGCGCGTGCAGGACTTCGAGCGCCTCCTCGAGGTCTTCGGCCAGAACTATGCGGCCTTTCGCCAGCAGGCGGGCGGCCAGGGCGCTGGCGGCCCCCCCGCCGCGGCGCCCGCCGCACGCCCGGGACAGCCGCTGCCCCCGTTCATGAACCCCGGCGCATCCCCCGCCGCGAAGCCGGCCGCAGCGCAGCCCGCCTCCGGCGCCAAGGCGAAGCCCGGGGCGAAGCCGGCCGCCAAGGCGCCGCAGGCTCCCACCATGCGCATCCGGCCCAAGTCCTGACAGCCGCGTCCGGACCGCGCTGGCGAAACCAAACCCGCGCCAGCACCGTTTCGCTTTCGAACGGACCGTAGCGACCACCGTTCCGGGCCGGCCAAAAGGGCCAGCGGGGCGGGCATCGGCCCGAGGCAGCGTGGCAGGAACAGCGCGGCGAGGTCCGCTTGGAAGAAATCGTGTCCACGGCGGCATCCAGGTACTGGATTTCGTGGCGCTCTCGCGGTAGCAAAAACACTGTACATTTACGCGGGGATCTGTCGATGCACCGGCTGCGGTCACATCCGGCGGAGAAAAAAAGCCTGCGCCCGGGCCGGGCAGCCGGGCCCGCGCGGCGCGACGGTCTCGTGCGCCCCTCCCATCCGGTGCCGGTCCCCGGCCCCTTCGCGAACCGGGGGCGCCGATGCTCTCGCTGATCTCCGCCGAGAAGTCGTTCGACGACCCCTGGATCGGGCATCCCGAGCTTAACGGCTTTGCGGGGCTGCACCGCCACCGCATGGCGCTTGCCGAAGCGATGACCCGCGCGCGCTGCCGCCTCGCCGGCCGGCCCGAAGCTGCGGAGGCGTATGCCGGCCCGCTCGGCAGCCTCGCGCGCGACGGTGTGGCCCTGGTCACAGATGCGCTGCCCGGGGACATGTTCGAGCGGCTCTGCGCCGAGGCGGAGGCCGCGCTGGGTGCCGAGGCCTGCGCGAGCCGTGCTGCCATGGCGCCCGTGGCGATGCCCGCCGCCATGCCGGCCCGGGCCGGACGCGGGGGCGCCCTCGCCGCCGCCCTGCTGCCCGAAGACACGGCCATGCCGCACGGGGATCGCCATCTCAGCCACCGTGCCGATCCTGCGACCGCGCCCCTCGCCGCCGCGGCGCTCGCCCTGCCGCTGGTGCGCGCGCTCGCCCAGGACACGCTCGGCCAGCCGCGCGTCGTCGCCGCGCCCGCGCTGCATCTCGCGCTCGCCGGCGGGGCGGAGGAGGCGCCGCTTCTGGACTGGGCGATGCATCGCGACAGCTTCTGCCGCGGCCTCAAGCTCTGGCTCACGCTCACCCCGGTTGGCGAGGCGGAGGGCCCGCTCGTCTATCTCGCCGGCAGCCATCGGCTCACCCGCCGCCGCCTCGCCTGGGAGCAGTCTGTCGCGACGCGCCTCTCCACGCTCCGTGGCCCGGCCCTCAGCAAGGCCGGCCGCTTCCGCATCGGCGAGGCGGAGATCGCGGCACTCGGGTATGACGAGCGTGACCGGCGCGTGCTGAGCTGCCCGGCCAACACGCTCATCGCGATCAACACGCTGGGCTTTCATGCGCGCCTGCCGGCCCGGCCCGGCACCGAGCGGCTGGCGGTGGAGGGGCGGATCGCCCCGAACCCCTTCGCGCTCCGCGCCTCCTGAACCGCGCGGCCCCGCCTTGGCGCCGCCTCAGCCCGGCCTCACATCACCTCGTCGCGCCGGTCGTCCGTCTCGCCGAAGCGGTGCAGCGCCGGCGGCTTCAGCCCATCATAGAGGCTCGCGATCCGCTGGTTCACGATCTCGCCCTGCTGCTGGAAGAGCGAGCGGCCCTCGAGATCGCTATCGACGATGAAGGGCCCGAACTTCTCGACGCGGAAGACCCACATGGCCTGCGCGAGGCCGAGCTCGTCGAGCCAGTGCACGCTGTCCACCGCCTTCACGCCGCGCCCCAGCAGCGCGCCGGTCCCGTAGCCGACGGTCGTCAGATACACCGCCCCGCGCGGCGCGAGGATCCGCTCGTAGTCCTCCCGCGGCATGCCCCCCTTGCCGATCACGATCTTCGTGCCGGTCAGGTCCAGCCAGGCCTCCATCCATTTCGAGAACCGGAAGGAGGCCGTCGCCGTCACGCCGCCGATGCGAAACGCCCCGGTCTCGTCCTGCGCTGCGGCCGGCGAGCAGTGGAAGTTGACATTCGTGGTCGCCATCAGCCCGTCCGGCAGCGCGCCCCCCTCCGCCAGCACGCGCTCATAGACCCGTTCGCGCGCCGTGTAGACCAGCCCGTCCAGATAGACGACGGTGCCCAGCTCCAGCTTGGCGATATCCTCGGCCTTCGCCGGCAGGCTCAGCCGCGTCTCGCGCAGGCGGGTGTCGGTCTCGCTCATCGGTCACGGTCCTCTTTGGGCGAAAGGGCGGCCGCGGGTCCCGGGCTCGACCCGGGACCTCCTTGGCCGATTGGGAATGCGTCGAAGGGGGAGGTCCCGGGTCAAGCCCGGGACCCGCGGCAAACCGTTCGCCATCACCCGGTCGCCGCCATGTCCGGCGTCCACTCCACACCCTCGCGGCGCATATAGGGCGTGAACCAGCGCGGATCGGTGCGGTACTCGATCCGGCCATCCGCATGGATGCGCGCGGTCGCGCGACGCGAGCTGAGGCAGAAGGTGTGCACCGAGACCGGCATCCCGCCCGTATGGGTGTAGCCGCATTCGATATGCACATCGACGCACATCGACGAGCCCACGAAGCCCATAGCCCCCATGCCGATATCGTTGCCGAGCGCCTTCAGCTCCGCCTCCAGCGCCGCGATCTTCGGGTCCGGGTTGGCCTCGCCCACGACGCGCAGGCAGGCCGCCTGCTTGCCGAGCACCATGCAGATGTCCTTGGAGCCGCCGACGCCCACGCCCACGATCGCCGGCTGGCAGGCGAGCCCGCGCTTGCCGAAGGCGATCAGCGTGTCGAGGAAGAAGCGCTTGATCCCGTCGATCCCGTCGCCCGGGAAGAGCATCCGGTAATCCGACCCGAAGAGCCCGCCCTTGTGCACGGTGGTGATGTCGATCCAGTCCACCTCCGGTTCGAAGGACCACTCCACCTCCGGCGCGTTGAGCCCGCAATTGGTGTTGTGATCGGTGCGCCAGAGCGGATGCACCCGGTTGGGCCGCAGCGGCACGTCATGCGTCGCCCGCGCGGTGGCCGAGCGCAGGGCCCGCTCGATGCCCGTGAACCGCGTGCCGAGCGGCGCCGCATCGCCGATCTTCACATAGTAGCGCGGCAGGCCGGTGTCGGCGCACATCGGCCGGCGGTCCTCGGTGGCGGCTTCGTAATTGTCCACCATCGCCTTCAGCACGAAAGCGGAGAGGTCGCCCTTTTCCAGGTCGATCATGCCCTTGATGCCGCCTAGATAGTCCTCGGGGATATCGATGGCGGCCTTCTTCATGATCTCGTAGGCCGCACGCTCGATGGTCTCAGCCTCGATCATCCGTCGTCCTCCTTGGGTCCGGGCCGACCATGCCACGCCTCGCCCGGCCGGTCCAATGGAGGGCGCGACCGGCGGATGCGCTCGCGGAGGCAGGCTCAGGGGCTAGACGGGCCACCCGCGCACTGTCCCCATGGCCCACGGCTTGCGCCACTCGGCCAGCAACCACGCGATCATCGATCTCGGCAACGGCGAGGTCGCCTGGCTCGCGCATCTGCGCGCAGCCAGCGCCCGTTCGCAATGGCGGAGACATGCAGGCCGGCGAGCGCATCGAGCGCAGCGGCACCAGCTCCGAGCCGCAGTCGCATTGCCTTAGGCCAACCGGCCCGGTCCTTGGCGCGGGCGGAGGACGGCCCGCGCCGTCTACCCGCCAGCGTTCGGACGCGATCCCCATCGATCGCGGCGAACCCAGGCGAGGCCGGACGGTCCGCTCCCTCTACTGACCGGCGCAGCAGCACGGCATTGACGCCCCCCTGATTCGCGCACAGCCTCTGACCTGCACGCAAAGCACCCGCGCGAGGGACCGATGCGCCGCCTCCTCACGCCCCTCCTCCTGGCCGCTACGCTGGGCCTCGCCGCGGCCCCGGCCAATGCCGTTTTCCCCGAGCCGATCCCGCCGAACGAACTCTCCCGCATCCGGGACCAGATCGAGGCGGGCAAAGCGCAAACGGCCCTCGATGCGCTGCGGCCGCTGATCGAGAGCGAGACCTACGAGGCCGATGTGCTCAATCTCATGGGCTATGCATACCGCAAGATGGGTCAGTACGCGGAGTCGCGCCTGCACTACACCCGTGCACTCCGCCTCGATCCGCGGCACCGCGGCGCACTCGAATACATGGGCGAGCTCGAGCTGGAGACGGGCGACCCGGAGGCCGCCCGCGCGCTCTTGCACCGGCTGGAAGCCGCCTGCCCGACCGGCTGTGAGGAACTCGACGACCTGCACGAGGCCTTCGAGGCCCACGGCATTGCCCGCGACTAGCCGGGGGGCCGTCCAAGAGTACCCTCGCGGCCGCTCCCACCCACGTCATTCTGGCTCTCGGAACGAGAACATATAATGAACGCTCGGGGGCGTTCCGCAAAGCGATGCAATGTGAAACTGCTCACCCGGCGTTCATACACAGCCGCCCAGAATGACGTGGGTGGGAGCGGCCGCAAGGGTAGCCGATCGCGACTTCGAATGGCGAAGCAATCCATTGGCGTGTGCGGCTCACGCGTCGCCCGTGCCGGTGTCAACATCTGGGGCTCCGGCCCGCTCGGTGCCGTCAGCCAGCCGTCTCCGGCGCGATCAGGATCCGTCTCATGATCGGCCGCGTCTCCGAGCGGCGCGCGACCTCCACAAAGCCCGCATCCCGGAAAGCGCCTGCAAAGCCGGTCCAGGCATAGACCGGCGGATACTTCGGCTTCGGCGTCTCGATCGGATAGCCCTCGAGGATCTCGGCCCCCCGTTCGCGCGCAAAGTCGCAGGCCGCGCGGAGCAGCGCGACCGACAGTCCCTGCCGCCGCGCGGACTTCTCAACCAAGAAGCACGCAACGCTCCAGACATCCGCATCGTCCACCGGCTTCAGCACGCGCGAAGACGCGAGCCGCGGAAAGGCGCTCCGGCGATCGAGCTGGATCCACCCCACCGCCGTCTCCCCGCGATAGGCGACGAGACCCGGCACGCCGCCTGCCTCGAAGAGCCGCTGCATGGCGCGCCGGTTGCCCTCGCCCATGCCCGCGTCCATCTCCTTTTTCGAGAGCCGCCAGAGCATGCACCAGCAGCCGCCGCAGCCGCCCTTCTCGCCCATCACTTCGGCGAAGCCATCCCAACTCGCCGGGCGTATCTCGATGCTCATATCCGCCCCGCCATCGCGCTTGCGCTGCACCGCGCTGGACCCGCCCGGCCCGCAGCCCTAGCCTCGGCCGCGCAGCATGCGCCGCCCCCCGGCGCCTGACAATCCAGGAGGCAGACCGCCATGCAGCTCGGCGCCTTTTCCATCAGCCTCGCCGTGCAGGACCTCGCCCGCTCCGCGGCCTTCTACGAGACCCTCGGCTTCCGGCGCATCGGCGGCGATGCCGCGCAGAACTGGCTGATCCTGAAGAACGGCGATGCGGTGATCGGCCTCTTCCAGGGCATGTTCGAGGGCAATGTCCTCACCTTCAACCCGGGCTGGACCCAGGATGCCGCAGAGACCGACCCCTTCACCGATATCCGCGAGATCCAGCGCGACCTCAAGCGCGCCGGCATCGCGCTCGCCAGCGAGGCAGACGAGAGCACCGCCGGCCCCGCCAGCCTCACCCTCACCGACCCGGACGGCAACCGCATCCTCATCGACCAGCACCGCTAGGCGCTGCGCTACTCCGCCGCCTGTGGCGAGGGCGCAGTGCCGTCCAGGAGGCTCTGGCCCGGGCGGATGATGGCGAAATCGACCGGCACCTGCTCGATCGTCAGGGACCCATCCCTGTCCCCATCGCGGCGCACGCGCGTGTAGCCCGTGGTCTCCAGATCGCCCGTCTCGGGATGGTCCTCGCGGAAATGCGCCCCTCGGCTGTCCGAGCGCGCGAGCGAGGCGCGCGCAACCACCTCCGAAATCTCCATCAGCGAGGCGAGGTTCAGCCAGTCCCCCCAGGTCATGTTGAAGGCGCGGTCGCCATCGGCCAGCCCCGAGCCGGCGAGCTCGGCGCGCAGATCGCCGAGCCGCGCCAACCCGCGCTCCAGCCCCTCGGCGGTGCGCAGCACGCCCACATCGTCCCACATCACATCCGAGAGCCGGTCGCGCAGCCCGTGCAGATCGCCTGCGGGCAGCGCGAAGGGGGTCTCCGCCCGCGCGATGCCCGCCTCGATCTCCGCCTCGTCCGCCGCGCGCCAGCCCGCACCGCGCACGAACGCCGCCATCCGCTCGCCCGCGATGCCGCCGAAGACGGTCGAGTTCGCCACCCCGTTGCCGCCGAGCCGGTTGGCGCCGTGCACCCCGCCCGCATCCTCGCCCGCGACGAACAGGCCCGGGATCGCGGTGGTGCAGTCCGCCTCGAACTCCGCCCCGCCCATCATGTAGTGCGCGGTCGGCACCACCTCGACCCGGCCCGCGGCGAGGTCGAACCCGCAATCCGCGCAGCGCTTCACCATGCCCGGGAACCGCCGCGTCACCTCATCCGGCCCCAGATGGCCCATGGCGATATAGACCCCGCCCATCGGCGTGGTGTGGCCTGCACGCATCTCGGCATAGATGCCGCGGCTCACCACATCGCGCGTCGCCCGCTCGGCGCGCGGATCGTAGTCCACCATGAAGCGCTCGCCCGCGCCGTTCAGCAGATACCCGCCGGCGCCGCGCAGGCCCTCCTCCAGCACCGTGCCGGTCATCCGCGTATCCGGCCCGCCGAGCAGCCCCGTGGGGTGGAACTGCACCATCTCCATGTCGCGCAGCCCGATCCCGCGGCGGAGCATCATCGCCAGCCCGTCGCAGCTCTTGTCGCCGGAGGGTGTGTGGTAGCGGTACATGCTCGGCCCGGCGCCGGTGGCCATCAGCACCGCCTTCGCCTCGATCATCCGGTAGCGCCCGGTGCGAATATCGAGCATCAGCACGCCCGCCAGCCCCGAGCCATCCGCCGCCGGAATCAGCTCGAGCGCGCGATGCTCCTCCAGAAGCCGCGGGCGCACCTTGCGCACCTGCTCCATCAGCCGGTTGATGATCTCGATGCCGGTGAGATCGCCCTTGTGCACGGTCCGGTCGAAGCTCTGCCCGGCGAAGGCTTTCTGGTGCAGCGAGCCGTCCGCATTGCGGTCGAAGAAGCAGCCGATCTCGTTCTCGAGCTCGCGGATCCGCGTCACCGCGGTCTCGCAGAGCACCCAGGCGAGGTCCTGGCGCGGCAGCCACTTGCCGCCCTCGATGGTGTCCTGGAAATGCCGCTCCACGCTGTCGCCCGCGGCGAGCGCCACGTTGTAGCCGCCCTGCACCATCCGCGTGCAGCCCGATTTGCCGAGCAGCCCCTTCACCGCGAGGGTCACGTCGAGATCGGGATCCGCCTGCTTGGCATGGAGCGCCGCAAAGAGCCCGGCACCGCCCGAGCCGAGGATCAGGATATCCGTCCGGTGCCGCTCAATCTGCATCGCTCAAGCCTCCGCCAGTCCACGAACCGCCGGGCCTCAGGCCGCGGCGAACAGAAACACGAGCCCGCAGGCGAAGGCCGCGCCCGCGCCCCAGCCGATCCAGGCGGAGCGGTCGTCGCCGCGCCCGCGCCAGGGGATAAGCTCCATCGCCAGGATGCGCAGGCCGAACATCAGATGCAGCGCCAGCAGCACCACCAGCCCCCACTCCGCGGCCTTGAAGAGCGGCTGCTCGGCCAGCGCCAGGAAGGCATCGAGCCGCGCCTCCTCAAGCGCCAGCCCCAGCACCCAGAAATGCACCGGCAGGAACAGCGCCAGCGCCAGCCCGGAGAGCCGGTGGCCGAGAAACGCCACATAGGCGCGCCGCCGCCGATGCGGCTGGTCGAGCCCCCTCATGCGCCCGCCCCCACGAGCGCGGCCACGGCCCGCAGCCCGAGCGCCAGCAGCAAGAGCGCCAGCGCCACCATCGCGGGGTCCACCACATGCGCCGGCAGCACCGTCCATTCGCGCAGGATCCGCCGCAGCCCGATCGGCGCATGCACCGCCGCGGCCACGGCAAAAAGCCCGTAGAGCGCCGGCATCCACCAGCCCGCCTGCATCCGCGCCACGATCTCGGCCGCCGTCAGCCCGCCTCGCACCGCGTAGAAGATCATCACCAGATGAAAGAGCACCAGCGGCGCCATCACGATCGCCGAGAGCCGCTGCAGCGCGAAGAGCCTCGCCTCCATCAGCGCCGCCCCAGCAGCGCGGACCACAGGTTGAACCCGCCATAGCCCTCGCGCTTCAGCCCCGCGATGCTCTCCGTCGGGCTGAGGCCGACCGGGCAATGCGCCATGCAGCTCCCCTGCGCATGGCAGGACCCGCAGCCCCCCTGGCCCAGCGCTGCCTCCAGCGTCGCCGCGCGCCCCGCATGCCGCTCGTCCTGCACCAGCGTCCAGGCGCGGTTGAGCGCCGCCGGGCCCAGATACGTCTCGTCCCAGCGCACCACATCGCAGGCCGCGTAGCACACCCCGCAATTGATGCACTCCACCGCCGCATCCACCGCCTTGCGCGCGCCGCTCTCCGGATCGACCCGCGCCGGCGGGTCCGCCCGCGTGGCGCTGCCCTCGAAGGCCCCGCCCGCCGCCTGCCAGTTCTCGAAGAAGGGCGCCATGTCGCAGGCCAGATCCTTAAGCCGCGGCAGGTTGGCGAGCGGCTCGATGGTCAGCGCCCCCTCCTCCGCCACCCGGCGCACATGCGTCCGGCAGGTCCAGCGCGGCACCCCGTTCACCGTCATCGCGCAGGAGCCGCACACCCCCACCCGGCAGGCGAACCGATAGGCGAGATCCGGCGCATGTGCGCGCTGCACCTCGGTCACCACGTCGAGCACGGTCTGGTTCTGCCGCGCAGGCACGGCATAGGTCTCGAAGCGCCCGTCCTCGCGTCCGCGCCAGATGCGGACGGTGAGCGTCCCGCCCGTGCCCTCCCCATCCGTCTCCGCCGGGATCTCCGCGCTCCCGTCCGCCATAGGCCTCGCCCTCGCCGCCGCTGCGACCCTCGTTCTAGGCCGCGCGCAGGGAGGCATCAAGCGATGCACCGGCGCTCCCCGCCGCGCGCGCCGCGGCCAATGCGCCCCCCGCCGCGACCCGCGGCCAATGCGCCCCGCGACCAACGCGCTTCTTCCGGCAGGCGAGACGTGCAACCGTTCCCCGCCCTCGCCCGTAGTGCTGGAAGGAGCGTACCAACCGCCCTGCCACGACGCCTGCGCCTGCCTGCCTGCCTCCGGCCCACCGCCAGCCGGGGCGCCCTCCGCCCCAGCCAAACCCGAATCAGACCAGCCAGAAGAGAGGACCGCCGATGAAACCGAACCGCCTCGCCGCTACCGCCCTCGCCGCAACCGCCCTCGCCGTTGCCGCCGGCGCCGCCGAGCTCGAGGACCGCAGCCTCGCCCTGCCGGCCGACTACCGCACCGCCTTCGACAACTACCTGATCTCCGATCGCGTCGGTCAGGAGGACCAGGTGATCTCGCTCTACGCCAACGCCATCGCGCGCGAGGCGGCCCGCGCCGACGGTACCCTGCCCTCGGGCTCGGTCATCGTCGGCGAGATCTACGCCGCGCGCATGGATGCCGACGGCGCGGTCGTCGAAAGCGCCCTCGGCCGGCGCATCCCGGAAACCCTCAAGGCCATCGTCGTCATGGAGCGGCGCACCGGCTGGGGCGACCAGTATCCCGAGGGCGAGAAGGTCGGAGGCTGGGAATTCGAGGTCTTCAGCCCCGCCGGCGAGAACCTCAACAAGGACACCACCGCCTGCCGCGCCTGCCACGAGCCGCTCACCGACAGCGAATACACCTTCAGCTACGAGCACATCGCCGCCGCCAACTGACGCCCGAGCCCACCGGCAAGGCCCGACAGCCACCGCAGCGCCGGACGCCGGGCGGAGACGGGCGGGGGTGCAGGGGAGGGAGGATTCCTCCCTCCCCGCCCTTCTCGCGCGACTCAGTCGACGAAGGCGCGCTCCACCACGAACTGCGCGGGCTTCGAATTCGCGCCCTCCTCGAAGCCGCACGCCTCCAGCATCGCCTTGAGGTCCTTCAGAAGCCCCATCGAGCCGCAGATCATCGCCCGGTCCGTCGCCGGGTCCAGCGCCGGCACACCGAGATCCGCGAAGAGCTTCCCGCTCTCGATATTGTCCGTGATCCGCCCCATGCGCGGGCTCTCCTCGCGCGTCGTCGTGGCGTAGTGCACGAGCTTCTCGCTCGCCTCCTCGCCCACCAGCGGATCCTCCCGCACTGCGGCCACCAGCTCGCGGCCGTACTCCAGCTCCGCATCGAGCCGGCAGGTATGGCAGAGCACCACCTGCTCGAACTTCTCATAGGTCTCCGGATCGCGGATGATCGAGGCGAAGGGCGCGATCCCCGTCCCCGTCGAGAAGAGATAGAGCCGGCTCCCCGGCACCAGCGCATCGTTCACCAGCGTACCCACCGGCTTCTTCTTCATCAGCACCGTGTCGCCCACCACGATCTTCTGCAGATGCTCGGTGAGCGGCCCGTCCGGCACCTTGATCGAGAAGAATTCCAGCCCCTCGTCCCAGGACGGCGACGCGATCGAATAGGCCCGGTAGATCGGCTTCTCCGCGTTCGGCAGCCCGATCATCACGAACTCGCCGGAGCGGAAGCGAAAGCTCGTCGGCCGCGTGATCCGGAAGCGGAACAGCCGGTCGGTATAGTGCTGCACCTCGGTCACCGTCTCGGCGAACACGCCGGACGGGATCGGGAAGGGCGCGCTCGCCACGGCCTGCTGATCGGCATCCATCATTTCACATCCTCTCGTCGTGCATCTTTCAGAGCCACAGCCCGAACCCGGTCAATCAGCCCCGCAGCTAGGCCTTCCATCGACCGAACGCAAGCGCAAGAGCCCCGCAACCCGGCCCTTCTGCCATGACATGGCGCAAGCGGCGAACCGGATCTGCCGATTCCTTGCCTCGCGGAGCCCGTCCGCCCGCGCCGGATCGCCCGCCCGGCCGCCGCCGGCCCGCCTTTCTACCAGAGGCGCAACCCCCGCAAACCCAGCCTGCACAGAAGTTGCAAGGCGAGGTTCGGAGACGGGAAGCGCGGCCACACCCCCGCCCCTTCCGCCCTCTTCCCCGGCCCATCGGCGGCGCGGCAGTTGTGACCTTCGGGGCCGGGCGCTATGTGTCGCGCATGCAGGAGCGACAGATCCGAGCTGAGAGCGCGCCCGAGAGCGAGGCACCGGGTGCCCCGGCGAGCCTGGACGCGTCCGCCGACGCGCCGGTCTCTGCGCCTGCCGCCGTGCCGGCCACAGCACCAGCGCCGGCCACAGTTCCCGCGCCGGCGCCCGCCCCAGCACCGGCACAAGCACCGGCACCAGCACCAGCACCGGCACCAGCACCGGCACCCGCACCGGCCCAGCTCGATGCGGCACCCGAGGGCCCGCCCCGCACCGTCCGCCTCTCCTATCCGGCCGGGCAGGAGCCGCTGCTCACCATCGACCCCGAGAGCTTCCATATCCCCAATGAGCGCGCCTGGCACGAGACGCGCCTGCGCCGCATCCGCCGCTGGCGCCGCCCGCTGACCCGCCCGCGCGACCGCCTGCGCGCCTGGGCCAACATGCTGCTGGTCGATCACGGCTTCATCCGGCTCTTTTACGCCAATATCTGGCGCATCACCCCGCGTATGTGGCGCGCGGGCCAGCCCATGCCGCACCATATCCGCCGCTTCGCGCGCGAGGGCGGGCGCACGGTCGTCACACTGCGCGGCGGCCAGATGTTCGGCTCGCTCCCGCTGGAGGCGGAGGCCTGCGACGCCGCGAACCTGCAGTTCCACACCATCGTCCTGCGCTCGCGCGATCTGCCCGACCCCGCGCATATGCTCGCCATCCTCGACAGCCTTCCGCAACTCGAAACCCCGGTGCTTTTTCACTGCAAATCCGGCGCGGACCGGGCGGGCTTCATGTCCGCGCTCTGGATGCTCACGATGGAGGGCGCGGATATCGCCACCGCCAAGGCCCAGCTCGCCCTGCGCTTCGGCCATTTCCGCCGCTCCAAGACCGGCGTGCTCGACGCCTTCTTCGAAGCCTTTGAGAAGGAAGGCGCCGCCGAGGGCATGGATCTCAAGACCTGGGTGGCCAGCCGCTACGATCCCGACCGCATCAAGGCGGGCTTCCGCCATACCGGCCTAGCCTCGCTGGCCGTCGACCTGATCCTGCGCCGCGAATAGCGGCCCATCACGAACCGTGATGGGCGGGCGCACGATTGGCTTCTTGTACTGCGGTAGCGCCGCACTAGCGTTTCTCAATCGAGTCAAAGCGGAGGCGCGCCAATGACCCTCGACCACACGCCCTTTCCCGGATCCGATGGCGGAACGGTCGCGGCAGAGGCGCCGTCGCTCGCGCATGGGCGCCACTTCCTGTCAATCCCCGGCCCCTCCGTGATGCCCGACCGGGTGCTCGCCGCCATGGGCCGCGCAATGCCCAACATCTACGAGGGCGAGCTGGTCGACATGTCGGACGCGATGCTGGCCAAGCTGCCGGCCATCGCCCGCACCACCCGCCCCGCCTTCGTCGCTGCGGCCAACGGGCATGGCGCCTGGGAGATGGCGCTCACCAACACGCTCAGCCGGGGCGACAAGGTGCTGGTGCTCGAATCCGGCCGCTTCGCGACCATGTGGGGCCGGATGGCGGAGATGCTCGGCATCGAGGTCGAGGCCATCGCGCAGGACGAGCGCCGCGCGGTCGATCCGGAGGCGCTGGAGGCCCGCCTGCGCGCCGATACCGCGCACGAGATCCACTCCGTCCTCGTCGTGCAGGTCGATACCGCCTCCTCCGTGGTGAACGACATCCCCGCCATCCGCCGCGCGATGGACGCCGCGAGCCACCCCGCGCTCCTGCAGGTGGACTGCATCGCCTGCCTCGGCTGCATCCCCTACGAGATGGATGCCTGGGGCGTGGACGTCACTGTCGCCGGCAGCCAGAAGGGCCTGATGGTGCCTCCGGGCCTCGGCCTGTGCTGGGCGAGCGAGAAGGCGATGGCCGCGCATGCGCGTTCCGATCTGCGCACCGCCTATTGGGACTGGGGGCCGCGCGCGGGCGAGGGCGCGCATTACATGCGTTATTGCGGCACGCCGCCGGTCAGCCACATCTTCGCGATGTGCGAGGCGCTCGAGATGCTGAACGAGGAGGGGCTCGAGAATGTCTGGGCGCGCCACCGCATCCTCGCCGGCGCCGCCCGCGCGGCCGTCGAGGCCTGGGCGGCCCCCGGCGGCCTGGAGTTCAACATCCTCGACCCGGCCCAGCGCTCGGATGTCGTGACAACCGTGCTCTCGGGTTCGATCGACGCGATGCATTTGCGCCGCATCGCCGAGGAGCGCGCGGGGCTCACCCTCGGCATCGGCATCGGCGCTTTCGAGGGGCGGGCCTTCCGGATCGGACATATGGGCCATCTGAACCCGCCGATGCTCCTCGGCTGCCTCGGCACGGTGGAGGCCACGCTGCAGGCGATGGGCGCGCCCATGGGCGGCTCCGGCGTCGCTGCCGCCGCGGCGCATATCGCAGCCGGCCTCGGCGCCGACCAGGTCCCCGCCCCGACGCTGCAGGGCTTCAACCCCTGAGATCCCGCCGCAACCGGACCGCTCAGCGCAGCTCAAGGAGGTCCCGGGTCAAGCCCGGGACACCCGGCGGGCGCCGCGCTCTCAGGCCCGCCGCCGCACCGCAACCGCGCCGAGACCGGCCAGCGCGCCGATCAGCAGCACCGCCTTCGCCGGCAAGGGCACCGCGGAAATCGTGCCGAGGATGCCGCTCTCGCCACCATTGAAGCTATCCTCCGGGCACAGGCCGCCGCAGCTGCCATAGCCGGACAGGGAAACCGAGATCGGCCCTCTGCCCATCGGCTTGAAGTCAAAGGCAAAACCGACCGCCGGATCTCCCAGGCCAGTGAAGCCGCTGCGTCCGAAGAGGAAGGTGGTCGGACTGTCGACGAAGCCAACGTCTTACGGCCCCGCCAGAGGCTGACCGCTGCTCGACGCCACCAGGCTCGGGTCCGACAGCGTCAGCGCCACCGCGCCGAGAGTGTCGGTTTCCGCATCGTAGCTGAAGCTGCCCGAGAGCGTCGCGTCGTCATCCAGCAACACGTCCACCAGCTGGTAGGTAATCGGAACCGCATGAGCCGGCCCGGTTGGATGGAGCCCGCCGACGCAAGCGCAAGCACAGCCGCAAGAAGCGCGTTCCGCATCGTCGTCTCCTCTGCCCGATGTCACTCCGGAGGACCGTGACGTCGATCTGCACCGCCCACAATCCCGGGCGCTTGCGCTCGGGCGTCGAGCCGCGGGAAGGAGTGCTGCGCCGTCGCGGAACGCGCGGGGGGCGCGGGCTAGTCGACCTCCGGGCCCTGGCGGAGGCGTTTGACGGCCGAGCGCGCCTTCTTGCCCTCGATCCGGCGTTCCTGCGAGGCGCGGGTGGGTCGTGTCGGCACCCGGCGCTTGGGCTGCACCGCGGCAGCGCGCACCAGGGCGACGAGCCGCTCCAGCGCCTCCTCGCGGTTGCGCGCCTGGCTGCGATGGGCCTCCGCGCGGATCAGCACCGCGCCGTCCTCGGTCCAGCGCCGCCCCGCCAGCCGGCGCAGCCGCGCCTTCACCTCGGGCGGCAGGTTGGGCGAGCGCGCCGCCTCGAAGCGCAGCAGCACCGCCGTTTCCACCTTGTTGACGTTCTGCCCGCCGGGGCCCGAGGCGCGCGCGAAGCTCTCGCTGAGCTCCCATTCGGCGAGCGCGATGCGGTCGTTCACCCGGATCATCGCGCCCCTCCCTCGCGGCCCCTCCCAAGCGGCCTCTGCCGGCCGCTCCTGTCTAGCGCGCCGGCCGGGGCTCGGCCAGCGCAAGCACCAGCCGGAAGGGCACGAGCGCCACCGCGATAAGGGCGAGCTTCACCAGGAAATCCCCCACCGCCAGGCTGATCCAGAAGGGCACCGCCGGCCCGAGGCCCAGCAGCGGCACCGCCTCCAGCGCCCAGTCCTCGTTCGGCCCCAGCACCGCGAAGCTCGCCGCGAAGGCCAGCGTGAAGAAGAGCACCGTGTCGAGCGCGGAGCCCGCGAGGCTCGAGACCGCCGGCGCACGCCACCAGCGCCCCGCCCGCAACCGGTCGAAGATCGCCACGTCCAGAAGCTGCGCGGCCAGGAACGCCGTGCCCGAGGCGATCGCGATCCGCGGCGTCGCCAGCCATACCGATAGCACCACCGCCACCGCGAAGCCCGCCAGCACCACGCGCCGCGCCGCTGCCGGCCCGAACAGCCGGTTCGCCACATCCGTCACCAGGAAGGCGAAGGGATAGGTGAAGGCCCCCCAGGTCAGCCAGTCGTTGAACGGCACCTGCACCAGGATGTTCGACGCCGTGACGATCACGGCCATGGCGACGATGCAGGCGACGCGCCCGTCGATGGCAGCGCTCATCGCGCGCCCTCCTCTCAATGCTCTTCGGCGGATCGGGCCCGTCTCCCCGGGCGAGGCCACCTGTTCAGGCGCGCCTGCTAATACGCCGGGCATGGCTCCTGCAAGCCCCGCCTCGCCGTCGCGCCCCCTTGCGCGCTCGCCCGGATGGCTCTAACCGCACGCCGCGCTTGCGCCCGGGCACGCGCCCGGCGCTGCTCGCGCCTGTGCACGAGCCTGTGGATAACCGCGTGGATGAAAGCGGGCCGAATGGCGTGAAGGCCAGCCCTGCCGCGCAAAAATTGCACGG
>JBCBWF010000382.1:0-4913 GCA_039817245.1 Pseudomonadota bacterium | reverse complement strand
AGAAGACGCGCGAGGAATTCGTGGCCGCGCGCGAGGCGCGCGACGCGACGCTCTCGATGCCGCGGCTGATCATCCCCTCGATCCAGGTGAATATGCGCGCCGGCCACATGCCGCCGGCCGAGGACAACGGGCAGGTCTATCTGAAGGTGCCCCTCAACCGCCTCTGACCAGGCCGCTCCAGGGGGGCTCCAGAGGCCTCCCTGGCGGAATCGCGGCGCTGGCGCGCCGCGATGCATCCCTCGCTCTCCTCACCCTGCGGGTTCGTCGAGCCTGCCGGCCCGGCTGCACCCTGACGCCCTTGCGACGCGGGCGCCGCGGCGGGTCAGAGGCAGGCTTCGAAGAGACGGCGGGCATCCGCCTCGGTGAGGGGGACGGGATTGCCGCCGGCGGTGGGATCGACCACGGCCATGGCGGCGAGGCGGGCGATATCGGGCTCCGCGACGCCGAGGCCGGAGAGCCGGTCCGGCACGCCGAGTTCCGCGCGCAGCGCGAGCACCCAGTCGAAGACCCCGTCGAACCCGCCCGGGAGGCCGAGATAGGCGGCCGCGCGCGCCAGCCGCGCCTCCACCGCGGTGTGGTTGAAGCGCAGCACCGCGGGCATGAAGACCGCGTTGGTGGTGCCGTGATGGGTGTTGTGGAGGGCCCCCACCGGGTGGGAGAGCGCGTGGATCGCGCCGAGGCCCTTCTGGAACGCCACCGCCCCCATGGCCGCCGCACTCATCATGTCGGCGCGGGCCTCCAGATCGGCGCCATCGGCGAAGGCGCGGGGCAGGGCCTCCTTCACGAGCCGCATCCCCTCGAGCGCAATGCCCTGGCTCATCGGGTGGTAGTGGGGGCTGCAATAGGCCTCGAGGCAGTGCGCCAGCGCGTCGAGCCCGGTGCCGGCGGTGATCCCGGGGGGCATGCCCACGGTCAGCTCCGGATCGGCGATCACCGCGGCCGGCAGCACGCGCGGATGGAAGATCACCTTCTTCACATGGTCCGCCGAATTGGTGAGCACGCCCGCGCGGCCCACCTCCGAGCCGGTGCCCGCGGTGGTGGGCACGGCGATGCTGGGATGGATCGCGGCGGCATCGGCCCGGGTCCACCAGTCGCCCACATCCTCCAGATCCCAGACCGGCACCGTCTGGTCCGCCATCAGCGCCACGAGCTTGCCGAGATCGAGCGCCGAGCCGCCGCCGAAGGCCACCACCCCGTCATGTCCGCCCGCCTTGAAGGCGGCGATCCCGGCTGCGAGGTTGCGCTCGTCCGGGTTGGGGTCCACCTCGGCGAAGAGCGCGCGGCCGAGCCCGCCCGCCTCCAGCCTGTCGAGCGCGCCCGCGGTGATCGGCAGACGGGCGAGCCCGCGATCGGTCACCAGCAGGGGCCGCGCGATGCCGGCGGCGCGGCAGGCCTCGGCCAGCTCCGCGATGCGCCCGGCACCGAAGCGGATCGCGGTGGGGTAGGACCAGGTGGCGGTGCGTTCCATGGGGTCTTTCCGTGTCAGGGGTGTCAGCCGCGCTCGAAATGGCGCCGGCGCTCCCAGTCGGTCACGCGGCGGTCGTATTCGAACTGCTCCCAGTTGGCGGCGTGCACATAGTGCTCCACCACATCGTCGCCCATGGCCGCGCGCAGCATGGCCGAGCCGTCGAGCGCCCCGGCGGCGGCGCGCAGGGTCTTCGGGATCTCCCGGCCCCGGCCGCCATAGGCGTCGCCCTCGAAGGCGGGCTCCAGCGGCAGCGCGCGCTCGATCCCGTCGAGCCCCGCGGCGAGCAGGGCGGCGAAGGCGAGATAGGGGTTGAGATCGGCCCCGCCCACGCGGCACTCCACCCGCACCGCCCCGGTGCCGGCGCCGACGATCCGGTAGCCCGCCGTGCGGTTGTCCATCGACCACACCGCCTTGGTGGGCGCGAAGGTGCCGGCCATGAACCGCTTGTAGGAATTGATGTTGGGCGCCAGGAACGCGGTGATCGCATCCGCATGCGCCAGGAGCCCCGCCAGGTAGTGGCGCATGGTGGCGGACATGCCGTGCTCCGCGCCCGCCTCGGCGAAGACATTCGCGCCCGTGCCGTCCACCAGCGACTGGTGGATATGGCAGGAGCTGCCCGCATGCGCATAGGACCACTTCGCCATGAAGCTCGCCGCATGGCCCTTCGCCCAGGCGATCTCCTTGATCGCGTTCTTCATGATGCTGTGCCGGTCCGCCATGGTCAGCGCGTCGGCATAGACGACGTTGATCTCCTCCTGCCCCGCATCCGCCTCGCCCTTTGAGTTTTCCACGGGGATATCCGCGCCGTTCAGCCCGTTGCGGATGGCGCGCATCACCCCCTCTTCCTTGGTGGTCTGGAAGATGTGGTAGTCCTCGTTATAGGCGCTGATCGGGGTGAGCCCGGCATAGCCCTTGTCCGCGGCCTCCTCGTAGCTCTCGCGGAAGAGGTAGAATTCGAGCTCGGAGGCCATCATGGGCGAAAGCCCGTGCTCGGCAAGCCGCGCGATCTGGCGCTTCAGCACCGCGCGCGGGGAATGGGGCACCTCGGCATGTGTCGCGTGGTCCACCACATCGCAGAGCACCAGCGCCGTACCCTCCAGCCAGGGCGTGCGGCGCAGCGTGCCGAGATCGGGCGTCATGGTGTAGTCGCCATAGCCCCCCTCCCAGCTCGCGGACTTGTAGCCCGGCACCGGCTCCATCTCCATGTCCAGAGCCAGGAGGTAGTTGCAGGAATGCGTCTCCTCCCAGGCGCTCGCCACGAAATGCTCCGCCTGGAAGCGCTTGCCGATCAGCCGGCCCTGCATGTCGGTCTGGCAGACGAGAACGGTGTCGATGCTGCCTGCGGAAACCGCGTCGCGCAGGGCATCGAGGGTGAGCTTTCCGGGCATGGGGGTCTCGGCAAGTCGCTGGGGGAAGGGGCGCAGGGCGGAAGCCGCCCTGCCGCAAAATGTCGGCTCAGCCGTCGGCCGGAAGGGGCGCGCGGTCGATCACGGCGGCGCATGCGCTGTCGATCTCGCTCTCGTTCTCCTTCAGGCAGGCCAGCACCCGGCCGCCGCCCGTCTCGACATCCGAGCAGAACCTGGCCGCGTCCGGCCCGCAGGCCTCGTAGACCTCGCGCAGCCGCGCGAAGAAGGTGTCGAGGATGTCCGAGGTCTCGCCGGTCGCGGCGTCGCAGCCTTCGGAGATCGTCGTCTCATGCGCATAGAGGCAGGCGGCGATCCGCCCGTGGCCGGGCTCCACGCTGGCGCAGTAGGTGGCGATGTCCTCGGCGCAGGCCTCGAGGACCGACTGCGCGGAGGCAGGCGCGGGCAGGGCGAAAGGCACGCTCAGCGCACCGGCGGCAAGCGCTGCGGCAAGAAAGGCTCGCATGGCAAAACTCCTTGGGAAAACGGGGCTCGCGCCGCTCAGGGGGTGACCACGACATAGACATTGGCGCCATCGACCACTTTCGGCGCGTAGTAGACCCCGCCGCAATAGTGGTAGGGCGCGCGGAAGGCGCAGCCGGCCGGCAGCGTGCGGATATAGGACTGCCGGCGCGAGGTGCGGCGCGAGGTGCGCCGGGCCGTGCGCCGCGCGGTGCCGCGCACGGTCTGCGCCGCGGCCGGGCTCGCGGAGAGGCCGGGCAGGGCGAGCGGACCGGCACCGGGCGCGGGCGGCACCGGCTGCAGGCCGAAGACAAGGGCGATCGCGGCCGCCGCCGCGGCCAGGAAGGAGAGCGTCACGGTCTTTCGCATAATGGGCTCCGTTGCTCGGAAAAGGCGGGCGAGAAGGTGGGCTCGGTGGGCGACTCGCCCGCGGACCCGCATCCTAGGCCCTGCATGCGCCCGCGTCATTTGGCGATGCCACCGGCCGTGGCCGTGAGCGGCGCTCAGAGGGTGCGGAACACCATCACCAGCCCGCGGTCCCCGGCATGGTCGTGCGCGGCGCCCTCGTAGATTGCGATCTCGCGGAACCGCACCGGCTCGATCCGGCCGCGCGCCACCAGCCCCGCCAGCGCCGAGCCGAACCCCGCCCCGTCCAGCACCGCCGGGATGGTCCCGCAGACAAACAGCGCGCCCCGCCGGGTCACCCGCAAGAGCTCGGCCAGGCATTCCGGCCCCACATGGCCGTGCGTGAAGGTCCCGCAGGAAATCACGCCCCCATAGGCGTCGTCCGCCATCTCCAGCGGCCGGGTGAGATCGCCCAGGATCCGCGCGCGGTAGAGGCCCTTCGCCTCCGCCCTGGCCAGCATCTCCGGCGTGATGTCGATGGCATCGACCGCCAGCGCCCCCAGATGCTCCGCCACCAGCCCGGTGCCCGCGCCGATATCGAGCAGCGGCACATCCGCCTCGCCCATCTCGGCCAGGTAGAGCCGGGCGATCTCGCGCGGGGCCACATAGCCCCAGCCCGCGCCGAACTCGTCGTCATAGCTCTCCGCCCAGGCGCCGTAGACACTGCGCGCCTCCTCCGGGTTGGTGATCCGGTAGGCGCGGTCGAGGTCGTAGCGCTCGGGCATGGATGCGGTCCTTCCGCGGTTTCGGGGGCAGGGGTGCCCGATCGCCTCACCGGCCGTCAAGCGCGCTCCCGCTCCATCACATCGCGCGCCAGCGCCATGGTCCGGTAGAGCCCGTGCACGAACTTGCCGTAAGGCAGGCTCAGGAACAGCGCGAAGACAAAGCCGAGATGGATCGCCAGGAGCCACCCCATCGCCGAGGTGTGCCGGAAGACCAGCAGCGCCAGCCCCGTCGCCGACACCGTGAAGAGGAGCGCGAGGAACGCATAATCCATCCCCCATTGCCGCGTCTCCGCCGGCTCGCGATCCGCTTCCATCTTCAGCCAGAAGAGCCCCGCCGGCCCCACCAGCAGCCCGATCCCGCCGACCGTGCCCAGAACCACCGGCAGCGAGTACCAGGAATAGGGCGCCACCCAGCCGAGCGCGTAATCCATCACCGTCGCCACGGAGGTT
>JBCBWF010000662.1:0-1719 GCA_039817245.1 Pseudomonadota bacterium | reverse complement strand
GGCGCCACGCGCCGCGTTGCAGGTACCGCGCGCACGCGGCATCCGCATCGGGCGCGCCGTGGGCCCCCGGGCCGGCGGCGCTCCCGGTGGCTGCGGCGCAGGCGGGCGGTGTCAGGGCCCGGCGGGACGTTCGATCGCGGCGAGGACCGAGCGTGCGGCGCGCACTGCCGGCGCAGCGCCGCCGCGGCCGAGCGCCGTGAGCGCAGCCGCCGCCGCGCGGCATTGCGCCTCGCGCGCCGGGCTGCCGTCGAGCAGCGGGGCGAGCGCGCCGGCGAGCGCCTCCGGCGTGCAGGCCTCCTGGTAGAACTCCGGCACCGCGCGGGTGGCGCTCACGAGGTTCACCAGATTGGCGCTGTCCACCTTGATCAGCCGGCGCACGATGGCCGCCGTGAGCCAGGAGGCGCGGTAGGCCGCCACCTGCGGTGTGCCGGCCGCGGCCATCTCCAGGGTCACGGTGCCGGATTTGACGAGTGCCGCATCCGCCGCCGCGGCCGCGGCCTGGCGCCTGCGCTGCGCGGTCTCGGGGCCGAGCAGGATCTCGTCGCCGAAGAGGGCCGCCACCTCCGCCGTCACGGTCTCCGCCACCGGCACGACGACGCGGAGTTCCGGGCGCGCCGCGCGGAGCTGCGCCACCGTCTCGCGGAAGATCCCGCCGAGCCGCGCCACCTCGCCCCGCCGGCTGCCGGGGGCCACGAGGAGGAGCGGCGCCGCCCCGATGCCCGCCTCCTCGCGAAAGGCCGCGATCTCCTCGGCCGTGCTCTCCCGGCGCCCGGCGATCGGATGGCCCACGAAGTCGCAGCTCATCCCCGCCTTGGTCATGTAGGGCGGCTCGAAGGGCAGGAGGGCGAGCACATGGTCCACATAGGCCGCCATCTTGACCGCGCGCCCAGGCCGCCAGGCCCAGACCGAGGGCGCCACATAGTGGATCACCCGCGTGCCCGGCGCGACCGCGCGCACCCGGCGCGCGACGCGGAGCGAGAAGCCGGGGCTGTCGATGGTGATGAGCGCATCGGGCGCGAAGGCGAGCGCGGCCTCCTTCGTCTCCCGGATCCGGCGGATCAGGCGCGGCAGGCGCGGCAGCACCTCCGTCAGCCCCATCACGGCGAGTTCGGCGATGTCGAAGGGCGGCTGCAGGCCGGCGCGGCGCATCTCCGGCCCGCCGATGCCGGCGAAGACGGTGCCGGGCCGCTCGGCCGCGAGCGCCTCCATCAGCGCGCCGCCCAGCCGGTCGCCGGAGGGCTCGCCCGCGATCAGGAAGAGCCGGAGGGGGGGCAGGGTCATGGGCCCTCCTTCAGCGCGAGCTCCGCGAGGCTCGCGCCGTAGACGAAGAGCCCCTCCGCATCGGCGATGCGGCGGGTGCCCTCGCGATCCACGATCTGTGTCGCACCGGCGAGGCCCACCAGCCCGCCGAGCCCCGCCGCGGCCGCGCCGCGCACGGTGTCCGGCCCGAACGTGGGCATGTCGAAGCGCCGGTCCTGCCCGGGCTTGGGGATCTTCAGGAGCACACCGCAGGGCGGCGGGGCGGCGCGGCGCCGGTCCGCCGGCAGCGCGGCGATGCGCGCGAGCATGAGATCCGTGCCCTCGATCGCCTCCACGCCGAGGCAGAGGCCGCGCGCCACCACCGCCGCCTGGCCCACATCGTGGGGTGCGAGGGCAGCGACGATACCGGCCGCGCGCGCCGCATCCGCCAGATCCGCGGGGCGCGGCCGGCGCTGGCGC
>JBCBWF010000145.1:0-11206 GCA_039817245.1 Pseudomonadota bacterium | reverse complement strand
TCGGCGCCGACGCGCTCGACGCCCGCGTCATCCGTGGCGAAGGCGCCGGAGAGGTCCGGGTCGTAGCTCTCGGGGATGATCACGCCGTTGTCGTCGAAGTCGATGACGAGGCGGCCGAGATACTGGTAGGCGGCGTCGGTGTTGACGACGGCGACCGGGTTGCCGTCCGCGCCCGTGAAGAAGCTCGGATACTGGGCGAAGGCGGTGTCGTCGGCGAAGGGGACGTCGTTCTCGTCGAGCAGCACGCTGTTGGAGCCGCCGGCCATGATGATGTCGACGCCCTCGAGCAGCTCGGCGAGCTGGAACTCGATGGAGATCACCTGCATGTGGCTGAGCAGGATGACCTTGTCGATATCCGGGTTCGCCTCGAGGAGCGCGTCCACATCGGCCTGGATCTCGGCGGCGAGCGCGGCGATGTCCTCGTCGGAGCTGTTCGAGAAGTCGTCCGGCGAGATGACGATGTCGTTGCCCGGGCTGGAGATGCCGCCGACCGTGGGGGTGGTGGCACCGACGACGCCGATGCGCTCGCCGCTCTCGGTCACGACCACGGTGGAGGCCGCGATCTGGCCGGGGATGGTGGAGGCGTCCTGGCCGTCATCGGTGACGAGCGGGCCGAGGTTCTCGTCGGCGGTGAAGTCGAGGTTGCCGGAGAGATAGGGGTAGTTCGCGCCGCCGAAGGGCTCGAAGGTCTCGCCGTCCTCGACCTCGACCTCGCCGGTGAGGAGCGTGGCGATGATCCCGGTGCCGTTGTCGAACTCGTGGTTGCCGAAGGCGATGGCCTGGATGCCGAGCTCGTTCTGGATCAACACATCGGCCGCGCCATCGGCGCCGTAGATCTCGCCGGAGGCCTCGTAGAAGAGGCCCGGGATCCAGGCGTCGCCGGAGGACAGGAAGACGGTGTTCGCGTAGCCCGCCTCGCCGTCGCCGTCGATATCCTCGGCGGAGAGCGCGTTGTAGACAGCCGACAGGTTCGGCGCGAGCTCGACCGAGGAGGTGTTGGCCTCCTGATCGGACAGGTGGAAGAGCTGGAGCGTGAAGCCCGTGCTGAAGTCGTTCATTGTGCTGTCCCCTTGCACCTCGATGTGTTGATCGACGAGGACCGGGACAGTGTGCATGCCCCGATCCCTGCCATCCGGACACGCGCGATCGCTGCGGACCGCGCCGCCGGCAGAGGCCGGGGGTCTTGTGCACGAGTATCATGACAGTTTCACGAGACCGTGTTGTAGACTTGATCTCTCAGCTTTGCTGTGTATCGACGATTTTCGATGGGATTTGGCTCAAATTGGCCGGTCTCCGCCGGTAAGTTCGGTCAATTCGTCCGCCGCGCGGCGGACGCGCGCGCCCTTTTCGGCCACCGAGTGCTCGTCGAAGCGGATCGAGGGGCCGGAGATGGAGACGCCGGCGACCGCCTCGCCATGGGCGTTGAAGACCGGTGCGGCGACGCAGCGCATGCCGGCGAAGCGCTCCTCGTCGTCGAAGGCCCAGCCGCGCGCGCGGGTACGCTCGAGATCGGCGAAGAGCGCGTCCGGCTTGGCGAGGGTCTTGTCGGTGAAGGCGGGCAGGCCGTGGCTTTGCAGGATGGTCTCGACCCGGGGGCGGTCGAGCGCCGCCATGAGCGCCTTGCCGATGCCGGAGGAGTGCATGGGCACGCGGGTGCCGGCACGGAAGAAGGCGCGGATGGGGTTCTGCGTGTCCACCTGGCTGAGGAACACGACCTCGCCCTGATCGGCGATGCCGAGATTGGCGGTTTCGCCCGTTTCCTCCACGAGCCGGGTGAGCACGTCGCGCGCGATCTCCACGAGATTGTCGCGCTGCAGGAAGGCGCTGCCGATGCGGAAGGCCTCCACCCCGATCATCCATTCCTGGGTGCGCTCGTTGAAATCCACCAGCCGGTGGGTGTCGAGCGTGACGAGGAGGCGGTGGGCGGAGGAGGCGGGCATGCCGACGGTGAGGGCAAGCTCGGAGAGCGTGGCGCGGCCCTCCTTGGCGAGCGCGCGCAGGAGCAGGATCGAGCGGTCGAGCGCCTGGACGGTGGAGGCCGGCGCCTCGGCGCTGGCGGAGCGCGGGCGGCCGCGGGCGCGCTTGCGGGGGGTGGTGTCGTCCATCGGGCCCTCCGGCAGACAGTGGAAAAGTTTTTCAATGCCCGTGTATGCGAGGCGTCTGGAAAACGGATAAACGGCGCATTTTCAGTTTTCTAGAGATTTCCAACGCCGTGCCGGAACGATTTTCCAGAAAAATTGTGCCGAGCGGGGCGGGGAGTATGTTGAAGCCTAGGAACGAAGCGGAGGAAATGCGATGACGGCTGCCGCGCCCGTGCTGAACGGTCAGAACCCGGTGTTCATTCCGGGGCCGACCAATATTCCGGACCGTCTGCGCTATGCGATGAGCATCCAGACCACCGATCACCGCGCGCCGGATTTCGTGGAGCTGCTGGCGCCACTGCTGCGCGACCTGAAGGCGGTGTTCAAGACCGAGACCGGCGAGGTGATCACCTTTCCGGCGAGCGGGACCGGTGGCTGGGAGGCGGCGGTGACGAACACGCTTTCGCCCGGGGACAAGGTTCTGGTGGCGCGCTACGGGATGTTCTCGCATCGCTGGATCGACCTCTGCCAGCGCCACAACCTCGATGTGGAGGTGATCGACTGCGCCTGGGGCGACGGCGCGCCGGCGGCGGCGTTCGGAGAGCGGCTGGCGGCGGATGGCGCGCAGGCGATCAAGGCCGTGCTGGTCACGCACAACGAGACCGCGACGGGGGTGGTGAGCGACATTGCCGCCGTGCGCCGGGCGATGGATGCGGCGGGGCATCCGGCGATGCTCTATGTGGATTGCGTGAGCTCGCTGGCCTCGATGGATTTCCGGATGGACGAGTGGGGCGTGGACCTCGCGGTCACCGGCTCGCAGAAGGGCTTCATGCTGGCCACCGGCATGGCGATCGTTGGCGTGAGCCAGAAGGCGCTGGCGGCGACCGAGACGGCGAAGTGCCCGCGCACCTTCTTCGATTTCCGCGACATGGCGGGGGCGAATGCGAAGGGCGGGTTCCCCTACACGCCGCCGCTGCAGATCATGTATGGCCTGCGCGAGAGCCTGGACCTGTTGATGGCAGAGGGGCTCGACACCGTGTTCGCGCGCCATCGCCGGATCGCGGAGGGCGTGCGCGCGGCGGTGCGGGCCTGGGGGCTGACGCTGGTCGCGAACGCGCCGGAACTCTATTCGGACACGGTGAGCGCCGTCTACGTGCCCCGGGGCTTTGACAGCAATGTGCTGACGAACCACGCCTTCGACGCGTATAGTGTCTCCTTCGGCGTCGGCCTCGGGCCTCTGGGCGGCAAGGCCTTCCGCATCGGCCATCTCGGTTCGATGACGGATGTGATGGCGCTGAGCGGCCTCGCCACGATCGAGATGGCCATGAAGGATCTCGGCTATCCCATCGCGCTCGGCTCGGGGCTGGCGGCCGCGCAGGAGCATTACCGCCGCACGACGGGCATCGCCGCCCTGGCGGCAGCGTGAGGACCCGATGAACCAGATGGACACCAGCTCCCGGCTCGCGATCCCGACCTTCGAGGATGTGAAGGCCGCGCATGACCGGATCGCGCCGCATATCCACCGCACGCCGGTTCTGACCTCGAGCTATTTCAACGACCTCGTGGGCGCCGAGCTGTTCTTCAAATGCGAGAACTTCCAGAAGGCCGGGGCCTTCAAGGTGCGCGGCGCCTGCAACGCGGTGTTCGGGCTCTCGGATGCGGTGGCGGCGAAGGGGGTGGCGACGCATTCCTCCGGCAACCACGCGCTCTCGCTCTCCTATGCCGCGGGCCGGCGGGGCATTCCCTGCACCGTGGTGATGCCGCACACGGCGCCGGAGGCGAAGAAGGCCGCGGTGCGCGGCTATGGCGGGCGGATCGTGGAATGCGAGCCCTCCACCTCCTCGCGCGAGGCGACCTTCGCCCAGGTGGTGGAGGAAACCGGCGCGGAATTCGTGCACCCCTACAACGACCCGCGGGTGATCGCGGGCCAGGGCACCTGCTCGCGCGAGCTGATGGAGCAGACCGGGGGCCTCGACATGATGGTTGCGCCCATCGGCGGCGGCGGCATGGTGTCCGGGAGCTGCCTGACGCTCTCGGCCATCGCGCCGGAGGTGGCGGTGATCGCGGCCGAGCCCGAGCAGGCGGACGACGCCTATCGCTCCTTCAAGGCGGGCCACATCATCGCCGACGACGCACCCCAGACCATCGCGGACGGGCTGAAGGTGCCGCTGAAGGCGCTCACCTGGCATTTCGTCTCCACCTATGTGCGCGATATCCTGACCGCCTCGGAGGAGGAGATCGTGGACGCCATGAAGCTCACCTGGCAGCGCATGAAGATCGTGATGGAGCCGAGCTGTGCGGTGCCGCTGGCGGTGATCCTGAAGAACAAGGAGCGCTTCGCCGGCAAGCGCGTCGGCGTGATCGTGACCGGCGGCAATGTCGATCTCGACAAACTTCCCTGGATCAAGGGCTGAGGAGGACCGGAGAATGAACGCACCGAGCAAATTCGCGGGTTTCGAGGTCGGCTACGACATCCCCGCCCTGCCGGGGATGGACGAGGCGGAGATCCAGACCCCCTGCCTGGTCCTCGATCTGGACGCGCTGGAGCGCAACATCGCGAAGATGGGCGCGATCGCGAAGGAGATGGGCGTGCGCCACCGGGTGCACGGCAAGATGCACAAATCGGTGGATGTGGCGCGTCTGCAGATGGAGCTGGGCGGAGCCTGCGGGGTCTGCTGCCAGAAGGTGAGCGAGGCGGAGACCTTCGCGCGCGGCGGCATCCGCGACGTGCTGGTCTCGAACCAGGTGCGCGACCCGGCCAAGATCGACCGGCTGGCGCGGATCCCGAAGCTCGGCGCGCGCGCGATCTGCTGCGTGGACGATGTGGCGAATGTGGCCGATCTCTCGGCGGGCGCGACCAAGCACGGCACCGAGATCGAGTGCCTGGTGGAGATCGACTGCGGCGCGGGGCGCTGCGGGGTGACGACAACGCCCGCGGTGGTGGAGATCGCGAAGGCCATCGACGCCGCAGCGGGGCTGAAATTCGCGGGCCTGCAGGCCTATCAGGGCGCGATGCAGCATCTCGACCGCTACGAGGACCGCAAGGCCAAGATCGACATCGCCATCGCCATGGTGCGCGATGCGGTGACGGCGCTGAAGGCCGAGGGGCTGGACTGCGACATCGTCGGCGGCGGCGGCACGGGCTCCTACTATTTCGAGGGCAATTCGGGCGTCTACAACGAGCTGCAATGCGGCTCCTATGCGTTCATGGATGCCGATTACGGGCGGATCCTCGACAAGGACGGAAAGCGGATCGACGAGGGCGAGTGGGAGAACGCGCTCTTCCTGCTCACCAGCGTGATGAGCCACGCAAAGGCCGAGAAGGCGATCTGCGATGCGGGGCTGAAGGCACAGTCGGTGGACAGCGGCCTGCCGGTGATCTTCGGGCGGAGCGATGTGGAGTACGTCAAGTGCTCGGACGAGCACGGGGTGATCGCGGATCCGGACGGCGTGCTCGCGGTCAACGAGAAGCTGAAGCTCGTGCCCGGCCACTGCGACCCGACCTGCAATGTGCATGACTGGTATGTGGGCGTGCGGGGCGGAAAGGTGGAGGCCGTCTGGCCGGTCTCCGCACGCGGCAAGGCCTACTGATCGGGCCAGGCCGATCGGGGGGCGGACCGCCTGCCATGGGCCCCGGACTTGATCCGGGGCCTCCTTGAGAGACCCGGGAGGCCGGCGCGAGGCGCGCCAGGAGGGAGAGTTCGATGCTCAAGAGCGCTGAGGGCGGGGTGGATGCGGGCATCCTCGTCGTCTCCGAGGAGACCTGCCGCGCGGTGGTGGACCGCAAATCGGCCTTCGACGCGGTGGAGGGCGTGTTCGCCGCCATGGCGCGGGGCGACGCCTATAACTTCCCGGTGATCCGCGAGGCCATCGGGCATGCGGATGCGCTCTACGGCTTCAAGTCGGGCTTCGACCGTGCGAGCCTGTCGCTCGGGCTCAAATCCGGCGGCTACTGGCCGGGCAACGCGGCGAAGGGGCTGACGAACCACCAGTCCACCGTGTTCCTGTTCGATCCCGATACCGGCCGGCTCGCCGCGCTGGTGGGGGGCAACTACCTCACCGCGGTGCGCACGGCGGCGTCGAGCTCGGTCTCCATCGCGCATCTCGCGCGCCCGGACGCGCGGGTGCTGGGCATGGTGGGCGCGGGCCATCAGGCGCAGTTCCAGCTCCGCGCCGCCGCCGAGCAGCGCGCCTTCGAGAAGGTGCTCGCCTGGAACCCCCATCCCGAGATGCTGCCGCGGCTCGCCGCCGTGGCCGAGGAGATCGGCCTGCCCTTCGAGGCGGTGGAGCGCGAGCGGCTCGGCGCGGAGGCGGATGTGATCGTGACCATCACCTCGGCCTATGAGCCCCTGATGATGCGCGACTGGATCAGGCCCGGCACGCATATCGCCTGCATGGGCACGGACACCAGGGGCAAGCAGGAGCTCGACCCCGCGCTGGTGGCCGCCGCCACGGTCTTCACCGACGAGATCGCCCAGTCCGTCAGCATCGGCGAGACCCAGCATGCGGTGGGCCAGGGGCTGCTCGCCGAGCACGCGATCACGCCCATCGGCGATGTGATCAACGCGGTGCATCCCGGCCGGCGCTCGGCCGAGGAGATCACGCTCTTCGACGGCACCGGCGTGGGCCTGCAGGATCTGGCGGTCGCATCGGTCGCAGCCAGACTGGCCGGCGAGCGCGGGATTGCGGAGCGTATCTCGCTATAGTGTAGCCTTACGCCAGCCGAGGAGGACGCCAGATGTCGACCATCGCCATGCCTGAGCCCAAGCGCGCGGTCCTGAGCCGCAAGGACCAGATTGTGGCGGCGCTGACGGAGGCGCTCGGGGCGGACTGCGTGATCTCGGCGGAGGCGGAGACGCGCGCCTATGAATGCGACGGGCTCACCGCCTATCGCTGCCCGCCCATGGCCGTTGTGCTGCCCTACACCACCGAGGGCGTGGCCGAGGCGCTGAAGATCTGCCACCGCTTCGAGGTGCCGGTGATCCCGCGCGGTGCGGGCACCTCGCTCGCGGGCGGCGCGCTGCCGACGGCGGACAGCGTGGTGGTGGGCACGGCGCGGCTCAACCGCGTGCTCGAGAGCGACACGGCGAACCGGGTGATCCGGGTGGAGACGGGGGTCACGAACCTCTCCGTCACCGGGGCGGTGGAGGACGAGGGCTTCTTCTATGCCCCCGATCCCTCCAGCCAGCTCGCCTGTGCCATCGCCGGCAATATCGCGATGAATTCCGGCGGGGCGCATTGCCTGAAATACGGGGTGACGACGAACAACCTGCTCGGCGTGCGCTTCGTGACCATCGATGGCGAGATCCTGGAGATCGGCGGCGCGCATATGGATGCGCCGGGGCTCGATCTGCTCGGCGTGATCTGCGGCTCGGAGGGCCAGCTCGGCATCGTGACCGAGGCGGTGCTCCGGATCCTGCCAAAGCCCGAGGGCGCGCGCCCGGTGCTGATCGGCTTCGATGCGCCGGAGACCGCGGGCACCTGCGTGGCCAATATCATCCGCTCCGGCATCCTGCCCGTGGCCATCGAGTACATGGACCGGCTCTGCATCCGCGCGACGGACGAGTTCTCCGGCGCGGGCTATCCGGATGTGGAGGCGCTCCTGATCGTGGAGGTCGAGGGCTCGGAGGCGGAGATCGACGACCAGCTCGCGCGCATCGTGGAGATTGCCCGTGCGCTCGACCCGGTGGAGGTGCGCGAGAGCCGCTCGGTGGAGGAGGCCGCGCTCATCTGGAAGGGCCGCAAGGCCGCCTTCGGCGCGATGGGGCGCATCAATGACTATATGTGCCTCGACGGCACGGTGCCGGTGAGTGCCCTCTCCTCGGTGCTGCGCGAGATCGGGGAGCTTTCGGCCAAGCACGGGCTGGAATGCGCCAATGTCTTCCATGCGGGCGACGGGAACATGCACCCGCTGATCCTGTTCGATGCCAACCAGCCGGGCGATCTGGAGCGTGCGGAGGCGCTGGGTGCCGAGATCCTGAAGCTCTGCGTGGAGGCCGGCGGCTGCCTTTCCGGCGAGCACGGGGTGGGGATCGAGAAGCGCGACCTGATGACCACGCAGTACACCGGCGAGGACATGGAGGCGCAGATGGCGGTAAAGGACTGCTTCGATCCGGGCTGGCTGCTGAACCCGGCGAAGGTGTTCCCGCTGCATGTGAGCGCCGGGCGCCGGGGCGCCTGAGCGGCTCGAGAGACGAGGATGCCGCGATGACCATCACCCATGCTCCGGCCGGCGAGGCGGAGATCGCCGATTGCGTGCGCGAGGCTGCGGCCGCCGGCACCCCGCTGGAGATCCGCGGCGGGGGCACGCGGCTGGCCATCGGCCGGCCGGTACAGACCGGGGCGACGCTATCGCTGGCCGAGCATCGCGGCATCACGCTCTACGAGCCCGGCGCGCTGACGTTGGTGGCGAAGGCCGGCACGCCGATGGCCGAGATCGAGGCGGCGCTGGCCGCGGAGGGCCAGCAGCTGGCCTTCGAGCCCATGGATCACCGCCCGCTCCTCGGCAGCGAGGGCGCGCCCACCATCGGCGCGGTGGTGGCCTGCAACATCTCCGGCCCCCGACGGGTGCAGGCGGGGGCGTGCCGGGACAGCCTGCTGGGCCTGCGCTTCGTGGATGGCGCCGGGACGGTGATGAAGAATGGCGGCCGGGTGATGAAGAACGTCACGGGCTACGATCTCTGTAAGCTCCTCTGCGGCGCTTACGGGACGCTGGGGGTGCTGACGGAGGTGTCGCTCAAGGTGCTGCCGGCGCCGGAGCGCGCGCTGACGCTGGCGCTGCGGGGGCTCGGGCCGGCCGCGGCCGTGGAGGCGATGGCCGCGGCGCTGGGCTCGCCCTATGAGGTGAGCGGCGCCGCGCATCTCACCGACGGCGCCGAGGGGGCGATGACGCTGCTGCGCATCGAGGGCTTCGAGAGCCAGGTGCGCCACCGCGCCGAGCGGCTGTGCGCGCTCCTGGCCGGGCGCGGCGCGGTGGAGCGGATCGAGGGCGAGCGCCATGGCGCGCTCTGGCGTGCGGTGCGCGATGTGGAGCCCTTCGCAGGGGATGCGCGCGCGGTCTGGCGGCTCTCGCTGCGCCCCGGCGATGCGCCGGCGGTGGCGGCACGGCTCGGCGACGAGGCGGGAGCGGATTGCCTTTTCGACTGGGGCGGCGGGCTCGTCTGGGCGGCGGTTCCGGAGGCGGCGGATGCGCATGCGCCGGCCCTGCGCGCCGCGGTGGCCGCGACCGGCGGGCATGCCACCCTGGTGCGCGCGCCCGCCGCGGTGCGCGCGGCCGTGCCGGTCTTCCAGCCCGAGGCGGCGCGGCTTGCCGATCTCTCCCGCGCCCTGCGCGCGCGCTTCGACCCGGCCGGCGTGCTCAATCCGGGCCGGATGGCCGCCTGATTCCGCCCGCCCCACGCCAGCCCCGTATGCCCGCCCCCATGCCCGTCCAGGGAAGACCGAGATGCAAACCACCTTCACCGAAGCCCAGCTCCGCGATCCCGGCACGGCCCGCGCCAACGAGGTACTGCGCGCCTGCGTGCATTGCGGCTTCTGCACCGCGACCTGCCCGACCTATCAGGTGCTGGGCGACGAGCTCGATTCGCCGCGCGGGCGCATCTACCTGATCAAGGACATGCTGGAGAACGAGCGGGTGCCGGATGCGCGCACGGTCACGCATATCGACCGCTGCCTTTCCTGCCTGGCCTGCATGACCACCTGCCCCTCGGGGGTGCACTACATGCATCTGGTCGACCATGCGCGGGAATACATCGAGACGCGGTACCGGCGGCGCTGGGACGAGCGCGCGCTGCGCTGGGTGCTGGCGCGGGTCCTGCCCTATCCGATGCGGTTCCGGGTGGCGATGCTGGGGGCGAAGATCGCGCGGCCCTTCCGGCGGCTGGTGCCCGATGCGCGGCTGCGCGCGATGCTGGAGATGGCGCCGCGGGAGATCCCCTCGCCGAGCCGGAACGACCGGCCGCAGGTGTTCGCCGCCGAGGGGGAGCGGCGGATGCGTGTGGCGCTGATGACGGGCTGTGCCCAGCGCGCGCTGAATACGGATATCAACGACGCCACCATCCGGCTCCTCACGCGCCATGGCTGCGAGGTGGTGGTGGCCGAGGGCGCGGGCTGCTGCGGGGCGCTCACCCACCATATGGGCAAGACGCGGGAGAGCCACGCGACGGCCGCGCGGAACATCCGCGCCTGGGTGCGGGAGATGGATGGCGACGGGCTCGATGCCATCGTGATCAACACCTCCGGCTGCGGGACGACGGTGAAGGACTACGGGCATATGTTCCGGACCGAGCCGCTGGCGGCGGAGGCCGCACGGGTCTCGGCCATCGCGCGGGATGTCTCGGAGGTGATGGTGGCGCTGGGGCTCTCCGGAGCCGAGCACGCGGCGCCGATGCGGGTGGCCTATCACGCGGCCTGCTCGCTGCAGCACGGCCAGCAGATCAAGACGCATCCGAAAACGCTGCTGAAGGCGGCGGGTTTCACGGTGGTGGAGCCGGCGGAGGGCCATCTCTGCTGCGGCTCGGCCGGGACCTACAACCTGCTGCAACCGGCGATTTCGGCGCAGCTGAAGGCCCGGAAGATCGCGAATCTGGAGCGGACGGCACCGGAGGTGGTGGCGGCGGGCAATATCGGCTGCATGATGCAGATCGGCTCCGGCACGGGCGTGCCGGTGGTGCATACGGTGGAGCTGCTGGACTGGGCGACAGGCGGGCCGAAACCGCCCGCGCTCGCCTGACTCAGCTCCGGCCGGACCACGCCGAGGAGAGGGCTGTACAGGTGACGGCGGTCCCAGGCTCGACCCGGGACCTCCCTCTTCGACGCCCTCGATGCGGCCCTGTCAGCACCACGGGGTTCGGAGTGCTGTTCGGCGAGAGTACCCCCCCTTGCGGCCGCTCCCACCCGCGTCATCGTGACTGCCGCTTCGAGAAGATCCGGTGAGCGCAGTGGAGCGCGCCTGAAGTCGCGCGAAACGGCAAGAATGTTCACTTATTGTTCTTATCTTCGTTTGTATAATGACGTGGGCGGGCGCGGCCGCAAGGGGGGGTACTCTCGCCGAACAGCACGCCGAACCCCGTGGTGCTGACAGGGCCGCATCGAGGGCGTCGAAGAGGGAGGTCCCGGGTCGAGCC
>JBCBWF010000156.1:0-10726 GCA_039817245.1 Pseudomonadota bacterium | reverse complement strand
CGTGCTCGCGGCCTATGCGGCGGCGGCGCTGCGCGAGGTGACGGTGCTGGAGGACACGGCGCGCGGCGCAGGCGGCTTCGGCTCGACCGGCGGGACTTGAGCAGGCGGGACTTGAGCAGGCGGCCGGCGCGGCAGCGGCCAGGAGACGGGAATGATACGGCTTTCACGCAAGACCATGCTCGCGCTCGAGGCGGTGCTGGACGTTGCCTATAACGCGCGGCCCGACCCGGTGCAGTCGAAGGATATCACCAAGCGGCAGGGGATCCCGCAACGTTATCTGGAAAACGTGATGCAAAGCTTCGTCCATCACGGCATCCTGAAGGGCGTGCGCGGGCCGAAGGGCGGCTACACGCTGGCGCGCGAGCGGCGCCGGATCACGGTGGGAGATATCGTGCGGGTGGTGGACCAGATCGACGCGGAGGCCGATGGCGAGCCGCTGAGCGAGGCGCCGCTGGGCGAGCATGTGATCCAGCCGCTCTGGACCGAGATGCGCGACAGCATGCTCGCGCGGCTCGACGCGATCACGATGGAGGATCTGTGCCGCAAGGCACGGGAGCTGGACATTCCCCATGGCACCAAAGCCACACCCGATTTCAGCATCTGAGCCCGCAGGCGCGGCGGCGCCGGACCGGCCGGGGCCGCATGGGCGGATCTATGGCAGCATCGCCGAGACGATCGGCGGCACGCCCATGGTGCGGCTGGGGCGAATGGCCGAGGAGGCGGGCCTGGCGGCGGAGATCCTGGCCAAGCTCGAATTCTTCAACCCGCTCGGCAGCGTGAAGGACCGCATCGGCGTCGCGATGATCGAGGCGCTGGAGGCGGCGGGGCGGATCGGGCCGGGATCGGTGCTGATCGAGCCCACCTCGGGCAATACCGGGATCGGGCTCGCCTTCGCGGCGGCGGCGAAGGGGTACCGGCTGATCCTCTGCATGCCGGAGACGATGTCGGTGGAGCGGCGGAAGATGCTGGCGCTGCTCGGCGCGGAGCTGGAGCTGGTGCCGGCGGCGGGCGGCATGGGCGGCGCGATCGCCCGCGCGCAGGAGCTGGCCGCGGCGCTGCCGGGCGCGGTGATCCCGCAGCAGTTCGAGAACCCGGCCAACCCGGCGATCCATGCCGAGACCACGGCCGAGGAGATCTGGGCCGATACGGGCGGCGCGCTCGATGTGCTGGTGGTCTGCGTGGGCACGGGCGGGACGGTCACCGGCGCGGGGCGCGTGCTGAAGGCGCGGCTGCCGGGGTTGCGGATCGTGGCCGTGGAGCCCGAGGACAGCGCGGTGCTCTCCGGCGGGCCGCCGGGGCCGCACAAGATCCAGGGCATCGGGGCCGGCTTCGTGCCGGAGATCCTGGATACCGGGCTGATCGACGAGGTGCTGACGGTGGCCAATGAGAGTGCCTTCGACACCGCGCGCCGGCTGGCGCGGCTGGAGGGGGTGCCGGGCGGCATCTCCTCGGGTGCAGCGGTTGCGGCGGCGATCGAGGTGGCGGAGCGCCCGGCGATGGCGGGCAAGCGGATCGTGACCGTGCTGCCGAGCTCGGCGGAGCGCTACCTCTCGACCGCGCTCTTCGACGGGGTCTGAGCGGTGGCAGGGCGGGTCGTGCGGGGGGCGCCCGGCAGCGTCTGCGGCCGGATGCTGCGGCTGGCGGAGGGCGGGGACGGGGCTGCGCGCGCCCTCGATGCCCTGGCGAACGCGGCGGACGGGCGGGTGCCGGACCGGCATGCGGCGCCGGGCCACGCTGCCATGGCGCTCGCCCCGCACCGCGCCTATGTCCTCCTGTCGGAGGACGGACGGGCGGCGCTGGCGGCGCGGCCCGCCCTCCTCGCCTCGTGGGCTAACTGGCGGGTGCGCACCTCGATGCAGGCCACGCCCTCGCCGCAGGAGACCGTGCCGACATGATTTTCATCGAGATCGCCGCGCTCGGCGGGATGCTGTGGCTGCTCTGGCGCGCGGTGGGGCTGGCGCGGCGTTATACGGGGGAGCTGCTGCTGCCGATCCTGCTGCATCTCTGCACCGCGGCCATGCTGGGCTTCGCGGCCTTCGGCGGCGAGAGCGGGCTGATCACGGACTGGCGGACGATGCTGGAGCGCGCGGCGATCGCGGCGGTTCTCGGCGGGCTGCTGGCGGGCTACTGGGTGCTGATCCGCCGCGCCAAGGCGAAGGCCGGGGCGGAGCGGCGCGACGGCGAGCGGCCGTGAGCTTCTCGCCCGGCGAGATCGAGCGCTACGCCCGCCATATCGTGCTGCACGAGATCGGCGGGCCGGGGCAGCAGCGCCTGTCGGCCGCGCGCGTGCTCGTGGTGGGTGCGGGCGGGCTCGGCGCGCCGGCGATCCTCTATCTTGCGGCGGCCGGTGTGGGGCGGCTGGGGGTCGTGGACGACGATGCGGTCGGCCTCTCCAACCTGCAGCGCCAGGTGCTCTATGCCACCGCGGATGTGGGGCAGGCGAAGGTGGCGGCGGCCGCGGCGGCGGTGGAGCGGCTGAACCCGCATGTGGCCTTCGAGGCGCATGCCTGCCGGCTGGATGCCTCGAATGCGCGCGCGCTCCTGGCGGGCTACGACATGGTGCTGGACGGATCGGACAATCCGGCGACGCGGTATCTGGTGAACGAGACGGCGGTGGCGCTGGGGATACCGCTCGTGTCCGCCGCGATCGGGCGCTGGGAGGGGCAGGTGGGCGTGTTCCACCCGGCCGCGGGCGGGCCCTGCTACGCCTGTGCCTTTCCGGAAGCGCCGGATCCCGCGCTGGTGCCGGCCTGCGCGGAGGCCGGCGTGCTCGGAGCGATGGCCGGGGTGGTCGGGGCGATGCAGGCGGTGGAGGCCGTGAAGCTGATCACCGGCGCGGGCGAGCCCTTGGCCGGGCGTCTCCTGCTCTACGATGCGCTCTCGGCGGAAACGCGCGTGATGCGCGTGCGGCGTCGCCCGGACTGCGTGGTCTGCGGCTGAGCGGTCTAAGCGATGTCGGGATGCTCTTCTCCGAGGTCTTCGCGCAAAGGCTGGAGGGCTCCTGCGACCGCTCCCACCCACGACATGTTTCACGGCGATGTGTGAATGTCTGGTAAGGGATTACGCGTTCCGAGGAATCTTTTTATATCTCCTATTTGTTCACTATATATTCCGATTCTTCATGCCGATAATTTCGTGGGTGGGAGCGGCCGCAGGCGGGAAGCAGAGCGGCGGCAAGAGCGCTATGGCCGCGCGATGTCGACCCATACCAGTCGGTGGTCGGAGCTTGCCGGGCGCCGCCCGGGGCGCACCAGCGGTGCCAGCGGATCGGCCTCCGCCGGCCAGAAAACGCCTGCACCGAGCACCGTTAGGTCGCGCGAAGGAAGCACGTAGTCGACCCGGAGATTGCCGGGCATCGGCGGGCTGTCGCGCCAGTCGGCCGTATCCGTCGCGGGCGGGCCGAGATGCGCGGCATTCGCGCCGCCGTCGCGGAGGGCCGCCTCTGCCCCGCCGCTGCTCGCCGGCGCGGGATCCTGCAGGCGCGGATGGGCGAGGAGGCCCGCGATACCGCGCCGCCGCGCCGCGCCGTCCACCGGATCGGCGTTTAGGTCGCCGGCCAGGACAAAGGGCAGATCCGGGGCGAGGCCAGCGGGGCGGCCGGCATCGTCGCGAAGCCAGGCGGGGCCGTCGAGCATGGCCGTCAGCAGGCGGATCTCGTCGGCATTGCGCCGCCCGTTGCGGTCTTCGGGCCCGTCGAAAACCGGCGGGGTGGGGTGGGCCGCGAGCAGGTGGAGCCGCCCGCCGCCCGGCAGCAGCACCGGCAGATCCCAGTGGCTCTTCGAGCTTAATCGCATGATTTTCCAAACGGAATCCGGATGGAAGGGGGCGCCGCCCTCGGCCTCCGGCAGGCGCGGCCGATCGGCATCCGGCATGGCGGACCAGGCGAAGAGGCGGTAGCTGCGCAGATCCTCCGCATCGAGAGGAAGGCGGCTCAGCACAGCCATGGCGAACTGGCCCGGGAAGGTGCCGAAGCCCCAGCTGTCGCCCGGCCCGTGGGTCTCGCCATCGCCGTCGAGATCGAGGCCGGAGGGCTCGCCGGTGTTGGAACGCGGCTGCAGCCGGTGGGGATAGACCAGGCCCGGCAGGCCCGCGACGCCCTCCTCCAGAAGGGCTGCGAAGGCGGCCAGCGCACGACCCTCCGCATCGCGGTCGAGCTCGTTCAGGAGCAGGAGATCCGGGCGTGTGCGCAGGATAATCTCCGCCACGGCAAGGACTTGCGGTGCACGCTTCTCGATATCGCCGAGCAGGACGCCGGGCCCGTTGCGGGTGAGCGAGGCGTTGAACTGCGCGATGCGGAGCGCGCCCTCGGGCTTTGGCGGAGGGGCGTCGGCCCGGGCCAGCATCGGCGCAAGCAAGGCGATCAGGAGAGCCAGTCGGATCATCGGGGCATCCTGCGGATCTCTGGCAGCGCATCTCGGCGGCCCTGCGGGACGCGGCGACGGGATACGCCGAAAAGCCGGGCAATTAACTCAGTAAAGAAAACAAAACTGGGGCGGTTTCGGGCGCAGTTTCGGCACAGTTTCCGGGGCCCCGCAGCGGCGGATGCGGCAGGGCCCCCGGCGGCGCCCTCAGCCGGTGGCGAGCCACGGGGTGGCCTGCCGGCGGCGCGCCTCATAGGCGTCGATCGCATCGGCCTTCTCGAGGGTGAGGCCGATATCGTCGAGCCCGTTCAGCAGGCAGTGCTTGCGGAAGGGATCGATCTCGAAGGCGATGCTGCCCCCGTCCGGCCCCGTGATGGTCTGCGCCTCCAGATCGACGGTGAGCACCGCATTCGCCCCGCGCCCGGCATCGTCCATCAGCTTGTCCACCTCCTCCTGCGGGAGGGCGATGGGCAGGATGCCGTTCTTGAAGCAGTTGTTGTAGAAGATGTCCGCGAAGCTCGGCGCGATGACGCAGCGGATGCCGAAATCCAAGAGCGCCCAGGGCGCGTGCTCGCGGCTCGAGCCGCAGCCGAAATTGTCCCCCGCCACGAGGATCTGCGCCCCGCGATAGGCGGGCTGGTTGAGGACGAAGTCCGGCTTCTCGGCGCCGTCGTCCTGGTAGCGCATCTCGGTGAAGAGGTGCACGCCGAGCCCGGTGCGCTGGATCGTCTTCAGGAACTGCTTGGGGATGATCATGTCGGTGTCGACATTGATGAGCGGCAGCGGTGCCGCGACACCGGTGAGCGTCTTGAACGGGTCCATGGGCGTCCTCCTCGATAGCCTTCTCCTGTGACACGCAGGGCGGGTCGCGGGCAAGGTGCCGTGCACGTGAAGGGGCGTGCTTTGCACCCGCCTCGGTTGTCTCCCACCTCAACGGCAGACCGATGCGCCCGGGCCGGACCCCGGCGCTCCACATCCAGCCCGGAGGACCGGACATGACCACGAGACCCATCGCGCTCGCTGCCTTCGTCGCCGCGATCGTTTTCGCATCCGTCGGCGCCAGTGCGGCGCCGGCGACGTCGCAGATCGCGCCTGCGATGATCGAAGCACCGGCCACTGCCGGGAATGGCGCCATTCAGGGTGCAGGGCAGGGCACTGTGCAGGGCGCCGGGATCGTCGAGGCGCGCCATTTCCGCGGCCGGGGCTTCCGGCGCGGCTTTCGCGGCGGCTTCCGGGGGCGAGGCTTCCGGCGCGGCTTCCGCGGCCGGGGCTTTCGCCGCGGCTTCGGCTTTCGCCGGGGCTTCGGCTTCAAGAAGGGCTTCGGCTTCGGCGGGGGCTTCGGGAAAGGCTTCCGCGGGGGCGTCATCATCGTGAAGTGACGACTGCACTCACACCGGCCGTGAGCCCTGCGCGGCCGGTGTGATGATAGACGCGACGGAATGCGCCTCCCGACCGTAGTATGGTCATCGCAACCAAGGGAGATGCGCTATGTCATCGACGATCAAGCTATCGGCCGTCTGTGCCGTCGCCGCGGCGCTTCTCGCCGCTCCGGCCAGTGCCGCGCCCGCGACGGCGCAGCTGCCGGGCCAGCCTGGCGCCGCCACCACAACCGCCGCCGAGCGGGCGGATGCGGCCGACGCGCCGGTCGTGCTGGCCGGCGGCCATTACTACGGCCATCGCCGCTATCGCGGGCACCGGCCGCTGCGCCGTGCCAAGCGCCGGCATCTGCGCCGCAAGGCTTACCGGCACGGCTACCGCAAGGGGTATCGGGACGGCTATTACGGCTACGGCCCCGGCTATTACGGCCCGCGCGGCGGCGTGATCATCCGCGGCGGCGCGTTCTTCCCGCCCTTCGTGGGCGGGACCATCGTCATCCGCTGACGCAGACGCCTGCCGGAAGGGGCGCGCCCTCTTCCGGCAGGCGGAAATCGCGGCTATGCCGGCGCCATGCGCACCGGATTTTATCGCGAGAACGCGCCCTGGCTGGCCACGGCGCTTCTGCTGACCTTCGGGTCGTCCTTCGGCCAGACCTTTTTCATCTCTCTCTTCGCGGGCGGGATCCGCGCCGAATTCGGGCTCAGCGACGGCGCCTGGGGCGGGATCTACACGCTTGCCACGCTGGCGTCGGCGGCGGTGCTGGTTCAGCTCGGCCGGCTGGCGGACAGCGTCGGGCTGCTGACGCTGACCATCGGGGTGGGCCTCGGCTATCTGACCGCGATCGCGCTGACGGCGCTGGCGCCGACGGTGTGGCTCCTGGGGCTCGGCGTGTTCGGGCTGCGGCTCTGCGGGCAGGGCATGATGGGGCATCTGGCGATGACCGCCATCGCGCGCTGGTTCGCGGCCAATCGCGGGCGCGCTGTCGCGGTGGCGGTGCTCGGCTATCCGCTGGGCGAGGCGCTGCTGCCGCCAGTCGCGGTGCTGGTGATCTCGGCCGTGGGCTGGCGCGCGGGCTGGGGGCTGGCGGCGGGGATGCTGGCGCTCCTGATCCTGCCGGCCATCGTGCTGCTGCTCGCGCGCGGGCGGCGGGTGCCGCGGGGCGAGGGCACCGAGAGCGGCGCGCCGGGGATGGACGGGCGGCACTGGACCCGGCGCGCGGTGCTGGCGCACTGGTCCTTCTGGGCGCTGATGCCGGGGGTGCTGGCGCCGGCCTTCATCGGGACGGTGGTGTTCTTCCACCAGGTGCATGTCTCGGAGGTGCGGGGCTGGAGCCTGGTGGCGATGGCGGCGGGCTATCCGGTCTATGCGGGCGTGTCGGTAGCGGTGTCGCTGCTGACGGGCGCGCTGGTGGACCGGTACGGGCCGGTGCGGCTGTTGCCGGGCTATCTGCTGCCGATGACGGTGGCGATCGCGGCGCTGGCGCTGGAGGGCGGTGTGGGCGTCTGGCTCGCGGTGCTGCTGGGGATCGGGGTCAGCCAGGGGCTGGTGGTGACGATCCTCGGCGCGCTCTGGCCGACGCTCTACGGGACGCGCCATATCGGGAGCGTGAAGGCGGTGGCGATGGCGGCGATGGTGGTGAGCACGGCGATCGGGCCGGGGATCACGGGGCTGTTCATCGATCTGGGCTATCCGCTGCCGGTGCAGGGGCCGGCGATGGCGCTGTGGTGCCTGGCGGCCTCCGCGCTCTTCGTGGGGCTGGTGCCGCGGCTGCAGCGGCGGCTGCCGGCGGGGAACGGGCTCGGCACAGGCGCCCCTGCGGCTGGGCGGTGAGGGCGCTGTGCGCTCGAAGCGTATCGCCCGAGCGCCCGCGCCCACCCGCGACAGGTTGGGCGCAAAGCCATGAACATATAAAGAACAAAGAGGCGCCTCGTGGGCGTCCTGCAGGAAGGCGAACGCGTTTAGGTGGCTTTCACCCCGCATATCCCGTTTGGATCGCGCTTCGGGCCGGCACGAAACCGTGATATCGTCGTGATGGCAATAGCTTAACGGCGACGGCGTGGGACACGGACGGCGAACCCCGGGGGAGTGAAGAGGGAACGGGGCCCCTTCGGCTGCATTCGACCGCTCGGTCAAGCCGGCGTTCTGCGGGTCCTATGGCCGATACGCGTGGCGGCAAGAACGGCCGGCACCACCTTGCCGGGCTCCTGCGCCCCTCGATCGTGTCGCGGCTTGCGGGCTACGAGGATGCCAGCTTCGCCGACCGGCTGCGCCGCGACCCGGTGATGCGCCAGCGCGTCGGAGGCCGGGCCGTGATGCGGGGCGCTGCCTCGGCGAGTGCCACGGGCCGGTTCGAGACGGCGATGCGGACCCGGCCGGAGACCCCTGTTGTCCGTGCGGATCGGCCCGGTCGCCGGGTCGACGCGGTGCATGACAGGCGACCGGCGAAGCGCGTCACCCTCGACATGGACCGCTCCGAGAGCCCGGCGCATGTCGACCCGTCGCCGCTTGCCCTGCCGGAGCGCCGGTTCCTTGGATGTCCCGGCGAGGCCCGAGGGAGGCACGGTCAAGGAAACGTCTGGCTTGATCGGGCCCTTCGGTGTCTGCAGGAAGTATCGTAAGGATTACGGAGAATTTCCGCTCGATCGCGGAATACCCCCATGGCGGCAAGCTCTACAGCAACAAAGATCAGCGCGAGCGACTGGTTGCGGATGCCAGCATCATGGCAGGGCGCCATGCCTTCCACGCCGCGCACCCGGTCACGTCACTGGTCCTTTCCAACGCCCCGATGGCCGTTACAAAGGCGTCGAAGATCAAGGGCTTCGAGATGGAGCCCATCGACGAGGTCGAGCCTATGCAACCCTCGCTTTGCCGAAGGAAGACTGTTGTGGTCGCAAGCTCTCGTGATCCTGCAGGCGCTGTCAATCGAGGTGCCGGCTGTACGGCGCATCGGATGCATGGCTGCGCCATTGCGGACTCTGCACTGCGCGACGGATCAGGGGGGCGCGCTGATGGCATGGCTGATTGACGGTGCGGTCGGCGGGAAGAATTTTGTCGACTTCGAACCCGAGATCGAAGGCGCCGTGGCATCCGGAGCCGCGATGGTCCGCGACGGAGAGCCCCCGGCAGAGCGGTCACTGCGGTTCGCGGCACGGCTCGCAACATCTCGAAAGTCCGTGCCCAACATGTGGTTCATTGCATCGCGCTGGTGCGTCGACGAGACGGTGCGCCAGTTGGTGGAAGCGCATGATTCGGGTGTGCATGTCTTTCATCCGCTCAGCATATCGACAGAAGCCGGAGAGCCCCTCGAAGGGGGCCCTTTCTTCACGGCTTACCTTCAGGGCCGGGTGGATTGCATCGACCCCGACCGATCGCAGGTCTCGGTCCGAACGCGGCCCAATGGCGCTATCCGACTGAGCCCGACCACGACGCCTCCCAAGTATTCGATTCGCACCGCTTTGGTCGGTGGCCGACACATCTGACACGCAGAGAAGGTTCCCAAGGGCTTGATGATGTCGGACACCCTCATGAAGTCCTTCGAGGCAAGCAAGATCTCTGGGGCTGTCGCCGTTCCCGTCGCTGAGTTCTGAAGCGCAGTGCTGCAGCGATACTTTCGACGGTTTGATCGGTTTCAAACCTCCGCTTTGCTATCGACACACTGATGCTGCTGCGTCGCGGCGCGTGATCGCGCCCCCGCCCGCCATGCTGACCCGCGCGACCGGACGGGCAAGCCAGGCTCACGACGTTGTCTCCTCGGGGCCGCCGCGTTGCCGGATGCGCGCAGCCGTCCATCGGGCCGCCTCGCTTCTCGAAGAGATCCGACTGCGCCCGGGCCGCCTCCGCCTTGTCTTCGGTCCGATGGGAGAGCGCCACCTCGATGACCGCGCGGAAACCGGGTCGGTGATGCACAGTGCGTTCACACATCGCTGCACAAAATGACGTGGGTGGGAGCGAGCGCGAAAGGGTATGGCGGCCGCCGGAACGCGATCAGGTCAGCCGAGCGAGGCGGCGCGTGACCTCCCACCAGATCATCGCGGCGAGGCAGAGCCAGAGGACCAGCGGCTCGGCGGCCCAGAACCAGCGGACCGTCGCGGGGCGGAATTGCGGGGCGGGCTCGCTCGGCCGGTAGCGCTTGCCATGGGGCCGGTCGATGCCGGCGGTCTTGGAGAGCTCGCGGAAATGGCCGCGCCAGGCGGCCGGGGTAAGCTGCGCGAAGCGGGCGGCCTCCGCGAAACCGGCGGCGGCATCGAAGGCGTAGGGCCCCTCTCCCGCCGGGGCCGCGCGCAGCCAGGTGCTGCGCGGATGCGGCCCCTCCGCCCGCGCGCCCTCGGCGAAATGCCAGCCGAGCCAATGGCCCCACAGGAAGGGCAGGAGCACGATGGCGCCGAGCAGGGCCCGCAGCGGCCGCGACACCCGCACCGCCCCCACCACGGGCCAGAGCAGCGCCGCGCCGAGCAGGGGATAGAGGAGGACGACGAGCCCCTGGGCCGCGTAGTGCATGACGACCCCGTGGAGCGTCCCTGTTCCCAGCAGCCACACGGGCGCTGCGGCCCAAAAAAGATGCGGACGGGCGGCCCTGAGGCGCCCGAACGGCCCTGACAGCGCTGCGATCCGTTCCGGCATGCGTTCTCCCGACCCAGTGGCGCGGGAGTATGGGGCAGCGCTGCGGCGGAAACGCGGCAGGCGGGGCCATCCCGCCTGAGCGCGGGTCAGGCGAGGCTGCGCACGTCCGTCAGGCGGCCGGTGATGGCGGCGGCGGCGGCCATGGCGGGGCTCATGAGGTGGGTGCGCCCGCCGCGACCCTGACGTCCCTCGAAGTTCCGGTTCGAGGTGGAGGCACAACGCTCCCCAGGCGCGAGGTGGTCGGGGTTCATGCCGTGGCTCATGGAGCAGCCGGCCATGCGCCACTCGAAGCCCGCTTCCTGCAGCTGTGCCGCGTTGCCCTCTTGCTCCGCCTGGAGCCGTACGAGGCCGGAGCCCGGCACGATCAT
>JBCBWF010000300.1:0-6404 GCA_039817245.1 Pseudomonadota bacterium | reverse complement strand
GGACCGATGAGCAAGCCGCGCGTGATCTGCACCCGCAAATGGCCCGAGCGGGTCGAGGCCGCCATGACCGAGGCCTTCGACTGCACGCTGAACACCGCCGACGAGGCGATGTCGGCCGAGGCGCTCAGCCAAGCGCTGAACGACTACGACGCCGTCTGCACGACGGTGACCGACAAGGTCGGCGCCGACATCCTCGCCGCCCCCGGCCGCGCCCGGGTCCTCGGCCAGTTCGGCGTGGGCTTCAACAACATCGACATCGACGCCGCCAGGGCCGCCGGCCTCACCGTCACCAACACGCCCGGCGTGCTGACCGACGCGACGGCCGACATCGCGCTCACGCTCCTGCTCAACGTCTGCCGGCGCACCTACGAGGGCGAGCAGATGCTGCGCGCCGGCGCCTGGACCGGCTGGCGCCCGACCCAGCTTATGGGCCTCGGCCCGCAGGGCAAGACGCTCGGCATCATCGGGATGGGCCGCATCGGCAAGGCGATGGCCAAGCGCTGCGTCCACGCGCTCGACATGAAGGTCGTGTTCTACGACGCCTTCCCCGTCGCCGATGCGGGCGTCCCCGCCACCCAGCTCGAGACCATCGAGGAGGTGCTGGCCGCTTCCGACATCGTCTCGCTCCACTGCCCCGGCGGCGGCGACAACATCCACCTGATGAACGCCGCCCGCTTCGCCGCGATGAAGCCGGGCTCGGTCATCGTGAACTCGGCCCGCGGCGACATCATCGACGAGACGGCGCTGATCGCCGCGCTCCGGTCCGGCCACCTCGCCGGCGCCGGCCTCGACGTCTTCGAACGCGAGCCGGCCGTGACCGAGGCGCTGATGACCATGAACAACGTCTGCCTTCTCCCCCATCTCGGCAGCGCCACCATCGAGACGCGCGAGGCGATGGGCTTCACGGTGCTCAGGAACCTGGAGGCCTTCTTCGCCGGCGAGGAGCCCCCCAACCGCGTCGTCTGAGCGGCCTGGCCGCCCCAGCGGCGTGGCCGCCCCAGGGCACGACCGCGGAGGACGGGGCGGGTCAAGGATGGCCAAAGGCCACCCGAAGGGCTCGTCCTTGACGCGCCCCGTCCTTCGCCCAAGCTCCCGACAGCCCCTTTGACCCCGTTCAAAGGGGCTGCCCAGCGGCGAGCGTCCCCTTCCCGTCACAGCGGTGCACCCCACGCCCCCCACGACGTCGGGAAAACCGTGCCAGCCGGGAAACCTCGCAAGACTCATCGCGGCGACCAGCCGCGATTCCGCTTGGCACCCCGCGCTCACACCGTCTCGAGAGCGCCCGCGGCCTCGACGCTGCCCGGCGCCGCTTCGGCGGCTGCCTTGAGCGCCCCCAGCGTCCCGACCGGCAGTGCGTCGATGGCGGCCTCGACGGCGGCGGCATGCGCGTGGCCGATCACCGGCACGGCATAGGCGTGGAACTTCTCGCGGAGCGCGGCCTCGGTGAAGGGACGCGCGGGATCGCCCGCAGCCTCGACCGGCCCGCTCTCCAGCCGTCGGCCGTCGCGCGTCACGATCGTCACCGCCGCGACCCGTGCGGCCGGATAGCGCGCCTCGAAGGCGGGCTCGACGCGCATCTCGACCCGGGCGGCGAGGTCGAGGATCGCCGGGTCCTCCAGCGTCGCGCCCCGCACCTCGTCGGGCCCCACCTCCCCGCGCACCAGGGCTGCTGCCAGCGGGAAGGGCAGCGCATACTGCGCCTGCTCGGTATCGCGGGGCGCGCGGTGGTCGAGGCGGGTCGCGTTGTAGAACGTCGCCACCTCGACCCGCGCGATCGCGTCGGCCGTGACACCATGCGCCTTCGCCAGGGCTACGGCGCCATGCATCGCGGGCTGCGCCCAGCGGCAGACGGGCTCGGGCTTGATCGACTGCTCGGCGATCATCCAGCGGGTGCCGAGATCGGCCCAGATCCCGGCCACGTCCGCCCCCTCCACGGTGATCGCCGGCGCCCCGGTAAAGCCCCGCGCCGCCATGCCCGCGGCCGCCACGCCCGCCATCGCGCCCCAGCCCGCGCCGTCCTTCAGCATCGTCGGATGGTCGATCACGCGCATCATCTGGCTCCGCGGCCCGTGATACTCGGCGATCCCCAGCGCCTCGCGCGTCGCCGCCCGGTCGAGCCCCCGGGCCCGGGCCGCCGCCGCCGCGCAGCCGACCGCCATCCAGGCGCCCGAGGTGTGGTAGTCCGGCGCCGTCGCATGCAGCGCGATCCCCGCCCGGCAGCCGATCTCGTAGCCGACGACCAGCCGCGCCATGACCTCGTCGCCAGGGCAGCCGCCGTCCGAGATCGCCATCAGCGCCGGCACCAGCGCCGCGCCGACATGGCCCTTGGCGGGCAGGAAGCTGTCATGGGCATCGATCGCGTCGGTCGTCATGCCGCCCGCCAGCGCCGCGCCCGCGGGGCTCACCGCCCGCCCGTCGAACAGCATCCGCGCGGCCCGCGCCCCCGGCCCGGCCGAGAACTCGGCCACCGCCGTCTCGCGGATCGCGCGCGACAGCGGCGTGGCGATGCCCGAGGCCGCCACCCCCAGCGTGTCGATCAGCGCCTGCCAGCCGGCGCGCCGGAGCGCAGGCGTCAGGTCCCCGGGGCCGAAATCGTGGATGAAGGCGATCGGATCGGTGGTCATGCGCGTCCTCCCGGCACCTGTCGCCCGGGCGTGACCGCGCGCCCCGGCCTGTCCGGCCAGCGTGACATCCGCGCCGTCCGCGCCGGCACCACGCGCGCGACAGCGGGCAGCGGTGGCGCGACAGCCCGTCCCCTTCGCGCGGCGGAGATCGCGCTCGCAGCGTGGAAAGCCCATCCGCGGCGAGAACTGCCCCGCCCCCGCTCCGTCCCTCCTACCCGTCCCCCGCTTGCCCGGCGCGGCGAAATCGCCTTACGGTCCGCGGCGATCCGCCCGGGCCATCGATCCGGGGCGGAACGCATCAGGGCCGCAACCGCCAGGACAGGCGGACCGGCCGACCCCAAGGGAGACAACCGATGCCCGCGACCCTCAAGCTGATCCTCGCCTCGAGCACGCTGCTGGCCTTCACCGCGGTCGAGGCTGCGGCGAATACCTGGAACGTATCGCTCTGGGGCAAGCGCCGCGCCTTCACCGAGCATGTGCACAAGCTGGCCGAGCTGGTCGAGGCCAGGACCAACGGCGAGTTCACCTTCAACATCAGCTACGGCGGCCTGTCCAACAACCGCGAGAACCTCGACAACATCTCCTTCGGCGCGATCGAGATGGCGCAGTTCTGCGCGGGCTATCACCCGGACAAGAACCCGACCATCACGGTGCTGGAGCTGCCCTTCCTCGGCGTGGCCACGCTCGAGGAGGAGGTTGCGGTGAGCCATGCGGTCTACGCCCATCCGGCGACCGCTGCCGATCTGGGCCGCTGGAACGCCAAGCTGCTCATGACCTCGCCGATGCCGCAGTACAACGTGGCCGGCAAGGGCGACAAGCCGTCCACGCTGGCGGATTTCGAGGGCATGCGGATCCGCGCGACCGGCGGTCTCGGCTCCGCCTTCGAGACGGTGGGCGCGACGCCGACCTCTGTCACCTCGTCGGAGGCCTATAACGCGATGGAATCGGGCGTGGTCGACAGCGTCGCCTTCGCCCAGCACGCGCACCTGGCCTTCCGCACGGTGGATCTGGCGGACTGGTGGACCACCAACCTCAACCCGGGCACCGTGAACTGCCCGGTGGTGGTGAACACGGACGCCTACAACGCCCTCTCGGACGCGCATCGCGCGGCGCTCGACGAGAGCGTGGACGAGGCGATCGCCCACTATCTCGAGAACTACGGCACCGTGTTCGGCAAGTTCGAGAGCGTGCTGGCCGAGCGCGGCGTGGCGAAGGTGGATTTCGCCGACAGCGAGATCGACGCCTTCCGCGCCCGTGCGGCGGACCCGATCCGCGAGAAGTGGCTCTCCGACATGAAGGCGCAGGGCATCCCCGGCGATGAGCTCTATCAGCTCGTGCAGGACACGCTGGCGGAGATGCGCAAGTCCAACTGACGCGCGCCACCCTGTTTCCGGTCCGGGCCCGACGGCCCGGACCACCCTGCCAAATCCCATAACGACACCGACTGAGGGGGGCCGCCCGTGTCAGCCACGAGCGTACCGGAGGACGACAGCGCGGTTTCGCGCGCGGATCGCAGGCTTTTCGGGCTGGAGAGCGCCCTCGCGCTGATCGCCGGTCTTGTGATCCTCGGGGTCATGCTCGTCTCGGTCGCCAACATCCTCGGGCGCAAGCTCCTCGGGATCCCGGTGCCGGGCTTTGTGGACTGGATGGAGCAGGCGGTGCCGATCATCGCCTTCTTCGGCGTTGCCTATTGCCAGCGCCTCGGCGGGCATATCCGCATGGACCTTCTGGTAGGCCAGCTCCGCGGCCGTGCGCTCTACATCGCCGAATGGTTCGGCGTGTTCTTCATCCTCGTGCTGGTGCTGGTGCTGATCTGGGGCTCCTGGCTCCATTTCGAGCGCTCCTTCGACTGGAACGCGCCGAATTTCAGCCGCGACAGCACCATCGATATCGGCCTGCCGCTCTGGCCGGTGAAGATCGTGGTGCCGCTGCTGCTCGCGCTGCTGGCCGTGCGTCTCGGCCTGCAGCTCTGGGCCTACACCGTGGCGATCCGCGACAATCCCGCCATCGCCGTTGCCGTGCCGCGGATCGAGAGCGCGGCGGAACAGGCCGAGCACGAGGCCGAGGCCGTGTCCGGCGCCAACGACGAAGCGGCTGAGGACTGGCCGCGGGAGACGCGCGGATGAGCGCTATCGATGTCTCCATCCTGCTCGCGGGCGTGCTGATCTTCCTGGTGATCATCGGCGTGCGCGTGGCCTTCGCCACCGGGTTCATCGGGTTGCTCGGCCTCGTGCTGGTGTTCATGCTCGAGCGCAACCAGCCCTTCATCACCATCACCGAGAGCGGGCAGCTTCGCGGGGCGTTCATCACGGCCCTCGGCATCGCGGGGCAGATCCCGCATTCGAAGATGTCGACCTATGTGCTCGGGCTGATCCCCACCTTCATCCTGATCGGCTATCTCGCCTATTACGCGGGGCTCACCAAGGCGCTCTTCGAGGCGGCCAAGCGCTGGGTCGGCTGGCTGCCGGGCGGGCTCGGCGTGTCGACGGTCTTCGCGACGGCCGGCTTCGCCGCGGTCTCCGGCGCATCGGTCGCCACCTCGGCAGTCTTTGCGCGCATCGCGATCCCGGAGATGCTGCAGCTCGGCTACGACAAGCGCTTTGCCGCCGGCGTCGTCGCAGCCGGCGGCACGCTCGCCTCGCTCATCCCGCCCTCCGCCATTCTCGTGATCTACGCGATCATCACCGAGAGCTCGGTGGGCCAGCTCCTGCTTGCGGGCTTCCTGCCGGGCTTCGTCTCGGCGCTCATCTATGGCGGGCTGGTGATCGGGCTGGCAAAGCTGCGCCCCGATCTCGGCCCGCCGGTCACCGGCTACAGCTGGGGCGAGCGCTTCCAGGCGCTGCCCGGGGCGATCCCGATCCTCTTCGTCGTCTTCATCATCATCTTCTGCATCTATGGCGGCTGGGGCACGCCGACGGAGGCCGGCGCACTCGGCGCTTTCGTGGTGCTCATCATGGCGCTCGCGCGCGGGATGTCGTGGTCGAACCTGCGCGGGGCGCTGCTGGAGAGCGCCAAGCTCACCGCCATGATCCTCACGATGATCTGGGGCGTGCTCATCTATGTGCGCTATCTCGGATTTGCGGATCTGCCGGGCACCTTCGCGGCCTGGATCTCCGCGCTCGACCAGCCGCCGATGCTCACGCTGCTCTGCATTCTGGGCGCCTATGTGGTGCTGGGGATGTTCATGGACGCGATCGGGATGCTGATCCTCACGCTGCCCATCACCTTCCCGGCCGTGATCGCTCTCAATGGCGGGCCGAATGTTACGGCGGCGGAATCGGCCCTCGGGATGACGGCCGACCAGTGCGCCGTCTGGTTCGGCATCATCGTCGTCAAGATGGCGGAGCTCTGCCTCATCACACCGCCCATAGGGCTCAATTGCTACGTGGTGGCCGGGGTGGCGCGCGAGCGGCATGGGATCACGGTGCAGGACGTCTTCCGCGGTGCCTCGCCCTTCTTCCTCGCCGATGTCGCGACCGTCGCGGTGCTGATCGCGTTCCCGGGCATCGTGCTCTGGCTGCCCTCGCTCCTGGCCGGCTGAGCGCGCCGCGCTCGCCGGGATGTGAGGAAGCTTGCGGAACTTTCGGCCTGGCGCTGCCATTGCTCCCGGCAGGCTGCATGGCAGGGAGTGGAGACCGTGACCGACGACCCATCGCCGAAGGGCACCCGCCGCGGGCGCAGGCTGCGCCTCATCGGCCTCGTGCTCCTGCCGATAGCTGCGCTTTCGATCGGGCTTGCCATGGGCGCCTGCTCGGGCGGGGGCGACCGGCCGAGCGGCTC
>JBCBWF010000034.1:0-23028 GCA_039817245.1 Pseudomonadota bacterium | reverse complement strand
TAGCGGTTGACGGGCTTAGTGCCCTGCTCGGGCATCAGATCCATGCCGCCGCGAGCGGCGGAGAGGCGCGAGGCCTCGCTGATCGGATCGGCCAGATCGCCGAAGGCCCGCGCGCCAGCGGGGCAGGCGCGCACGCAGGCCGGCACGCGGTCCTCCTCCGGAATATGGCTGTTGTAGATGCGGTCCACGCAGAGGGTGCATTTCTTCATCACCCCCTCCTTGCGGTCGAGCTCGCGCGCGCCGTAGGGGCAGGCCCAGGCGCAGAGGCCGCAGCCCATGCAGTGGTCCTCGTTCACCAGCACGATGCCGTCCGCCACGCGCTTGTAGCTCGCGCCGGTGGGGCAGACGGTGACGCAGGGCGCGTCCTCGCAGTGCAGGCAGCTCTTGGGGAAGTGGACGAGCTGGGCCGGCCCGCCCGCCTCCGGCTCCACCTCGTAGGAGTGGATGCGGTTCAGCCAGGTGCCGACGGGCTCGGCGCCGTAGGGATCCGCATCCGAGAGCGCTGCACCGTAGCCGCCGGTGTTCCACTCCTTGCAGGCGACGGCGCAGGCATGGCAGCCGACGCAGATATCGAGATCGATCACGAGCCCCAGTTTGCGCTCGGTGCTCTCCGGCAGGCTGGTCACGCGGGCACTCCCTTTTCGGTTCCGTGGGCCTTGCGGGCGAAGGCGGCGAGGGCGGCATCGAAGCGCTCCGGCGCCTCCCAGAACGGCATATGCCCTGTACCCGGCAGGACCAACCGCTCTGCCTGCGGCATGGTGGCGGCGGTTTCTTCGAACATGGGCGGCAGGCAGACACGCTCGGCGCCGCCCTGCACGACGAGGGCGGGCCGGGTGAGGGCGGCATAGGCGGCGCGGTAGTCCCCGTCGCGGACCCGGCAGGCGCGCCGGATATGGGGCGGGCAGAACATCATCGCGCCCACATGGAAGGCGAGGTCGCGCTTGGAGAGGGGCGCGCCGGTGGAGGCGCGGAGAAAGCCGATGGCGGCGTCGAGCTGGGCGCGCTGGTCCTCGGAATAGGTGCCCTCGGCCTGCACATCGGGCTTGCGCGCGGCGACGACGGCCGGGTCGGCATGGGCGCCGAAACGCAGGCCGCTGCCGACGAGGACGACACCGGCGATGGCGGCCTCGCCGTGGAGGGTGAGATAGTCGCCCACCACGCGCCCGCCCATGGACCAGCCGACCAGGACGGGGCGCTCGAGCGCCAGGGCCTCGAGGATGGCGGCGATGTCGCCGGCCCAGCCCTCGGCGCGCTGATAAGCCTCCGGCTCGTCCGGCTTCTCGGAGGCGCCGTGGCCGCGCAGATCGAGGGCGACGAGGCGGAATTCGTCGGCCAGCGGGCCGGCGAGCTGCTTCGACCAGCTCAGATGGTGCTGCGACCAGCCATGGATGAGAAGGATGGCGGGCGCCTCGGCGGGGCCGGTCTCGACCACATGCAGGCCCGTGCCGCCACCGCCGGCGATGCGATGCGTCCTCAGCTTCGGTCTTGCGGCCATGGCTAGCGCACTCGTGTCCAGATCTGCGCCTGGCAGATCAGCCCGGCGGCGACGCAGCCTTTCACTTCCAGCCCCTCGCCGACAAGTCTGAGCTTGGAACTGTATCGATCTCCGTCGCCGGGGCGGATGATCTCGCCGCCGGACCAGCCGCCGTCCCCCTGGGGCTGCATGCCGCTGATGATGGGCTCGCCGACGATGTCGGGCCGCGCGCCGGCATGGGCGCCGACGACGGTGCCGCAGCGCTCGGCGGGCGCGCCCCGGCAGGGGGCGATGCGCACGGTGATGTAGGCGCCGCTGTCGCGGGGCTCGGTGGCCCAGATGCCCGTGACGTCGTCGGCCCCCGGCCCCGCGCCCCGCTCGCTCGCCCCGGCGGGCAGGACGGCGAGGGGAGCGAGGAGGAGGAGCGCGCGGGCGGTCCCGGCGATCCGGACGGTCGCGGCTGCGATCACGGGCGCCCGGGAGGCTTACCCGGAGCCCAGGCGACGCGACCGGGCGCGGCCGCGACGGGCGAGGCCTGGGGCGCGAGGGCCGGCTCGGAGCGCGCGGCGGCGGCCTCCTCGGGGCTCGCCTTCTCGATGCGCACGCGCAGATCGTACCAGGCGGCCTGGCCGGTCACCGGATCGCTGTTGGCCCAGCGCAGCCCGTCGCCCCTGGGCGGCAGGAGTTCGTGGATCAGGTGGTTGAGGAGGAAGCCGCGCCTGGCCTCCGGCGCCTCGCGGTCGAGCGCCCAGGCGCCGGCGCGCTTGCCGATGGCGTTCCAGGTCCAGACCGTGTGCGGGTTGACCGCGGACATGCCGCGCACCGGCACCAGGATGCGGGCGTGGTGGGAGATGACCCAGGCCCAGTCCCCGTCCGCCAGCCCCGCCTCGGCCATGACGCTGCGGGGCACGTAGAGCGGGTTCTCGCCGTGGATCTGGCGGAGCCAGGCGTTCTGCGAGCCCCAGGCGTGGTACATGGCGGCCGGGCGCTGGGTGATGGCGTGCAGCGGATAGGTGGCGCCGTCGAGCGCCGCCTCCTCGAAGGGCGCCCACCACACCGGGAGCGGATCGAAGGCGGCTTTCACGCGCTCGCGCAGATGCTCAGGCGGCTGGCGCTCGCCATAGCCTTCGGCGGCGAGCTGGAAGCGGCGCAGCGGCTCGGCGTAGAGCTGGAAGACATAGGGCTGGGGCTTGTCGTAGAAGCCGATCTTCACCGCCCAGTCCTGATACTCGGCATTGAAGGGCTTCATGTAGCGCGCCGCCTCGGGCACCTCGCTGGTCCAGAAGCCGCCGTTCTCGATGTAGCGATCGAGCTGGGAGGGGTTGGGCTCGCCCCGCCCCTCCGAGCCGCCGTTCGAGCCGCGCCAGCCCGCGAGCGGGCCGATGCCGGGGCGGCGCTGATGGCGGGTGATATAGTCGGCATAGTCGGTATAGGCGGGTGCGCCCTCCTCGTCGACGAAGCCCGGCAGCTTGAGGCGCGCGCCGAGATCGAGCAGGACGGACTGGAAGCCGCGCACATTGCGCTCCACCTCGAGCGGCTTGCCGTCCGCCCCGACGGCCTGGCTCTCGGGCGCGACCACGGGCCAGCGGATGGCGTCGGCCGCGAGATCGGGCTCGGCGACCGGACGGTCGAGCATCGAGATGCAGTCGTGGCGCTCGAGATAGGTGGTGTCCGGCAGGATCAGGTCGGCGAAGGCCACCGTCTCCGAGGCATAGGCGTCGGAATAGATGATGTGCGGGATCTTGTAGGCGCCGTCCTCGCCCTTGGCGGTCAGCATCTCGGTGACCGCCTCGGTATTCATCGAGGAGTTCCACGCCATGTTGGCCATGTAGAAGAACAGGACGTCGATCGGGTAGGGATCGGCCGCGGCGGCATTGGCGATGACCATGTGCATGAGGCCGTGCGCGGCGAGCGGCGCGTCCCAGGAGAAGGCCTTGTCGATGCGCGCGGGGCTGCCGTCCTCGTCGAGCGCGAGATCCTCGGGCCCGCGCGGGAAGCCGAGATGGGGCCCGCCGAGCGGGCATTCCGGCTGGGAGTGGCAGTGCGGCGTCGGATGCGCCTCCACCGGCTTCGGGTAGGGCGGCGCGAAGCGGAAGCTGCCGGGAGCCTCCACCGCACCGAGCAGGAGTTGCAGGAGGTGGATGGCGCGCGCGGTCTGGAAACCATTGGAATGGGCCGAGACGCCGCGCATGGCGTGGAAGGAGACGGGGCGGCCGGTGAAGCCCTCATGGTGCTCGCCGCGGAAATCGGTCCAGGGGCAGGCGATGAAGGGGGCGTCGTTGAACGCGGCGTCGGCGAGCTCGTTGGCGAGCCGGCGGATCGCGGTGGCGGGGATGCCGCAGCGCTCGGCGACCGATTCAGGAGCGTATTCGGGCTCGAGATATTTCCGCGCGAGGAGCTCGAAGACCGGGGTGGCGCGCCCGCCCGCGGGGTTCGGGAAGTCGCCCTTCAGCTCGGGCGCGAGGCCCGGGCGGTCGAAGGGCTGGGCCGTGTTGGTGCGCCGGTCCCAGACCAGCGGCTTTCCGTCCGCGTCGCGGAGGAAGAGACCGAAGCTGGCGCCGGGATTGCGGTCCACCAGGTAAGGCGCGTTGGTCCAGCGCGCGAGCGAGGCCACGTCCACCCGGCCCGTGCGCAGCAGCTCGTGGACCATGGCGAGCACGAAGAGCCCGTCGGTGCCGGGCGTGATGCCGACCCATTCGTCCGCGATGGCGCTGTAGCCGGTGCGCACCGGGTTCACCGAGACGACCTTGGCGCCGCGGCCCTTGAGCTCGCCGAGGCCGATCTTCATGGGGTTGGAATCGTGATCCTCCGCCACGCCGAAGATCATGAAGTAGCGCGTGCGCTCCCAGTCCGGCCGGCCGAACTCCCAGAACGCGCCGCCGAGGGTGTAGATGCCGCCCGCGGCCATGTTGACCGAGCAAAAACCGCCATGGGCTGCGTAGTTCGGGGTGCCGAACTGCTGCGCCCACCAGGAGGTGAAGGACTGCGACTGGTCGCGCCCGGTGAAGAAGGCCAGGCGCCGGGGCTCGCGGCAGCGCACCTCGCCGAGCCATTCGGCGGCGAGGCTGAGCGCTTCCTCCCAGGATATCGTCTCGAACTCGCCGGAGCCGCGCGGACCGGTGCGGCGCATCGGCTGCATCAGACGCGCGGGAGAATAATGCTGCATGATTCCCGCGGATCCCTTCGCGCAGAGCACGCCGCGGTTCTTGGGATGCGATTTATTCCCTTCGATGTAGCGGACGAAGGGAACTCCTGCGGCGTCTGTGACGATATGCACATCAATACCGCAACGACAGGCGCACATGTAGCACGTGGTCCGCCGCACTTCGTCGGAAACCGGCTCGGAGAGCGCCGGATCCGGCGCCAGGTCGGTGGTTTTCTGAGAGGGAATCACGCGCTCGCTGCTCCTGCCTGGTCCTACTCCGAGACTGCCGGGTCACGTATTCGGCAGCCCTCGATGATTCGCTTCGTGTCTGTAAAGATTCTCACATTTTTTTAGCGGCTCACACGTTCCGTTAAGTGCGGGTTAATGGAGTGTGACGCCATGTATATCGGTTATGAGCGATACGCGGTCGCCTGGCTACCCGATAGCGCAGACGCGCTGTCGGCCTTCACTCGGGACTGGACTGGCAAATGCCAGCTCTCGGGTGAACGCGTACCGCGCCGACCGTTGTCCGAGGTGTTGCTCGACCAGGACCTCGCTCCGATTCCCCCGCTTCTGGCCGGCATGCTCGTCGCCCCCTTCCGGCTGCGGCCGGGAGTGGATCCTTTCGAGATCTCCCGCGTGCTGATCGAGATCTGCGAGCGCACCGAGAGCTTCGCGATGCCGGCCCTGCGGCTCGAGATCTCGGGCGGCGCGGTGGCGCTGCGCCCGATCATGCCGAGCCGCAAGCTCCTGGAGCTCGCCGATCTGGTGGAGAGCCGGGTGCTGCGCCGCGCGGAAAGCCGGGGCGATGCGCCCTGCTGCATGGGCTGCGAGGCCGGCGACTGGGTGCAGGCCCCCGATCCTTCGGAAATCACGGACGGGCCGCCGCGTGGGCGCGGCTTCGAGGTGCCGCTCACGCTGCCGCTGCCGGCGTTTCGCGCGGCCGAGGTGGTGCGCCGGCTCTCGCCGCATCTGGCGCCCGCGCTCGACACGCTGCCGGCCTTCGACAGCCTCGTGCTGCTCGGCGACCGCGGTACGAGCCAGAGCCTCTGCGTGCTGGAGCGCTTCAGCCTGCGCCCGGCGCGCCACGATGCCGGCCCGGACGGGATCACCACCTACGGCCCGCGCCTGCTGACCTGCTGAGACGCCAAGCGGCACGGCGCGCCTCGATCCGACCCGAGAACCGTCGCCCCCTGCCGGGGCGGCGGTTTTCGTTTGCCCGGAGGCCCCTGCAAAACCGGCGGCGGCTGTTGTATGCGCGGGCGGAACGCGCGATAGGCTCAGCACGAGCGACAGGCGAGGCGGGAGCGTTGCGATGAGCGACGGCACGGAACAGGAGGCGGCACGGGACTGGCGCGCGCGCGCCGCTGCGATCACGGACAACAACCGGTTCCGGACCTTTATCATGGCCGTGATCGTGTTCAACGCGGTCATCCTCGGGCTCGAGACCTCGCCGAGCGCCATGGCAGCGGCAGGCGGGCTCCTGAAGCTGCTCGACCATATCTGCCTCGCGATTTTCGTGACCGAGATCGGGCTCAAGCTCTTCGCGCAGCGCGGGGCCTTCTTCCGCGGTGCCTGGAACCTCTTCGACTTCGTGATCGTGGCCATCGCGCTGGTGCCGGCGAATGAGAGCGTGAGCGTGCTGCGGGGCCTGCGCATCCTGCGGGTGCTGCGCATCATCACCGTCGCGCCGCGCCTGCGCCGGGTGGTGGAGGGCTTCGTGACCGCCCTGCCCGGCATGGCCTCGGTGTTCCTGCTGATGGCGATCATCTTCTACATCGCCGCGGTGATGGCGACGAACTTCTTCCGCGACACGCATCCGCAATGGTTCGGAACCATTGGCGAATCGGCCTACACGCTCTTCCAGGTGATGACGCTGGAGAGCTGGTCGATGGGGATCGTGCGCCCGGTGATGGAGATGCACCCCTATGCCTGGGCCTTCTTCGTGCCCTTCATCGCGGTGACGACCTTCGCGGTGGTGAACCTGATCGTGGGTCTGATCGTGAACTCGATGCAGGAGGCCCATGCGGAGGAGGCGGACGCCGCGACCGACCGCTACCGCGAGGAGGTGCTGACGAAGCTCGCCGCGATCGAGGCACGCATCGGCGCGCTGGAGGGCGCGAAGGCCGCGCAGGAGGGCCAGCCGGGCCCCTCGCCGGCCGAGTGAGGCACAGCCCCGGGCGGGCGCATGGCGCGGCCCGGGCGGACGACACCCAGACGAGCGAGACCCCAAGGAGGCTTAGCATGACCTGGACCGTTTATCTCTCCGGCGAGATCCATACCGACTGGCGCGAGCGCATCACCGAGGGGGCCGCCGGGCTCGGCCTGCCGGTGCGGTTCACGGCCCCCGTGACGGACCATGCGGCCTCGGACGATTGCGGCGTGACGATCCTGGGCGCGGAGCAGAACAAGTTCTGGCACGACCGCAAGGGCGCGGGCGTGAACGCGGTGCGCACGCGCACGCTGATCAAGCAGGCCGACATCGTGGTGGTGCGCTTCGGCGAGAAGTACAAGCAGTGGAACGCGGCCTTCGATGCGGGCATGGCGGCGGCCCTCGGCAAGTCGCTGGTGATCCTGCACGGGGCGGAGCATGCGCATGCCCTGAAGGAGGTTGACGCCGCCGCCGATGCCGTGGCCGAGACGCCGGAGCAGGTGGTGGCCATTCTCGACTACGCCATCAACGGCCGGCTCGCGGGCTGAGCATGGATGCCGAGCCGGTCGGCGAGGAGGCGCGGCGGGGCCTGCGCGGCAGCGGGGTTCTGCGTTTCGCGGCCTTCGCGGTGGGGATCGCGGCCACCTTCTGGCTGCTCGGCGAGCTGCGCTCGGTGCTGCAGCCGCTCGTGCTCTCGATCCTGATCTGGTTCCTGCTGGGTGCGGTGGCGCGGCTCTTTGCGCGCTTCGCCGACGGGCCCGAGGCCGCGCCCGGGCGGATGGCCTACGCGGCGAGCGCGCTGAGCTTCGCGGCCCTCGCCACCGGTCTCGTCTTCATGCTGAGCGACAGCATCGCGGATCTGCGCGCCAACCTGCCGACCTATCGCGAGAACGTGGTCGCGATGCTGGGCCCCCTGGCGGAAACCGCCGGGGTGGAGCGGTTGCCGCGGCTGACGGAGCTGACGGAAGATGTGGATATCGGCAGCGTTGTGCTCGGCGTGCTGGGCTCGCTGGCGGGCTCCGTCGGCAATCTCGTGATCATCGCCTGCTTCGTCTTCTTCCTCTTCGCCGAGGCGCAGTGCTTCGGGGGCAAGCTCGATGCGCTGGTGCGCGACAGCGAGCGGCGCGCGCGCATCGCGACGCTGCTCTCGGAGATGTCGCTGAAGGTGGAGACCTATCTCGGGGTGAAATGCCTCCTTGGCGCGGTGCAGGCGGTGCCGACCTTCGTGGTGCTCTGGGCCGTGGGCGTGCAGAGCCCGGTGGTCTGGGCGGTGCTGATCTTCTTTCTGAGCTTCATCCCGACGCTCGGATCGCTGATCGGGATCGCGCTGCCGGCGATCCTGGCGCTGATCCAGTTCACCTCGCCGGTGCCGTTTCTGCTCACGCTGGCGCTGCTCGCACCGGTGCAGCTTCTGGCCTCGAACTGGATGGAGCCGCGGCTGATGGGGCAGAGCCTCAATCTGAGCCCGCTGGCGATCTTCATCGCGATCTTCCTTGGCGGGGCCGTCTGGGGGGTGGTGGGCGCGCTCGTCTCGGTGCCCGCGCTGACCATGGCGGTGATCGCCTGCGCGCAGGCGGAGGCGACGCGGCCGGCGGCGATCCTGCTTTCGCGCGACGGACATGTGGTGGCCTGACGTTTGTCGTGCCCTAAGAACGGCCCGCCCCGATGGCCGGGCCGAGAACCGCAACCCGCGCGGGGGTGCCGCGCCGAACCGGAGGGATCGCCATGCGCGCCTTCAGACCCTATCGCTGCCTCTTCGCCGTCGCCGTGCTTGCCCTCGCCGCCCTGCCCGCCGGGGCCGATGAGAAGAAGCCGCTGGCCACGATCTCCGTCAGCGGCACGGGCCAGGTGGCCGGGGTGCCGGACGAGGCGGTGATCTCCGCGGGGGTGACGACCGAGGACCGCAACGCGGCCGATGCGCTCTCGGCCAATGCCGAGGCGATGCGCGCCGTGCTGGCCGCGCTGCAGGCGAGCGGCGTGGCCGAACGGGATATCGCGACCACGGCGATCTCGCTCCGGCCGGACTATGCGCGCTCCAACTCGGTGGACCGCGAACCGCGGATCAAGGGGTATCTGGCGAGCAACCGGGTTTCGGTGCGGGTGCGCGCGCTGGAGGATCTCGGCCGGCTGCTCGACGCGCTGGGGCGGGCGGGTGCCACCGATATCGGCGCTGTCCTGCTCCGAATTGCCGAGCCCGGCCCGCTGGAGGACGAGGCGCGCCGGCTGGCGGTGGCCGATGCCAAGCGCAAGGCGGCGCTCTATGCGGAGGCCGCGGGCGTGGAACTCGGCCGGCTCCTCTCGATCTCCGAGCCGGGGGTCATCCACAGCCCGCAGCCGCGCTTCGAGCGCATGGCCCCCGCGATGGCGGCCGAGAGCGCGGTGCCGGTGGCCGCCGGCGAGCAGATGATCGGCGCGCGGATCCAACTCGTCTACGAGATCGACTGACGGGGCCGCACAGTGAAGGGCTGGCAGCGCGCACTCGGCGTCTTCGTCGTCTTCAACCTGGTGGCCGTGCCGCTGCTCGGCCGGCTCGCCTGGATGGCGATGGAGGCGCTCAACGCGGATGGGGCGCGCTTTGCGGCGGTGCTCGTCTCGCTGGCGGCGAGCGTCGCGATCCTGGCGGGCAATGTGGTCGTGATCCGCTGGGCGACACTCGGCGAGATGCCACGGCTGGGGCAGATGGGGCTCTGGATCTTCACCGGCACGCAGTTCGCGGTGACGATCGCGGCCGGCTTCTTCTCGCTGGTGGATTTCGCCTGGGTGCTGCTCGGCACGGGCTGAGCGCTCAGGTCCTGTTGGAGATCTCGATCAGGTTGCCGTCCGGGTCGCGCAGATAGATGGAGCGGATTGCGCCGGTGGCGCCGGTGCGGGGGACCGGGCCCTCCTCCACTTCCACGCCCGATTCGCGGAGCCGCTCGGCCACGGTCTCGACAGGCTCGCCGGTCAGCAGGCAGAAATCGGCCGAGCCCGGAAGCGGGCGCGCGGCCTTCGGCTCGAATTCCCGGCCGTGCTGATGCAGGTTGATCTTCTGGTCGCCGAAAGTGAGGGCGACGCGCTCATCGCCGCCGAACCGGATCGCATCCATGCCCAGATGGCGCACGTAGAACGCCACCGTCGCATCGATATCTGCAACGGTGAGCACGAAATGATCGATGCTTTGCAAGAACGGTGCAGCCATAGGTAAATCATCCAGCAAGCGAGGGTGAGAGGCAAGCGGCGGATGGCAGAGCAGGTGATCGGCGAAAACGGGATGCAGGTGCTGCGCGATCCCATGTCGCCCTGGCCGTCGGCGGCACTGATCGCGACCCTGGGGCTCGCACGCGGAGCGCCGGAGCCGGGAGAGGCGCTGGCGCCCTTCTGGCACTGGATGCATTTCCTCGAGGCGGCGCCGCGGGAGGCGCTGGGGCGCGACGGGCACCCCGCGCCGGGGCGGTATCTCTTGCCGGATACCGGGCTGCCGCGGCGGATGTGGGCCGGCGGGCGGCTCGTGTTCGAAGGCCCGCTGCCGCTGGGGCGCGAGGCCGTGCGGCGCTCGCATGTCTCGGCGGTGACACGGCGGAGCGGGCGGACGGGCCCGCTCGCCTTCGTGACGGTGCATCACGCGATCGAGGGGGCCGCGGGGCTGGCGGTGACCGAGGAGCAGGATGTGGTCTATCGCGAGGACCCGGCACCGGGAGCGCCGCGGCCTGCGCCGGAGATGGCCCCCGTCGACGAGACGGCGGGGCGGCGCTGGGCGCTCGATCCGACCGTGCTCTTTCGCTACTCGGCGCTCACCTTCAATGGCCACCGCATCCACTACGACGCCGCCTATTCGCGGGAGGTGGAGGGGCATGCGGGGCTGGTGGTGCACGGGCCGCTCCTGGCGACGCTCCTGCTCGAGCTCGCGCGGGAGATGGCGCCGGCGCGTTTCGCGCCGCATTTCATCGGCCGCTTCGCCTTTCGCGCGCGCGCGGCGGTGTTTGTGGAGGAAGCGTTCGAGGCCTGCGGGCGCGCGGCGGAGGACGGCCTTGCGCTCTGGATCCGCGGCGGGGACGGCCGGCTGGCGATGACCGCCGAACTGTCCTGGGGTCCCGGCGGGGAGAACGGCTAGCGGCAGGCAGGCCGGGGTCCGCGCGGGGCGGTCGCGGGTGCCCCGGCCTTGAGCCGGGGCCTCCTTGAGGCGTCCTGGGGCGTCAGGGAGGTCCCGGGTCGAGCCCGGGACAGCCTCCGGGCGGCAGCGCCTCAGCGGCCGGCCGCGAAGCTCCGCCGCCGCTCGCCCCTCCCCGCCGGGCTCAGGCTTCGGGGGCGAGGCCGTGGCCGCCGCGGTCGCCATGGGGCACGGCGCGGGCGGGTTTGGTGGCCAGGCGGCGCTTCAGCTCGAAGCCCGCGCGCCCGTCCGCCGCCCAGGCGTGCTGCAGCAGCAGGCGGGCCACCGCCACGCCGCCGGCGATCAGGTCGACGCAGCCGCGCAGCGGCGGCCGGCCGCTCGTCTCCACCACGATCTCGCGATCATCCATCCGCAGCACGCCGTAGCGCACGCCGGCGGAGATCACCGTCAGGGGCGCATCCTTCGCCGCGAGCGGCACGGCCGGAGCCGACCGATCATCGTCGCTTTCCCGCAGACCGGGGGGAATCACTATGTCCATCACGCGCACTCCCAATTCCGGCCACAATCTAGCATCGTTTCGCCCTAACGCAGTGTGTGGATCGGCACGGGTTCGCAACCGGAACGAACTGTTGAGCGGGCCGGACCGGGCATGCGGCAACCAGGGGTTGAAAACGGCGAGGTGAGGCGCATGGAGGGAAATCGGATGACGGGCACGGGCCTCTTCGATCGTGGCGAATACGAGGCGCGGCTCACCCGCGCGCGCGCCGCGATGGCGGCCGCCGGCATCGACGCTCTGGTGGTGACCGACCCCTCCAACATGCACTGGCTGACGGGCTATGATGGCTGGAGCTTCTATGTGCACCAGGCCGCGATCCTGGGGCCCGACGGCGAGCCGCTCCTCTGGCTGCGCACGCAGGACATGGCCGGCGCCTACCAGACCGCCTTCGTTGCGCGCGAGAACGTGCTGACCTATCCGGAGGCGCATGTGCAGAACCCGGATGCGCATCCCTACGAGACGCTGGCGACGATCCTGGCGGAGCGCGGCTTGGCCGAGCACGGGCGGGCGGGCGCAGGCCGCCTCGGCGTGGAGATGGACAACTACTACTTCTCCGCCGCCTGCCTCGAGACGCTGCGCGCCGCCCTGCCCGGCACGGAGATCGCCGATGCGACCGGGCTGGTGAACCGCGCACGCCTGGTGAAGAGCCCCGCCGAGATCGCGGCGATGCGCACCGCCGGGCGGATCACCGCGCGGATGCACGACGTGCTGCGCGAGACCGCGCGCGCGGGCATCCGCAAATGCGATCTCGTGGCGGAGGTCGCGGCGGCCGGCATTCGCGGGCTGCCCGAGGCGGGCGGCGACTATCCCGCGATCGTGCCCATCGCCCCCTCGGGACGCGAGGCCTCCGCCAGCCACATCACCTGGAACGACCGGCCGATGGTGCGCGGCGAGGCCACCTATTTCGAAATCTCCGGCTGCTTTCGCCGCTATCACTGCCCGGCGAGCCGGACGCTCTTTCTCGGCAGCCCGCCCGCGGAGATCCGGCGCGGCGAGGAGACGGTGCTGGCCGCGATCGAGGACGCCCTCGCCACGGCGCGGCCGGGGGCAACCTGCGAGGCGGTGGCCGAAGCGGTCTATGCCGCCTTTCGCGCGCGCGGCTTCGAGAAGGGCAACCGGACGGGCTATCCCATCGGGCTCAGCTACCCGCCGGACTGGGGCGAGCGGACGGTCTCGCTCCGCCCCGGCGACGAGACGGTGCTGGAGGAGGGCATGTGCTTTCACCTCATGCCCGGGCTCTGGACGCCGGACTGGGGCCTCGCGATCACCGAAAGCTTCGAGGTGACACCGGCGGGGGGCGCACCGCTGGCGGAGATCCCGCGCCCCATCGCCGTGATCGACTGAGTGCTGCGCGTAGGGGCGCCGCCGGCGCCTGCGTAGAAGTCTGCAGAGCCATCGAGGGCTCGGACACTCAGGAAAGGCAGACGATGTTTGCAAATACCCCCCTTCTCGGCGCGGCGCTGATGCTCTTCGTTGCGAGCGTGGCGGATGCGCAGACGACCGGCGCCGGGGCAGAGAGCGCGGCGGGCCCGATGCCGGGCGACGTCCTCTTCGCCCGCGTCGACACCGATGCGGACGGCGCGATCAGCCGGGCCGAGGCGGTAGCGGCCCGGCGCACCCTCTTCGAGCGGATCGATCTCGACGGCGACGGGCGCGTCACCGAAGAGGAGATCGAGCGGCTGCGCGACCGGATCTACGACATGGCGCGCCTGGCGGATGCGATGCTGGGCCTGCGCGCGCGCCGGATCGACAGCGACGGCGACGGCGCGGTGTCGGTGGAGGAGTTCACCGGCCGCATGACGCTTTTCGAGCTCGTCGACCGCAACGAGGACGGCATGGTCTCGCGCGACGAGATGGTCCGCGCGCGCGCCATCGCCGGGGTCCGCTGAGCGGCACCGCCATGCGCCATGGCCGCGACCGCCATGGCCGCCCGGACCACGGCCGCGCGAGCGCGGCGGTGGCGCGGCGGGTGCGCGTCGGGTGGATCGCGCATCCGCCGCCTGACAGCGCTGCCCGGCGCGGCGCCGGCCCCGGGCGGATGAAGGGCAGTCGGGTGGAGGGCGGTCATGCGGAGCGCCGCGGGCAGGAGAGCGGTGAGGCGGGCCGTCATCGCGAGGAGCAGGAGACGGCGCGCGTGCAGCCACCGGCGTCGAGAGAGGAAGGAGCCGCGCTGATGGCCGCGATCGCGCGCGGCGAGCGACGCGCGCTCGCGCAGATCATCGCGCTTTATGGCGACGGGCTCGGCACGGTTGCGGCGCGCTATCTCGGCAACGCGGCGGAGGCGGAGGAGGTGGTGCAGGACACCTTCGTGCGCGCCTGGCGCCATGCGGCGCGGTACGATCCGGCGCGGGGGGCGGCCTCGACCTGGCTCTACCGCATCGCCGTGAACCTCTGTATCGACCGCCAGCGGCGCCGGGCCTTGCGCCGCTTCGTGGGGCTCGAGGACGTGGAGGCGGAACTCGGCGACCCCGCGCCGGGGGCGGAGCGGCATGCGGCGGGCCGCGCGCGCCTTGCCGAGGTGCGCGATGCCATGGAGGTGCTGCCGGCGCGCCAGCGGCTCGCGCTGCTGCTGCGCGCGGTCGCGGGGCTCGACACGGCGGAGATCGCCGAGACCATGGGCGCGAGCATCGGCTCGGTGGAGCAGCTCCTGGTGCGCGCGCGGCGGCGCCTGACGGCCGAGCTTGCCGCGCGCGAGGCCGACGGGGCGCGCGCAGGACGAGAGGAGACCGGGCGATGACGCCGATGGACGAGGAGGGGCGGAAGGCCCCGGGCGGGCACGCCGAGGACCGCGCGCTGGAGGCGCTGGTGCGTGAGGCCGCGGCGCTGGAGATCGACACGGAGGCGACGACGCGCGCCGTCCTGGCCCGCATCGACGCGGAGCGCGGCGCGGCGGGGCCGGCACGGCTCGGGCTGTGGCTTTCGGAGCTGGCGGAGACGGTGCCGGCGGTCGGGCCCGGGTTCGCGCGGGTGGCTTTCGTGGCACTGCTGCTGGCCTCCGGGGCGCTCGGCTATGCGCTGCCTGACCTGGTGGCGCCGGGTACGGAGGCGCGGCTCTGGGGCGTCGCGGTCGGCGATCTGCCGGTGCTCGACTTCTCCGGCCTGCCAGGAGAGCGCGGATGAGACGGCGCGGGGTCCTGCGCGGGCTCTTCCTGGCGGCGGCCTGCCTCTCCTTCCTGCTGAACGCCGCCGTGCTGGGGCTGGCGATCCGCGCCTATTCGAAGGGGATCTTCCCGTTCGGGCCGCTGGGGATGGGCCTGATCTCGATGCCGGCAGAGCGGCGCACGCAGGTGCTGGAGGGGCTGCGGCCGGATCTGCCGGAGCTGCGCGCGCTCCTGGAGGCCGTGCAGGCGCGGCGCGAGGAGATGATCGCGGTCGCTTCCGCCGATCCGGTGGATGCGGCGAAGCTGGAGGCGGCGCTGGCGGAGATGCGGGCCGCGACCGCGCAACTGCAGGGGGCGCTGCACGAGAGCGTGCTGGAGAGCCTGACCGCCGAGCAGGACCGCTGAGGGCGCCGGGGGGAGCCGGCGCCCATCCGCAAACCGGCTTCAGAGGACGAAGTCGCTGTCGCTGAGATCGGCCTGGGCGACATCGTGCAGGAGCACGCCGTTGTTGCCGTAGCTGATCAGCACCCCGTCCGCCACATCCGCGATGGAGAGCTGGACGAGGCTGTCGAGGCCGGCGACGGGGCTGAAATCGAGCACATCGCCGCCGGGGTGGAAGCCGTAGACCTCGTCATGGTCCCAGCCATGGTCGAAGACGATGCGGTCGGGCCCGGAGCCGGGCTCGAACACCACCTCGCCGATGGGCTCGAAGGGCTGCACGCCCCCACCGCCATCGCCGCCGCCATCGCCGCCGACCAGCCACTCACCCGCGCCGCCCATGTCGATCTGCTGGGCCTGGGCCAGCGAGCCGCCGGCGCGCAGGCCGCCGCTGCCGCCGCCCTCGACCCGGCCGCCGCCGCTCCCGAGGAAGCCGAAGTCGAAACCGTCCGGCTCCTCCGGCGTCGTGGGGTTCGTGACGTCGTCCACCGGCCTGGTGGGCACATTGGGGCCGGCATAGATGATGTCGTCCCCCTGCCCGCCGCGCATCACATCCTCCGCGCCGCCGCCGAACAGGATGTCGTCGCCGGCCATGCCGAGCAGCGTGTTGCTCTCGCCGTTGCCGCGCAGCTCGTCGTCATAGGCGGTGCCCTTGACGTGCTCGATATCGATGAGCGTGTCGGAGCCCTCGCCGGTGAGCTGCTGCTCCTCGGCGAGATCGACCTCGACGCCGGCGAGCATGACGAAATGGGCCCAGTCCTCGCCCTCGCCGCCATCCATGACGTCGTTGCCGGAGCCGCCGATCAGCGTGTCGTCGCCATCGCCGCCGAAGAGCTCGTCGCCGAGCGCGCCGCCGAAGAGCACGTCGTCGCCGTCGCCGGCGAAGATGCGGTTGTCCTCCTCGTTGCCGTAGAGCGTGTCGTCGAAATAGGAGCCGACGAGGTCCTCGATGCTGTGGAAGCTGTCGACGCCGGCGCCGAGGGTGTCGTGGTCCGGCCCGTCGCCGGGGCCCTGGTAGAGGCTGACATAGACGCCCTCGGAGGCGGTGTAGTAGCTGGCCGCGTCGCGCCCCTCCCCGCCGAGGAGGAAGTCGTTGCCGGTGCCGCCCTCGAGCACGTCGTCGCCGTCGCCGCCCTCCAGCCGGTCGTTGCCGGCGCGGCCCATCAGCTCGTCATCGCCGTCGCGGCCGGTGAGGGTGTTGGCGGTGTTGTCGCCGCGCAGCGTGTCGTCGTGGTTCGAGCCGGTGAGGTTCTCGATCTCGACGAGCGTGTCGATGCCCGCCCCGCCGGTGTCCTGCGCGCCGACGACCTGGAGGTCGACCGTGACGGCTGAGGTGGCGTAGATGTAGCGCGCGGTGTCGCTGCCCTCGTCGCCGACGACGTAGTCGTTGCCGATGCCGCCCTCGATCCGGTCGTCGCCCTCGCCGCCGTTGAGATAATCGTCGCCGTTGCGCCCGCCGAGGCTGTCCTGCCCCGCGCCGCCATAGATGACGTTGCTCTCCCAGTCGCCCATCAGCGTGTCGGCGCCGTTGCCGGCGGTGATCCGCTCGAAGCCGTCGAAGCTGTCTTCCTCGCCGAACTCGTTGATCGCGGTGCCGAGCAGGAGGTCGATCTCCCAGTCGCTGCCGGTGAACGCGTAGTCGAGTTCGTCCTGGCCGGAGCCGCCTTCCATGGTGTCGTTGCCCATGCCGCCGGAGACGGTGTCGTTGCCGGCGCCGCCGCTCAGGCTGTCATTGCCGCCGCCGCCGTCGATGGTGTCGTTGCCGTCGTTGCCGCGCATCCGGTTGGGCCCGTTGTCGCCGGTGATGAGGTCGTCGCCGCCCGAGCCCGAGATGTTCTCGATACTGATGAGCGTCTCCGTGCCGAAGGCGTTGCTGGCGCTGCCCTCGACGCCGGAGATGTCGATGACCCAGTCCTCGGTGGAATGGGTGAAGTCGACCTCGTCGCTACCTTCGCCGCCGTCGTAGAAGTCGACGCCGTAGCCGCCGAACATGATGTCGTCGTCCTCGCCGCCGAGGAGGGTGTCGTCCCCCTCGCCCGCGAGCATCGTGTCGTTACCGGCGCCGCCCTCCAGCGTGTTGGAGCGGACATTGCCGACGATGAGGTCGTTCGCATGCCCACCGCGGGCGTGCTCGATATAGATGTTCTGTCCCGCGGGCACCGCCTCGTCCGGCAGGTAGGCGAGCGAGACGTTGTGGGTCTCGCCATTGGTGGAGGAGAAGGTGCCGGGGTTGAGGTTGAGCACCAGCCCGATGGTGTCGGTCGAGTAGTCGAGCCAGTCGTTGTTGCCGCCCGCATCCCAGATGGTGACATGCGGCGCGTCGAACAGGATCGGCGAGGCTTCGAAGATCGTGCCCTCCACATCCGCGGTGACATTGAAGCCGTAGACGCTGTCGCCCGTGCGGGTGGACCAGTTGGCGCCGTAGAGCTTCTGCAGCACCCAGATGTCGTGGCCGCGGGGCGTGCCGACATGGCCCTCGCTCGCGCCGGTATTGGTGCCATCGAAATAGGACATCATCGAGTACTGGCGGCTGTCCTGGATGTACTCGGCATGGGTGTCGTACTGCGCATTGTCGCCGGCATCGTAGTCGCCGGGATGGTTGAGGCCCGCGGAGTGGCCGATCTCGTGCAGCAGGGTCGCGTAGCCCATATTGCCGGGGCTCGAGTTCCACCAGGCGCTGTTCTCGGTGTTGATGCGGATGACGCTGCCCGCGGCCTCGACCCCGGTGCTGTCGCCGAGGATGGTCGAATCCGCCGGGTATTCGCGCCCCATGAACCAGATATCGACATGGTCGCCCGGGCCGGCGATCTCGAAGCTGAGCCCGCTGACCTCGGAGATGGCGGCGAGCGCCGTCATGGTGTCTTCCTGCAGGTCGGCATCGAAGGGCGCGAAGGGCTCGAGCTCCATGGCCTCCGGATCTTCCTGCACCGCCTCCAGATCGTCCGGCAGCGCGGCGAGCGTCTGCGGGAAGGCGACCTTCAGCGTGATCGGCGTGCCGTGGGTGTCGGTCCAGCTCTTCCCTTCGCGGTTGAGGTGGTCCATGAGGTCTTCGAGATTGTTCTGGCCGATGGAGCCCAGCGGCCCCTCCGCCTCGACCGGATCGAGGAGGCCATCGGGGCCGCCCCGCTCCAGTTCCTAGGGGTTGTACACAAGCATGACGCAACTCCTCGACGCTGGCCGGCGGGTGCGGCCTGTCTGATACCCGGCGCTCCTGCGGGGCTGAGATGCTGCATGGATGTTTCGTTCGGATGTCCTGGATCGGGACGGCGTGTATCAGTTGTTTCAGCCGCGCGGCGGCGGGCCGGGATGGCAGAAGGGGGCAGCGCGTTGGAGGAGATGGCGATCCGCGGCGTGGCGCCGGGCGACCGGGCGGACTGGGCAGATCTCTGGGCGCAGTACAACGCGTTCTACGGGCGGGTCGGGGAAACGGCGCTTTCGGCCGCGGTGGTGGAGAGCACCTGGGCGCGGCTGCACGACCCCGCCGAGCCGGTGCACGGGCTGGTGGCGGCGGCAGGCGGGCGGCTGCTGGGGATCGCGCATTACGTCTTTCACCGCAACGTCATCCGGATCGCCAACACCTGCTACCTGCAGGATCTTTTCACGCTGGAGACGGCGCGGGGGCGCGGTGTGGGCCGCGCGCTGATCGAGGCGCTGGGGGCGGAGTGTCGCCGGCAGGGCGTGCGCGACATCTACTGGCACACGCAGACGGACAACGCGGCGGCGCGGGCGCTCTACGACCGGCTGGCGACCGACACCGGCTTTCTCGTCTATCGCCAGCGGTTCTGAGCGCGGCGGCCGCTGGCGGGGACGGCAGGTCAGCCGGCCGTGCGCTCCGGCGGGCCGTCATAGGTCCAGCGATAGTGCGGCGGCGTGGGGCCCTTGTTGCGCCCGCCCTGCTGCATCTGCTCCCAGGCATGGGCGATGACGCCGACGGAGCGCGAGAGGCAGAAGAGGCCGCGTGCGAGCGGGGGGGCGAAGCCGAGCTCGGCGTAGATCACGGCCGTCGCCCCGTCGATATTCATCGGCACCGCGCGGCCCTTGGCGGCGGCGAGCGCGGCCTCCACAGCGCGGCCGATGGCGGCGAAGCGGCCCGAGCAGGTGCCGGCCGCCGCCGCCTCGTCCACCAGCGCCAGCAGGCGCGGCGCGCGCGGGTCGACAGGCTTGTGGAAGCGGTGGCCGAAGCCCGGCACGAAGCGGCCATGGGCCTCCTGCCAGCGCGCGATCTCGGCGGGTGCGGCCTCCGGCCCGCCGGCCGCGTCGATGGCGCTGTAGAGCGCGACCGCCTGCTCGCCCGCGCCGCCATGCACGTCGTCGAGCATGTTCACGGCGCTGGCCATCGCGCCGTTGAGCGAGAGCCCGCAGGTGACCGCCATGCGGGCCGCGGCGATGGAGGGCGCCTGCGGGCCGTGGTCGACGGCGGCGACGAGCGCGGCCTCCAGCAGCCGCGCCTCGCCTGGGCCGGGCAGCGCGCCGAGGGTCATGAGCCAGATCATCTCGACGAAGCCGATGCTTCCGGTGAGGTCCTCGATGGCATGGCCGCGGATGCGGATGCGCCCGGGCGCCATGTCGATGATCTCGGTGCGCCACCAGTCGGCGACGTCGCTCCCCGGCGCGCCCGGGGCGGGCGGATCCTCGCGCCCAGCCAGATCGCACCCAGTCAGATCGCGCCCAGTCAAATCGCGCCCTCCTGCGCGAGGCGCTCGATCTCGGCGCCGGAGAGGCCGAGCGCGCCGTAGATCTCGGCATTGTCCGCCCCGAGGCGGGGCGGCGGGGTGTCGACGGCCGGGGCGGCGCCGTCGATCTTGATGCCGGTGCGCGCCACGGTGATGTCCCGCCCCACCCCCGGTGCGTCGCGGTAGGTGGCCAGCATGCCGCGCCCGGCGATCTGCGGATGGGCGAGCACCTCCGGCACGGTGAGGACAGCGCCCGCGGGCACGCCGATGCGGTTGAGCTCGCGCGCCCAGTCCCGCGCGGGGCGGGTGCGCAGCGTCTCCTCGAGATCGGCCCGCAGCGCATGGCGGTTGGCCTTGCGGTCCTCGCGCGTGGCGTAGGCGGGGTTGGCCAGGAGGTCCTCGCGGCCGAGATGGCGGGCCAGGAGCACCCACTGCTCGTCCTTGTTGGCGGCGATATTCACGAGCCCGTCCTCCGCCTCGAAGGCGCCGGAGGGCGCGGAGGTGACGTTCTCGTTGCCCTGCGGCGCAGGCTCCACGCCGGCGATGAGATAGTTGGAGACCGCCCAGCCCATGGTCGCGATCATCGCCTCGAGCATGGAGACATCGATGAAGGCGCCGCGCGGGCGGGCACTCAGGGCGGCGGCGATGGCGAAGGCCGCGGTCATGCCGCCCACCGTGTCCGCGATCGGATAGCCGACGCGCAGCGGCGCGCTGGCCGCATCGCCGGTGATGGACATGACCCCCGAGGCGCCCTGGATGATCTGGTCATAGGCCGGGCGGTGCACCCAGGGGCCGTCCTGCCCGAAGCCGGAGATGGCGCAGTAGACGAGATGCGGGTTCTCGTCTCGCAGCACCTCGTAGCCGACGCCGAGGCGGGCCATGACGCCGGGGCGGAAATTCTCCACCAGCGCATCGGCGCTGCGGACGAGGCGTTTGAGGAGATCGCGCCCCGCCGCGTGCTTCAGATTGACGGTGACGGACTTCTTGCCGGCGTTCTGCGCGAGGAAGGAGACGCCCATGCCGGCCGCGTTGAGCGCGGGATCGGCGCCGAGATTGCGCGCGAGATCGCCCCGGCCCGCGGCCTCCACCTTGATGACCTCGGCGCCAAGATGGACGAGCTGGTGGCAGCAGAACGGCCCCGCCAGCACGTTGGTGAGATCGAGGACGCGCAGTCCCTGCAGCGGTTTCACGGTGCCTCCCCTCGGTTGCGTTCCTTTAGGCAGAACAGTATTCCTCTCAACCGAACGATACGGGGGTGGACAGGCGCTGTCCAGCATCGCGAGGGAGAGAGGCGGATGGCGGAGGACAAGGCGGGGGGCGTCGAGGCGGTGGACCGGGCCCTGGCGCTGCTCGACTGCTTCGACGGGCGGGAGCGGACGCTGAGCCTCGCCGAACTCGCGCGGCGCAGCGGGCTCTACAAGAGCACCATCCTGCGTCTCGCGGTGTCGCTGGAACGCGGGGGCTACATGCTGCGCGACGCCGCGGGGGGCTACCGGATCGGGCCGAGCCCGTCGCGGCTGGCGGCGCTCTACCGGCAGGGTTTCGACCTCGGCGCGGTACTGCGCCCGGCGCTGCAGGCGCTGGCGCGCGAGACCGGGGAGACCGCGTCCTTCTATGTGCGCGAGGGGGAGCGGCGGGTCTGCCTCTATCGCGCGGAGCCCGAGCGCGCGATCCGGCATCACCTGACCGAGGGCACCGCGCTTCCGCTGAAGGCCGGGGCGAGTGCGGAGGTGCTGCGCGCCTGGTCGCCCGATGCGGGTGTGGATGCGGGGCTCGCGGCGGTGCGGGCGTCGGGCCATGCGGTGAGCCGGGGCGCGCGGGACCCGGAGGTGGCAGCGGTCGCCGTGCCGCTCTTCGACGAGGCGGGTGCGCTGCGGGGCGCGCTGTCGCTGTCGGGCCTCGTCACGCGGTTCACGCCGGAGGCCTGCGCGGCGATGCTGGCGGTGCTGGAGGCGCGGGCCGCCGCGCTCTCGGCAGCCCTCGGAGCGCAGGGTTAAGGGCTCCCGGGCGGGGCCCGCTCAGCATTTCCGCCCGACCGCGGCGATCAGCGTGCAGGGGGCGACGAAGCGGCCGTCGGTCTCGAACTCGGCCAGTGCTTCGGCGGCGTCGGTGAAGGCGGCGTGGCGCGCCGGCGCGGCGAGACCGGCCAGCATCTCCTGCAGGGCCGCGCTGTTATCCTGTTGGAACTGCAGGCATTCCACAGCCGTGGCGAAGACCAGCGGCGCCGGGATGCGCACCGATTGCACACCCACGAGCCCGGCCATGCTGAAGAGCGCCTCGATCCGCCCCGGCAGGCCGAGCGCGAAGGGGTCGGGGCGGAGCGTCTCCATCGCCTCGGCCGCCGCGCGCGCGCGGATCGCCGTGTAGGGCGCGGAGACGGCGGGGCATTCCGGGGCGGTCGCATAGACCAGCGCGCCGAGATAGCCGCCGGGGCGGAGGGCGGCGACCTGGCCTGCGAGCATCGCGGCGGGGGCCGCGCTATGGGCGAGCGCGATGCAGGAGAGCGCGGCGTCGAAGCTCGCGGGCTCGAGCGCGAGGCTCTCGGCCACGGCCATCAGCGCCTCGATACCCGGCAGGCCCGCATCGGCAGCGTTGCGCGCAGCCTGCGAGGCGAGCGCTGCGGAACGGTCGGTGGTGAGCACGCCGCCCGCGGGGCCGACCCGCCGGGCCGCCTGGATCGCCGCCCGGCCCGCGCCGCCCTCGACGATCAGCACCCGTTGGCCGGCTTCCACCGCGGCGAGGTCCATCACGGTATCCGTGGCGGGCGCCAGCCAGCGCTCGGTCGCGCTGGCCCAGGCGCCGGCCTGGCGGGCGGTGCTGCCGACGGTCGCGAGGGTTTGGGCCGCGTGGCCCTCGGCGACGAGGCTGCGGACGACGCCGCCCGGATCGGCGAGACGGCCGGCTGCGCCGCCGCGGTTGCCGAGACTGCTGGCTGCGCCATCACGGTTACTGCGACTGCCGGCGGTGCCCGGGGTGGAGACCGGATCGAAGACGGACATGTGGTTGCTCCTCCTGTTCTGGGACCTTCAGAGTTCCTTCCCTTGCGTGAACCCTGCAGGATCTGGCGCTTAGGGGACGGGATTGCGGCGTGAAAGGGGCGTCAATTCCGCGCGCGAGGCCGTGAATCCGGCAGGTTGGGCCATGCGGCGCGCGCCGGGCTGTGCCAGCGCGAGAATGGAAGCGGTAACAATCGGTTGATCGCGGAGCGGATCGGGGGCCGTCGGCATTGCCTCCGGGCGAAGGGCGGGTGCGGATCGGGCCCAGCCGAGTCCCTGCAGAGGAGAGCGCCGATGCGCCGCCTGTTCCGCACCGCCCTGGTCGCGGCCGTTCTCGGCCTTGTCCTGCCACCCGCGCCGGGCCGGGCCGGGGAGGCGGGCTGCGGGGGGCCGGAGACGCCCTGCG
>JBCBWF010000540.1:0-2918 GCA_039817245.1 Pseudomonadota bacterium | reverse complement strand
CCGGCGCGCAGGGGCCCGCCGAGGCCGGCGGCGACACCCGCTTCGTGTTCCGGACCGTGAAGCCCGGCCCCGTGACGCCGGGCCCCGTGTCCCCCGGCCCCGTGTCCCCCGGCCCCGTGTCCCCCGGCCTGGCGTCCCCGGGCGCGGCCCCGTCGATCACGCTGATCCTGACGATGCGCGGGCTCCTGAACCACTGCGTCACCCGCCTCTACTTCCCGGAGGACGCCCCGCATGCCGATCCGGTGATGGCCGCTGTGCCCGAGGCGCGCCGCCCGACCCTGATCGCGGAAGCGACAGGACCTGGCCGCTACCGCTTCGACATCCGCATGCGCGGCGCGCGCGAAACCGTGTTCTTCGACGTCTGAGCTCGCGCCCGGATCCGCGAGTCCCCGACGATAGACGCAGATGGGGCCGCCGCCAGCCGAGGCCCCGGCCCGCTCAGTTGCCCTCCGCCGGCCCGGACGGTGCGGGTTTGCCGTCCGGAGCAGGCGCTGCCTCCGCCGCGAGGGGTTCGGGGCTGACCGACTCGATCCACATCCCGATCATCTTGTAGAAGACCGCCAGAATGACCGGGCCGGTGAAGAGCCCGATGAGCCCGCCCGAGATCGTCCCGCCGATCACGCCGATCAGGATTACAGCCATCGGCGTCTCGAGCCCGCGCGCCATCAGGATCGGCTTCAGCACGTTATCCGAGAGCAGCACCGGCACCATATAGACGGTGAAGATGATCGCCGTGAGCGAGGGCTCGGACATCCAGACATAGAGGATGCAGGGCACGATCACGAGGATCGGCGCCTGCACGAGGGTTGAGGCGATCAGCAGCGCCGCGATCACGCCGGCAAAAGGCATCCCGACCGCCAGAACCCCGATCGCGCCGAGCCCGCCCTGGATCACCGCGACGCCGATCACGCCCTTGGTGACATTGCGCGTGGTCTGCGCGGCCATCAGCAGCATCGCCGGGCCGCGATCCGAGGCGATGCGCGCGGCCAGCCGGTCCGTGAGCCGCACCAGCGGATCGGCAAAACTCATGAAGACCGCCGCGAAGATGATCGCCAGCGCAAACTGCAGCACCCCACCGAGAAGCCCGGTCCCGATCTGCAGGAGCTTGGTGGCCGCGTTGCGGATCTCTTCTGCATAGTCCGAGGCGAACTCCTGGAAGTTCGCGTTCGCGGCGGACCACATCTCATGCACCTGCTTGCCGATCAGGGGCCAGTCCTTCACGCTCTCTTTCGCCGGCGGGATCTCCGCCTCGCCGGAGGCCAGCGCCTTCGCGACCGGGCCGAGGGACTGCAGGATCGATTCGACGATCAGCACCGTGGGCGTGATGAGCACCACGAGGCCGATCACCGCGATGAGCGGGGCCGCCCATTTCCCGGCCGTGCCCATCCGCGAGCGCAGCGCCAGGAAAGCCGGGTAGACGCCCACGGCCATGATCAGCGCCCAGATCACCACCGAGAAGAACGGCGCGATGACGGTGATCGCCATATAGCCGATCAGCGCCACGATCGAGACGCTGACGAAGACATCCAGAGAGTTCCGCATCACCTTCTGGCGCAGCGCACGGTCTTCTGACATCGGGACCCCCCGGGTAAAATGGCATCGCAAAACTCGACGCGACGTTAGAGCCAGCGGCCGACTCGCTCAACGCAAGGTTTCACGCAAGACCCGCACGAACGCGCGCAGTGGCCGGGCCACTCCGGCGCGCGGCCCTGCGCTCAGGCGGCGGGGCTCAGACCAGGAGCAACGACTCAGCCACGGCCTGCACCAGCGAGACAGTCAGCACCTGCTTCACGGCAATCACGTCGTCCGTCTCCACCAGGAAGCGTGTGTCGGAGACCGAGACGGTCCCGCTGTCATCGGTGTCGATCAGGACCTCGACCTCATCGAAGACGAGCGATCTCGGACCCGCCCCCGGGATCAGATCGGAGCGCACCAAGCTCTCCGGTCCGGTCGCCACAGCCGGAGCGCTCGTGAAAGTTTCCGAGGGGGAGAAGTCCGTGACCCGCACCACAGGGCCGAAGTTGTCCGACGACACCGCGGCGACGAAATTGCCTTCCCCGAAGACCGCGTCGAAGCGCTTCTGGGCGAGCGCGGCAAAGTCCTCGGCCGTGCTGGCGCCGCGGCCCTCGTCGAAATCCGCGATGTCGTTGCCGGTGATGTCGAACGGACCGCTCTCGAGGAAGAAGGTCACCGCGCCGATCTCGGAGAAGTCCGCCGAAGAGCCCGCTGCGAAGGTCGCGGCTGAGCCCGCGGGTCCGAGCACGGCCCCGGAGGGCTGCACGGTGATGTCGGCCTGCAGCGGGTCGCCGACCAGCCAGTCCTCGACCGTTTCGCTGGCGATGATGCTTGGCGTGGCACCGAGCGTGGCGTCGGGCAGCTCGATCCGGTCCTCGCCGGGGGTGAGATCGGCGATCCGGTCGATATTGCCGCCGAGCGCGGAGCTGCCCTCGCCGAAGACGAAGGAGTCGACGCCGGCCCCACCGCTCAGCCGGTCGACGCCGGTGGACGCGATCAGGCGGTCGTCGCCCTCGCCGCCATCCACCGTGTCATCGCCGGTGCCGCCATCGAGGGTGTCGTCCCCTGCCCCGCCGTTCAGCGTGTCGTTACCCGCGCGCCCGAAGAGCGTTTCGTCGCCATTTTCACCGGTCAGGGTATCGTCGTCCGACGTGCCCTCGATCGTCTGGGGAACCGGAATGTTCGGCGTTCCCGAGGGGATACCGACGACGTCGCCATCCGCGAAGCGCAGGATCTCGATCTCCAGGAGGACGTCGAAGCCGTCGTTCGGCTCCCCGGTCGCGGTGTCGAGGACGGTGAGGAAACCGTCGGCCTCCAGGCTGCGATCGATGGTGTAGTCCGCCCGGTTGAACCGGAAGACCGCCACATCCGCGTTGCCGTCGCCGCCGACGAGGAAGTCCGGG
>JBCBWF010000511.1:0-3394 GCA_039817245.1 Pseudomonadota bacterium | reverse complement strand
TTCTGGACCGTCGAGCACGGCAAGATCACCACCATCCACGAATTCAACGACACCGCCAAACTCGCCCCCCACCACACTCCCTCCCCAAACAGAACCCCCAACGCCTAGAGGCCCAACTCAAACACAACAAGCCCAGCGCAAGACCGCTGTCCGCTGTGCGGACGGAGCGGACTTGCGCGTGTACAGCACAATGCACTGTAAGACCGCATGTCTTTTGGGCGGCGGGGGGGATCGGACCCTGATTGAGTAGCCTTCGTCGCGAGGCGGCATCCGCCGGCTCTTGCGATGGAGGTTTCGCATGAAGAAGAAGGATGACGTCGCCTATGTCGGGCTCGACGTTTCGAAAGCACAGCTCGCGGTCGCAATCACGGATGCATCGCCCGGCGGCGACGTGCACAGTTTGGGCACGGTTGCGAATACGCCGGGTGCCGTGGACAAGCTGCTGACGCGCCTCTCGAAGCGCGCGTCCCGCTTGGAGATCTGCTACGAAGCGGGACCCACCGGATACGGTCTCTACCGGCAGGTGACCGCCGCTGGGTTTTCCTGTTCAGTCATTGCCCCCTCGCTAATCCCGATGCGGGCCGGCGATCGGGTGAAGACGGACCGCTTGGATGCGATGCGTCTGGCGCGCTTCCTGCGGGCCGGTGAGCTGACCCCGATCTGGATTCCGAACGAGACCCATGAAGCCATGCGCGATCTCGTGCGTGCCCGCGAGAGCGCGGCGGAGGACCAGCGCCACAAACGCCAGCTGATCTCAGCCTTTCTGCTTCGCCATGGGCGGAGCTATCCCCGCACGCACCCGTGGACGATGCGATATCGCCGGTGGCTGCAGTCGCAGCAATTCGATCATCCCGCTCACCAGGTGGCGCTGCAGGAGATGGTGCAGGCCGAGCGCCACGCGGCCGAGCGGCTTGGCCGGCTCAACCGCCATATCGAGGAACTCGTGCCGGCTTGGGATCTCGCGCCGGCCGTCGATGCGCTGCAATCCCTGCGGGGCGTGGCGCTCATCGGTGCCGTCACGTTCATGGCCGAAATCGGCGATGTTCGCAGGTTCGAGACGCCCACGAAGCTGATGGCCTATCTCGGCCTCGTGCCGAGCGAGTACTCCACAGGGCTGACGACCCGGCGCGGCGGCATCACCCGTGCCGGAAACGCCCGTGTCCGGCACAAGCTTGTGGAAGGCGCCTGGACCTACCGCCATCCGGCACGGCCCGGCGCCAGGAAGCTCTATCTCCTCGAGCGGCAGAGCTCGGACGTGCAGGACATCGCCTGGAAGGCGCAGAGTCGCCTCACGGCCCGGTACCGGCAGCTCCACCGTCGTGGCAAGCGGCCCACCGTGATCGTCACGGCGATCGCCAGGGAGATGTCGGCCTTCATGTGGGACATCGCGCGCCGCACGCTTCCGGCATAGATACCCACCGACATGCGTCCAGCGGCGGGCGCGGGGTCTGAGACCTGGGGAATGTCCGTCAATCGCTTTGTGGCCAGCCTCGCTGATGCCCGTTGTAAGACAGGAACAGCCCCAAGACGTACATGCGGTCATGCGGTACCCAGCCCGCGCATCAGAGCTTGTTCACCGACGTCTTGCCGACCCCGCGCCCACCCTTGGGCGCCTACCGCCAAAAACCGCTCGCCCGGTCCAAAAGGCATGCCTCACCCCTTGAAAAAAGACATCAGAGCGATGCGTGCGCCCCGCGTTGCTGATGAGCGCTTCGTGAGGTTCAAACGATCTCTGTAGAGAGGGATCATGAGATGAAACGTCTCGAACAAAACGACCAACATTTGTTAGCCGAGGTGAGATCCGTTGCCGAGCGGATGTCTGTGCTCGAGGGGCCGACGGGGCGGCGGTCTTGGCCCGACGAGGAGAAAGCGCGGATCGTGCTCGAGAGCTTCGCACCGGGCGCGCGCGTGAACGATGTTGCCCGGCGCCATGGGCTGACGCCGCAGCATCTCTCGACGTGGCGCGGTCTCGCACGGGCAGGAAAGTTGGTGCTGCCGGAGGTGCCCGGTGCAGAACCCGGTTTTGCGGTCCTTCAAATCGAAGACGACCATCGGGTACCGGTGAGCGAAGGATCGATCGAGATCGAGGCTGGCGGCGTGGTGCTTCGCCTGCCGCAAGATACGCCGGCCGTGCGCATCGCGGAGATCGCCGCCGCGTTCGGCAAGGCTCAGCATCCGAGACCATGATCGTCCCGACCGCGGGCGTGCGGATCGTGATCGCCACCAAGCCCGTGGATTTCCGCAAGGGCCATGACGGGTTGGCGGCCGTGGTCCAGAACGACCTCGGGCTCGATCCGCACTCGGGCATCATCGTGGTCTTCCGCCCCAAGCGTGGCGATCGGATCAAGGTGCTGACCTGGGATGGCAGCGGCTTGGTCCTCGCCTACAAGCGGCTCGAGGATGGGCGCTTCGCCTGGCCGGCGATCCACGACGGCGTGATGCGGCTTAGCCGGGCGCAGTTCGAGGCCCTGTTTGAAGGACTGGACTGGCGCCGTGTCTGGAGCGCTCGGGTGCGGCGCCCCTCTGCGGCGGAGTGACTCGGGGCCTGCTTTCGGTCGCGCCAAGCCGCTGATCACACGGTAAAATTTGGCATGGACCTCGATCTGAACCAGCTGCCACCAGCCTATCGGGCCGCCTTCGAGGCGCAACAGGCCCAGATCGCGGCGCTGACTGAGGCGAACGCCCGGCTCGAGCATCTGGTCGCGGAGTTCCGCCAGGCCGTTTACGGGAAGAAGTCTGAGAAGCTGCGCCCTGATGAGCGCCAACTGGCTTTCGAGGGCGAGGCCCTGTCCGCCACTGGTCCGAGGACAGTGGGCGAGCGAAACCGCTGTCGCGCAGGTCGAAGCAGCCAAGGCTGACGCGACGCCTTCAGCGTCGCGCTCGCGCAGGGATGGGGTCAAGCGCAATCTCGGGCGGTTGCCCGTCGAGCTGCCCCGGATCGAGCGTGTGATCGAGCCCGACAGCATCGCCTGCCCCTGCGGCTGCGGACCGATGCATCGGATCGGAGAGGGTGAGCCATCGCGTCGCCATGCGTTCGAGACCGATGGCGAACACCGAGCGGCTCGACATCGTGCCTGCGCAATTCCGGGTGATCGTGACGATCCGCCCGAAATACGCCTGCCGCCGCTGCCAGGAGGGCGTGACCCAGGCGCCGGCAGCACCGCATCTGATCGAGGGCGCACTGCCGACCGAGGGGCTGATCGCGCACGTGCTGGTCTCGAAATACGCAGACCACCTGCCTTTGTATCGCCAGGCGCAGATCTATGCCCGCTCTGGCCTCGCCCTCGACCGCTCCACGCTCGCCGGCTGGGTCGGCAAGGCGACCACGCTGATGGCGCCGCTCGCCGACGCGATCCGGCGGCATGCCCTCTCCGGCGACGCCATCTTCGCGGAT
>JBCBWF010000089.1:0-14553 GCA_039817245.1 Pseudomonadota bacterium | reverse complement strand
CCAGAAAGCGCGCTCGGGACCTCTGCACCGGAGACCGCGCTTCGGACACATGCGCATGAGACCGCACCTTGGACACATGCGCAGGAGTCCGCGCTTCGGAGATATGCGCAAGCGACCGCGCTTGGGCTCCATGCGCGGGAGACCGCGCTTGGGGCGCATGCGCGAGTGACTGCGTTTCGGACATCTGCACGGGAGGCCGTGTTGAGGACAGGTGCGCGGCGGAGCGTGCTTGGGACGTTTGCACGGGAGAGCGCGCTTGGGGCCGCGGTTTCTCGGCCGGCGGGCTCGTCTTCGATTGCTGGGAGGCCCGAGAGGCCTCGGCGTGGCACCCGCGGCCAGGCGTACCGTTGGGGGAGGTGGCCCGTCCCGGACCTGCGGGGCGGGGCCTCCTGGTGCTTAGCCTCCGGGGCGGGTGAGACCGGCCCGCGGTGCGAGGCGGCGTCGTTTCCGGTGCGGCGGCTGCCGGGGACGCAAGCGGGGGCCTCGGGGTCAGGCCGCGCCGCTGCTGCGGTCCGCTGCCTTCGCCGCGCCGTCGAAGTGGCGCATCAGCAGCGTGAAGTTGCGCCCGGCGCGCCGGGTATGGTCGAGCCGGTGCACCGACGCGCGGATCAGCGTCCAGCCCCACCCGCCCTCGGGCAGAAGCTCCAGCGTATCGGTGGGCGGCTCCTTCGGCGCGATCGTCGAGAGCCCGAGCAGATGCGGCGGCAGCACCACGCCCGCATCCTCGACGCAGGCCCAGGCCGAACGCCCGCTATGACCGACATGGATGAAGACCGGCTCGCTCTCGGGGTGGCGCGAATGCTCCACGACATTGTTGAGCGCCTCGGTCAGGGCGAGGCGAAACGAATCGCGGTCGTCCTCCCCCGCGCAGCGGACGGACTGGAAGAGAAGCGCCATGGTCCGCTCCACCGCGCCGGAGATCCCGGCGACATCGACATCGAACGTGACCCGGCCATCGGGCGGATCGATGCCTTCGAAGGGCAGGGCTACCACGATCAGACCCCTGGGCAGGTGTCGTGGATCTTGAAGACGCGGTCCATCCGCGTGAGCTGGAAGACCTTGCGCACCGCGGGCTTGAGGCGCGCGAGTTCCAGCCTCGCAGGCTTTCGCATCTGGCGCATCGCGCCGACGACCGCGCCGAGGCCGGAGCTGTCCATGAAGTCGATCTCGCCGAGATCGAGCAGGATGGCATCGCCATGCCGGTCGATCAGCGCAATCATCTCGCGCTTGAACGCCGGCGCCACGGCAGCGTCGAGACGCGGCCCGGGGACGCTGACGATCATGCGGCCTTCCGCTTCGATGGTCTCGAACTTCATGGGCCCGTCCTTCTGCAATACGCAACGGCGCCCAGATAGCGGCATGTCGCTTAAAAAAGGCCGAACGAACTCGTTTACGCGGTCTTCAGGGGCGCTGCCCGATAGCTGCGCGTGGCGTGTGTGAACTGAAGGCGATGGCGCATGGAAGATCAGAAGCCCGGCAGCGGCCGGCGCGTCCTCGTGGTGGACGACAGCCGGACGCACCGCCTCATGTTGTCGTCGCGGCTGCGCCGCTGGGGCTACGATGTGCTGGAGGCGGAGGACGGCGTGGCGGCGCTCGAGATCATCGATCGCGACCCGGTGAACCTCGTGATCAGCGACTGGATGATGCCGCGGATGGACGGGCCCGCGCTCTGCCGCGCGCTGCGCGAGCGCACGGACGACACCTATATCTACGTGGTCCTGCTGACCTCGCGCCAGGAGCGCACGGCGGTGACGGACGGGCTCAATGCGGGCGCGGACGACTTTCTGCAGAAGCCCTCCAATGTGTCGGAGCTGGCCGCGCGCCTCGCCGCGGCGGACCGGCTGGTGACGACGCAGGAGCGACTGCGTGAGCAGAAGCGCGTAACTTCTGAGGCTTACGAGCAAATCAAGAATCTCTACGACCGGATCGAGGCCGATCTGCTCGCCGCCGCCGCGCTGCAGGCGGAGTTCATTCCCGCGCCGCTCGCGGAGGTGAATGGCTGCCAGATCGCCGCCGATTGCCGCTTCGCCGGCCATGTGGGCGGCGATGTGGTGGGGTATTTCCCGATCGGGCGGCATTCGGTGGGGCTCTACTCCATCGATGTGGCGGGGCACGGGGTCGCCTCCTCGCTGCTCGCGATCCGGCTCGGCCAGCTCTTCTCGATGCACGACACCGGCGAGAGCATCGCCTTCGAGACCGCGCCGGAAGGCGGGCTGCGCGCGCGCGCGCCGGAGGATGTGGTGGCGGAGCTGAACCGGCGCCATCTGATCAACGACGAGCATTCGGTCTACTTCACCATCGCCTATGCGGTGCTGGACCTGCGCGACGGGACGGCGCGGCTCTGCCAGGCGGGCCATTCGCCGGCGGCGGTGATCGGGGTGGACGGCAGCGTGCGCTTCGCGGAGGAGGGGACCTCGCCGCCCGTGGGCCTGCTCGACGATGCGGAGTTCGAGACGGAGGTGCTGCAGGTGGCGCCCGGCGAGCGGCTGGTCCTCTATTCGGACGGAATCACGGAGGCCGAGACCGGCAGCCAGGCCGGCGAGATGCTCGGCTCGGAGGGCTTCGCCGAGATCCTCGAGACGCTGGTGGAGGTCCCGATGCCGGGGCTCCTGCCGAAGCTCATGGGCGAGGTGGTGGGCCGGACGAGCGGGCGGCCCTTCGAGGACGACGTGTCGGTCATCGTGGCGGAGCGACCGCTGCATACCGGGGGGCTGCGGCTCGTCGGCTGACGCGGGCCGGCCAGGGGGCGGCCAGGCCAGGGCCGGTCCGGGTCCGACAGGCGGGCGCGGCGGTCCCGGTCAGGCCGGGGTGATGGCCTCCAGCCGCTCGGCGAGGGCGATGTCCTTGTCGCTGAGCCCGCCCGTATCATGGGTGGTGAGGCGCACGGCGACACGGTTGTAGACGTTCTGCCATTCGGGGTGGTGGTCGAGTGCCTCGGCCTCGAAGGCCGCGCGGGTCATCCAGGCCATCGCGTCGCGGAAACTGGCGAAGCGGAAGGTCTTGTCGATGGCCTTCGCGTCGGCGCTGAGCACCCAGCCCGCATCGGCGAGCGTCTGCGGCAAGTCGGTCATTCGGTCTCTCCCTCGTCTGCGGCGCCGGCGGGGCCCGGCGGCGCGGCATGCCTCTGGGAAGTAAAGCGACCGGACTCGACCACCAGGGCGATTCGGGTCGAACAGAACCGCGTGTCCCCGAGATTGACCGGGACGCCCGCGAGGTCGCAGTCGAGAAACCGGCTGTGCAGCACCGGGTCGCCCTCGGCCATGCGCAAGAGGCGCGCGGAGAGCGGATCGGCGCGCTCGGCCAGAAGCCGGGTCCAGGCGCGGGCATAATCGTCCACCCCGATCGCGGCGAGGGCGCGGGTGATGCCGCGGCCGCCGGCAAGTGCTGCCTCGATGCCGGGAAGGCGGCCGGCCGGGAACAGGTTGCGCCCGTGGTTGATCGGCACGTCGTCGATCGAGCCCACACCCTCCATCACCACGACGGGATCGCCGGGGTGGATGCGCAAAAGCTCTGCCTCTTCGGCACTTGCAGCGATTTCCTCAAGTCGGATCATGCGCCGGCCCGGGCTGTGGCCGAGCGCCTCGACGCTGGCGGAGAAGCGCGGCCGGTCGGTCAGCGGGTAGTCGATGCGCAGATCGGTGACGACGGCGCCGGCGCCGCGGCGCACATCGATGCGCCCGGCCTCGCGCAGCGCCTGCAGCGCGCGGCGCACGGTGTGCCGGTTCACGCCGAAGCGGGTGGCCAGCGCATGCTCGGTGGGAAAGCGCGCGCCGGGGGCGTAGCGGCCCATGGCGATCTCGCCCTCCAGCGTGTCGCGGATGCGCCGCCAGAGGGGGCCGCCGACCGGGTCCGCGCCGGGTCCCGCTGTGTCTGTCATGAAAACTTCGTCTCCCCCGGTCGCGTCGGGCCTTGCCAAGTCGATGGCTGGATCGTAGTTGTCGAGTTGTCTATATGTCTAGACAAATCTTGCTGAGCCTGCGATCGGCGAAGGGGAGGGGCGATGCGCGCGACAGAGTGGCAGCGCGAGGACTGGATGGCGGTGCTGGCCCAGGCGCCCGCGGCGCGGCTGGAAGCGGCCTGGACCGGGTTCGCCGGGGCGGCCGGCGCGCTCCCCGATTTCCGCTGGCTGCGCCCGCCCGAGACCGGAACGGTGATGGTCCGCGGGCGCGTGGCCGGCACCGGGGAGCCCTTCAATCTCGGCGAGATGACCGTGACGCGTTGCGCGGTGCGGCTGGAGGACGAGACGGCGGGGCATGCGACCGTGCCCGGCCGGGACCGGCGCCATGCGGAGCGCGCGGCGCTGGCCGATGCGATGATGCAGCGCGAGGCGACAGCGGCGCTGGTGGTCGCGCATCTGCTGGAGCCGCTCAGCGCGGCGGCGGCGCAGGAGCGGGCGCTCCGCGCCGAGAAGGCCGCCGCGACCAAGGTGGATTTCTTCACGATGACCCGGGGGGAGAACGCATGAACGCCACGATGGAGGCGGGGTTTGCGCGCCCGGCGGAGGAGGCGGCCGCGGCGTTCCGCGCGGTGCTCGATGCGCTGGCGCGCCCGGGCACGCGCTGCGAGGTGGCGGTGGAGACGCCGCCCCGCGGGCTCTCGCCGGCCGCGGCTGCGCTCCTCCTGACGCTGGCCGATCAGGACACGCCGGTCTGGTTCGCGGAGGGCGCGGCGGAGGCGGCGGACTGGGTGCTCTTCCATACCGGGGCGCCGCGGGCGCGGGAGACGGCCGCCGCGGCCTTCGCCGTCGGGCCGTGGGACGCGCTTCTGCCGCTGGAGGCTTGGGCGGCGGGGACGCCGGATTACCCCGACCGCTCGGCCACGCTGATCGTGGAGCTGTCGGCGCTGGAGGGCGGTGCGGCCATGAGGCTGAGCGGGCCGGGGATCGCGGGGGCGACCGAGATCGCGCCCGCGCTGCCGGCCGGTGCCGCGCAGGCGCTGGCGGCCAATGCGGCGGGCTTCCCGCTCGGCGTCGACTTCTTTTTCACCGCGGGTGCCGGGGCCATCGGGCTGCCGCGCTCGACGAGGATTGCGCCGTGAGCGCGCAGGAAGCGGAGGGAGGCCGGGTATGTATGTCGCGGTAAAGGGCGGCGAGCGGGCGATCGACAACGCCCATGCCTGGCTGGCCGAGGAGCGCCGCGGCGACCCGGCGGTGCCCGCGGTGACGGTGGCGCAGATCCGCGAGCAGATGGGGCTGGCGCTGGGGCGGGTGATGGCGGAGGGCTCGCTCTACGACCCCGATCTCGCCGCGCTGGCGCTGAAGCAGGCGCGCGGCGATGTGATCGAGGCGGTCTTCCTGATCCGCGCCTATCGCACCACGCTGCCGCGCTTCGGCGCGAGCCGGCCGGTGGACACGGCTGCGATGGCCTGCATCCGGCGGATCTCGGCCACCTACAAGGACCTGCCGGGCGGGCAGGTGCTGGGGCCGACCTTCGACTACACGCACCGGCTTCTGGACTTCGCGCTGGCGGCGGAGGGGCTGACGCCCGAGGCGCCGCGGGGCGAGGCGGATGCCGCGGAGAAGCCACATGTGGTGGAGTTTCTCAACGACGAGGGGCTGATCGAGGCCGCGCCGCCCTCGGAGATGGAGCCGCCGGATCTCTCGCGCGAGCCGCTGGCCTTTCCGGCCTGCCGTGCGCTCCGGCTGCAGGCGCTGGCGCGGGGCGACGAGGGGTGGCTCCTCGGCCTCGCCTACTCGACCCAGCGCGGCTTCGGGCGCACGCATGCCTTCGTGGGCGAGCTGCGCGTCGGGCTGGTGACGGTGGAGCTGGAGATCCCCGAGCTGGGGCTCACGGTGGCGATCGCCGAGATCACGCTCACCGAATGCGACACGGTCAACCAGTTCACCGGCTCGCGCACCGAGCCGCCGCAGTTCACGCGCGGCTACGGGCTGGTGATGGGGCATAGCGAGCGCAAGGCGCTGGCGATGTCGCTGGTGGACCGGGCGCTGCGCTGGGAGGAGCTCGGCGAGGACTTCACCGGCGCGCCGGCGCAGGACCAGGAATTCGCCATCGCGCATTCGGACAATGTGCAGTCCATGGGCTTTCTGGAGCACATCAAGCTGCCGCACTACGTCGACTTCCAGTCCGAGCTGCAGCTTGTCCGCAAGCTGCGCACGGAGGCGGAGGCGCGGATCGCGCGCGAGGCGGCCGAATGAACGTGGTCTTCGATGTGGGCCGGGTGCTGCTGCGCTGGGAGCCGGACCTGCTGCTCGGCCCGCTGACGGGCGGCGCGGAGGGGCTGGCGGCGTTCCACGCGGAGGTCGATTTCTACGCCTGGCATTTCCAGCAGGACAACGGGCGGGGGGCGGCGGAGGCCGTGGCCGCAGCAAGTGCCGCGCATCCCGCCTACGCCCCTGTTTTCGAGGCGTTCTACGAGCGCTGGCTCGAGACCATCCCGGGCACGGTGCCGGGCAGCGTGGCGGTCCTGGAGCGCCTGCGCGCGCGCGAGGTGCCGCTCTACGCCATCACCAACTTCCCCGGCGCGGAGTGGCGCAAGACCGTGCCGGTCTACCCCTTCCTCGACCGCTTCCGCGATGTGGTGGTGTCGGGCGACGTGGGGCTGACGAAGCCCGATGCGGCGATCTACCGGCTGCTTCTGGAGCGCAACGGGCTCGCCGCGGGCGACTGCGTGTTCATCGACGACAGCCCGCCCAACGTGGCCGCCGCCAAGGGCGTGGGCATGGACGCGATCCACTTCACCGACGCCGCGGCGCTGGAGGCGGCGCTGACCGAGCGGGGGCTTCTGGGATGACCGAGTACAACTTCGCCTATCTCGACGAGCGCACGAAGAAGATGATCCGCCGCGCGCTGCTGAAGGCGGTGGCGATCCCGGGCTATCAGGTGCCGTTCTCCAGCCGCGAGATGCCGATGCCCTATGGCTGGGGCACCGGCGGCGTGCAGGTGACGGCCGCGTGCCTGTTGCCGGAGGATGTGCTGAAGGTGATCGACCAGGGGGCGGACGACACGACCAATGCCGTCTCGATCCGCAAGTTCTTCGAGAAGACCGCAGGGGTCGCCACCACCACGGAGACGGAGGAGGCGACGATCATCCAGACACGCCACCGCATCCCCGAGGCGCCGCTGACGGAGAAGCAGATCCTCGTCTACCAGGTGCCGATCCCGGAGCCCTTGCGGTTTCTCGAGCCGCGGGAGACCGAGACGCGGCGGATGCATGCGCTCGAGGAATACGGGCTGATGCATGTGAAGCTGTACGAGGATATCAGCCGGCACGGCCATATCGCGACCACCTATGCCTATCCGGTGCTGGTGGAGGATCGCTATGTGATGGATCCCTCGCCGATCCCGAAATTCGACAATCCGAAGCTCTCGGACTGCGCGGCGCTGCAGCTCTTCGGGGCGGGGCGCGAACAGCGGATCTACGCGGTGCCGCCGCACACCAGCGTGGTGAGCCTCGATTTCGAGGATCACCCCTTCGAGCGGGGCAGCGCGGGGGCGGATTGCGCGCTCTGCGGGGCGTCGGACAGCTATCTCGACGAGGTGATCACCGACGATCGCGGCGGGCGGATGTTCGTGTGCTCCGACACCGCGTTCTGCCGCGCACGCCGGCGGGCGGGCTATGTGGGGCTGCTGGCGGCCCCCTATGAGGAGGGTGCTGCATGAGCGTGGCGATGTCGGCGGCGGAGCTAGAGGAGGTGCCGCTCCTCGAGGTGACCGGGCTCACGCGGCGCTACGGGGCGCGGATCGGCTGTGCGGATGTGAGCTTCGCGCTGTGGCCCGGCGAGGTGCTGGGGATCGTGGGCGAGTCGGGTTCGGGCAAGACGACGCTGCTGCGCTGCCTGGCCGGCGAGCTGCAGCCCCAGGAGGGGCGCGCGCTCTATCGCGGCGAGGACGGGGAGACCGATGTGCTCGCGCTGCCCGAGCCCGCGCGGCGCCGGCTGATGCGCACCGAATGGGCGCTCGTGCACCAGAACCCGCGCGACGGGCTGCGCATGGGCGTCTCGGCCGGGGCCAATGTGGGCGAGCGGCTGATGGCCGTGGGCTGGCGCCATTACGGGCGGATCCGGGAGACCGCCGGGAGCTGGCTCGACCGCGTGGAGGTGGATCCGGGGCGGATGGACGAGCGGCCCACGGCCTTCTCGGGCGGCATGCAGCAGCGCCTGCAGATCGCGCGCAACCTGGTGACGGGGCCGCGGATTGTGTTCATGGACGAGCCGACGGGCGGGCTCGATGTGAGCGTGCAGGCGCGCCTGCTCGACCTGATCCGCGGATTGGTACGCAGCTACGGACTATCTGCAATTGTCGTGACGCATGACTTGGCAGTGGTCCGCCTGTTGGCGGACCGACTGCTGGTCATGAAGGATGGAAGAGTAGTGGAGACCGGGCTCACGGACCAAGTACTCGATGACCCGCAACACAACTACACGCAATTACTGGTGAGCTCGGTGCTCCGGGTATGACTATGGCAGGGGAATCGATGAGCGGATTGATAACTGTCAATTCAGCGCGAAAAAGATTTGTGCTGCACACTCAGGGCGGCGTGGAGATCCCGGTGATGCGCGAGGCCGCGCTCGATGTGGCGGCCGGGGAATGCGTGGCGCTGACCGGGGCCTCGGGGGCGGGCAAGTCGACGCTGATGCGGATGATCTACGGCAACTACCTCGCCGATGGCGGCTCGATCCGGGTCGACGGGGTGGAGATCGTGGGCGCCTCGCCGCGGGTGGTGGCGGCACTCCGGCGCGACCGGCTCGGCTATGTGAGCCAGTTCCTGCGCGTCGTGCCGCGCGTGCCGGCGATCGAGGTGGTGGCCGAGCCGCTGCTGGCACTCGGCACGCCGGCCGAGGAGGCGCGGGCGTGCGCGGGCGCGCTGCTGGGGCGGCTCGCGATCCCGGAGGCGCTCTGGCCGCTCTCGCCGCTCACCTTCTCGGGGGGCGAGCAGCAGCGGGTGAACATCGCGCGCGGCTTCGTGCATCCCTATCCGGTGCTGCTGCTCGACGAGCCGACCGCCTCGCTGGACGGGGCCAATCGCGAGATCGTGCTGTCGCTGATCGAGGAGGCGAAGGCGCGGGGCGCGGCGGTGCTCGGCATCTTCCACGACGCCGCAGCGCGGGCGCGGGTGGCGGACCGGGAGGTGGATGTCAGCGTCTTCGCGCCGCCCGAGGCGCCGCCGCGCGCGGCTCAGACGGCGAGCGCGTGATGGCGGAGGAGCCGGAAGCCAGCACCCCCGTCCCCGCCGGTGCCGTTCTCCCGGGCGCCCGGATCGCCGAAGAGGCAGAGGGCATCGAGCGCGAAGGGGCCCGCGATATGCGGCGCGAAGCGCTCGGCCAGCACCGGGCGCAGCGCCTCGGCCTCGGCCGGGTCCAGCCGGCCGGTGAGCGTGATGTGGAAGCGGAAGCCCTCGAACACATGCGGATAGCCCCAGCGCTCGAGTCGTGCGCGGGCGGCCGCGTCGAGCCGCTCGGGCCGGCGGCGGGCGCGTTCGGCATCGGTGAGGGGCGCGCGCAGCGGATCGAGCCGCTCGACGCAGGCGCCGGCCACATGGTCGATGGCGGGGCAGGGGCCCGCGGGGCGAAGCGAGAGAAAGCCGAGCGCCGCATCCACCGCGAGCGCCGGCGCCTCGGCCGGCGCGAGGCTGGCGGCGAGGGCGGCGACGGCGTTGTCGAGCGCTGCGGGCGTGACCCCCTCGGCCAGCCGGAAGGGCGGCTTCAGCGTGGCATGCAGGCCGTAGCGGCGGGGCGCCTCGACGCGCGGATCGGCGGCGCGCTCCGGATCGCTCGCGCCGGTCGCCGGATCCCAGCCGAGCCAGGCCGCGCCCGCGCGGGCGAGCCCGCTCTCCGGCCGCGGCGCCCAGTAGACGGCGTAGCGCGCATAGCCCTCCAGCGGCGCGCCGGCCCAATCCGTGCTTTCCATCGCCTCGTCCCCCTCCCGATCCGGTGCCGCCGGCCTAGCTGCTCGCTGGCGGCTGCGCCAGAGAAGAGAGGGCGGCCGACCCCGGTATCCCGGCAGACGCAAGGATCGTTGCCATGACCAATGCCGCCGCAGACATGCCGTATGTGCCGCCCATGGCGCCGCGGCGCCGGAGCGAGAGCGTAACGCTGGCCAATGCCCGCCTGGTGCTGGGCGAGGAGGTGGTGACCGGCTCGCTGCGCATCGAGGACGGGCGGATCGCCGACATGGGTACCGGCGCGGGCGTGCCACCCGGGGCGGAGGATTGCGCGGGGCAGTATCTCATCCCGGGCCTCGTGGAGCTGCATACGGACAATCTGGAGCGCCATCTTATGCCGCGCCCGGGCGTGAACTGGCCGGGGACGGCGGCGGTGCTCGCCCATGACGGGGAGCTGGCGAGCGCGGGCATCACGACGGTGTTCGATGCCGTGCGCGTGGGCTCGCGCCGGCAGGGCAAGGGCAAGGACTACGCCAAATATGCCCGTGCGGTGGTGAACGATATCAATGCGCTGGCCGCTGCGGGGCTCACGCGCGCCGAACACCATGTGCATCTGCGCGCGGAGGTCTGCTCGGAGACGGTGCTCGAGGAGCTGGACGAGTTCGGCGCGGCGGACCGGGTGGCGATCATCTCGATCATGGACCATACGCCGGGCCAGCGGCAGTTCGCCGATCTCGGGCGCTACCGGCAGTACCATATGGGCAAGTACAACCTGACCGATGCGGAGATGGACGCCCAGATCGCCTACAGCAAGGGCCTCTACGACCGCTTCGGCGTGGAGCATGAGGAGGGGATCGTGCGCCACGCCAAGGCGCTGGGGGCGCGGCTCGCGAGCCATGACGACACGACCCGGGCGCATGTGGCGCGCTCGCTGGAGCTCTCGGTGGATTTCGCGGAATTTCCCACGACGCTCGAGGCGGCGGAGGCCTGCCGCTCGGCGGATGTGGCGGTGATGATGGGCGCGCCCAACATCCTGCGCGGGGGCTCGCATTCGGGCAACGTGGCGGCGATGGCGCTGGCGGAGGCCGGGCTCCTGGACATCCTGTCCTCGGACTACGCGCCGTCGTCGCTCCTGATGGGCGCGATGCGGCTGGCGGAGGCGAGCGGGGATCTGCCGGGCGCGGTGGCGCGGGTGACCCGCGCGCCGGCGCGGGCGGCGGGTCTGGAGGATCGCGGGGAAATCGCGCCGGGCCTGCGTGCCGATCTGGTCCGGCTTTCGCTACATGACGGGATCGCGGTAGTCACGGGCGTGTGGGCGGCCGGTCGAACGGTGGGTTAGTGCGTGATCCTGGGCGAGGCGCCGTGGGGCGTCTTGCTCTCGCTCCCACCCACGTCAGTTTTGACCGGATCCGGTGAACGATCGGTGAGCAGCCTCTCCAAGCCTCGCGAATGAAGCAGGCACCGCTTTGTTCACTCTTTGTACTATTCTTGCTGCCCAGAATGACGTGGGTGGGCGCGGGCGCGAGCGGTCTGGATCGGAGCTTCCGGGGCGTCCCGCCCGTGCCGGTCGGTCGCTGGCCTCTCAGTCACAGGCCTCGCTCGCGCGGGCCTTCCAGTCCGCATGCCAGCGCGAGAGCGGGGGGCGGTTCTCGGCGATGTCGCCGGCGCCCCAGAGAATGCGGCGCCGGTCCATATCCGGCGTCACTTCGTTGTCCGGGCAGAGGATGTAGAAATCGCCGCGCGCAAGACCCTCTAGGAGCGCCTCCACCACCTGTTCCGGCAGCCAGGCCCCGGGCTTGTGTTCGCGCGTGCCGGTGGTGGTCCAGCCGGGGATCAGCAGATGCGCGGTGACAGGGCTGCCGGCGCTGCGGAGCTCATGGGCGAGCTGTTCGGTCATGAAGCGCAGGGCGGCCTTGGTGGCGTTGTAGGCCGCGTTGCCGGGCGGGTTCGTGATCCCCTGCTTCGAGCCGACATTCACGATGGCCGCCGGCGTCCCTTGCGCCTCCATCATCGGGCGGAAGGCCTGGAGGGCGCGGAGCGCTGCCCAGAAGTTCACCGCGAAGGCCGCGCGCCAGTCCGCCTCCGCCGCGCTGCAGCCGCCCCCGCGGCGGGTGACTGCGTTGTTGACCAGGAGGTCGAGCCGGCCGAAGCGCTCGGCGACCGCCGCTTCGAGCGTCGCGATCCCGTCCTCGACCGCGACATCCGCTGCGATCGCCGTGCCGTGGCCTTCCGCGGCCGCCTCAAGGGCAGCGCCCGGCAGGTCGGCGAAGACGGTGCGCATGCCGAGGCCCGCGAGCCGCTGGGCGAGCGCGCGGCCGATCCCGCTCGCGGCTCCGGTGACCAGCGCCACATGGCCGGGCGCGATGGCGGGATGGGTCATGACAGGCCTCCGGGCTGGGTGCGCGGGCTAGCATGGCCCGGGCGGCGCCGGCTTCCAAGGCCGAGCCCAGCGCAGCGCCGATCCCAGCGCGACAACAGCCTCAGCGCTCCTGCGCCGCCTCGCCGGACCAGCGCGCTGCGTTCTCGCGGATCGCAGCGGCGCGCTCGGCCACCGGGGGGTGGGAGGCGAGCCAGCTCGACTGCTGCGCCGTCATCCCCGCCGGCAGCAGCCCTTCGAGCTTCTCGAGCATCGCGGCCTGGGGCGCCGCACCGTAGCCCGCCTTCAGCATCAGCGCCGTGGCATAGGCATCGGCCTCGAACTCGTCGCGCTGCGAGAGCCGGGCGACGAAGAGGCCGGTCAGCAGGTTCGCCAGATACCAGCCGACGATGGGAATGAGCCGCGCGAGCAGCCCGCCGAGGATCACCACGCCCGCCTGCGCCACGGACACGTCCAGCATCCGCCGCTTGGTGTGGCCGAGGGCGAGATGGCCGAGCTCATGCGCCACCACCGAGCCGATCTCCTCCAGCGAGAGGCGCCCGGACTGATAGTGCCGGAAGAGCCCGCTGGTGAGGTAGATGCCGCCCTGGGGCGTGGCGAGCCCGTTCACCGTGTCGTTGCGCAGAAGGCGCAGCTCGATGCGGTCGATACCCGCGGCGGCGGCCAGCCGGTCGAGCATGCGGTCCACCTGGTCGTGCTTCAGCGGGCGCGACTGGGCGCGCAGCGAACGCTCCATCCGCCAGGCGGAGAAGTGCACCGAGAGGACCGCGAAGAGCCCGATGAGAAGGATCGGCAGGAGCTTCATCATGCCGGAGAGATAGGGACGCAGGCGCGCCCCGTCACGCCCTGCCGGCGCGGATGTCGCGGCGCTCAGCGGAGCCAGCCGGCATATTCGGGATGGCTGCGGGCCATGTCGTCGAAGAGCCAGACCATCCGGTCGAGAAACCACATCTTCGCGCCGAGGGTGAGCGCGGTGCCGGCGAGGGCGAGGGTCCAGTCGAGCGTCACGATCCCCCAGGCGAGCGGCAGCAGGAACGGGGCGGGCAGGAGCGAGAGGAAATTGGCCCACCAGCGGTGATGCGCAGGGATCGGCACCGCGCCCTGGCGGAGCCAGACCCGCTCGCCCATGACCGCGCGGCTGGCCCAGCTGCGCGTGGAGCGCGGCGGCGCGAAGGCGCGCGGGTTCCACCAGGTCCAGGCTGCGAGGAGAGCGAGCGGCAGGAGGCACCAGAGCCCGATCCATTCGCGGCCGAGAAGGGCGAGAACGCCGAGCGGCAGGATCGGCACGCGCGTCCAGGCCGACCAGGGATTGGCGTGGCGCTCCCAGCTCCGCTGATCCATGCGCAAGGCGCGCTCGATTGGCCGCGCCCAGCTCATCGCAGGGCTCCGCAGCGCCGGGGAGCCGAGGGGGCGGTGCGTGCCCCCGGGCCGGGCGACGGAGCCCGGCATTCTGAGCGGTAGCGCAACATGCCTTTGCCCTCCCGATGCGCGCATTCGGCTGGCCGAGAGACTACGTCAGCGCGGTGACGCCATGAAGAGGAGAGGAGCGCGACCATGAATTCTGGGGATGCGGAGACGGCCGGTGCGCTGCGGCCGTTCGTCGAGGCGGCAGAGCCGGCGCCGGCGGCGGGCCGGATCGGGCATGTGCATCTGCGCGTGGCCGATCTCGACCGCGCGATCGCCTTCTACAGTGGGGTGCTCGGGCTCGACGTGATGCAGCGCCTTGCCTCCGGTGCCGCGTTTCTCTCCATGGGCGGCTATCACCACCATCTGGGGCTCAACACTTGGTCGAGTCTGGGCGGCACGGCGCCGCCGCCGGGGCATACGGGGCTCTATCACACGGCGTTTCTCTACCCGTCGCGCGCGGCGCTCGGAGCGGCGGTGCGGCGCGTGCTGGCGGCGGGGTATGCGCTGACGGGCAAGGCGGATCACGGGGTGTCGGAGGCCGTCTATCTGAACGATCCGGACGGCAATGGCGTTGAGCTCTACTGGGACCGCCCGCGCGAGGCCTGGCCGCGGGATGCGGAGGGGCGGGTGCAGATGGGCAATGCGCCGCTCGATCTCGACGCGCTGATGGCGGCCTGAGCGGCGGGCTCGGTCCAGGGGCCTCCTTGGCGGAATCGCCGCGCTGCGCGCGGCGATGCTTGTCTGGCTCTCGTCACCCTTCGGGTTCCTCGAGCGATGGCCCCGGCTTCACCGGCGCGCCCTGCTCCGGTGCGGCGGGGCAAAAGACGGGATCGGCATGGCCTCGGTGATCCGGCGCGTCGGTTGCTGCGCGCCGGGGGAATGGCGCCCTTTCCGATGGTGCAGGGGAGCGCGGCGTGTGCGAAAGCGTT
>JBCBWF010000010.1:0-33620 GCA_039817245.1 Pseudomonadota bacterium | reverse complement strand
TCCCAGCGCGCCTGCCACGCGCTCTCCCGGCGCTCGAGCATCAGGAAGTTGCGCTCGGCCACGTAGCGGCCCGGCTGGCCGGGCAGGCGGTTGATCCGGATGGGATGGCCCGGCAGCGGGCTTTCGCCGAGCGAGGCGATGGCGCCGAGCGCGCGCGCCCAGGCTTTCGGCGGCGCGCGGTGGGAGATGCCGGAGGCCACGAGCTGGTGCAGCACGCGGGCGCCGCCCAGCGCCATCTCGGCGCGCGTGGCGAGGTGGATCTCGCCGGAGAGCGCTGCGACCTCGGTGCCGGTCTCTGCCGCGATGGCGCGCAGCAGCTCGAGCATGCGGCACCATTCCTCCCGATGCGCGCGGCTCTGCCACTGGTCGCGCAGGTCGTCCTCGTATTTCTGCATCATCGGCAGGAGCACGAGCAAGGTCTCCAGGATCGAGAGGCGCGGCCCGAGGAGCGGGACGCTGGAGACCAGGAGGGTGCGCTCGATGGCCGGGCGCTGGCGGAGCGCCTCCATCTGCGCCCAGCCGCCCTCGCCCATGATCCGGCGGCGCGTGCGCTCGGAGCGCAGGTCGGGCGCGAGGAGGCGCAGGCCCGGGGCCTCGACGCACCAGCCGAGATGGTTGCCGGCGGGGTCGGCGAAGCGGGCCGGCAGATCGCCGTCGCAGGCGGCATGCTGGAAGAGGAGCGCGCTCTCCCGCGCCACGGAGAAGAGCGTCTGACCCACCGGCGAGTAGGTGCGCGAGCGCTGGAGCGAGCCCCAGCCGTCGCAGATATCGTGGTCGTCCCACTGCATCAGCGAGGGCACGCGCGCCATCAGCCAGGCCACCTCCGGCGCCGCGTAGATCCCGACATAGCGTTCGAAGAAGCGCGCGCGCAGATGGTCGCGGAGGGACTGAAGCTCGGCGCGGGAGGGATCGCGCGGCAGCCGCTCGGGCCAGTCCTCGCTCAGCGGATGGCCGTGGGTCGCCTCGTCCGCATAGATCTGGTCCCCGCCATGCAGGAGGAGCGCGAAGGGCGCCTCGCGGTGCCGCGCGGCGAGGCGCGCCCACATCGCGTTGCGCTCCGCGCCGTCGCGCGCCAGATCCCCGTGCTCCTCGCCGTTGCAGGAGACGAAGGCGAGGCGGAGGTCGCCACTGAGATCGGAGGCGAGCGCGAAGGTCTCGCCATTCCAGCGGTATGCGCTGGGGCGATCGGCCGGCACGGCGAAGCGGATCCGGTGGACCGCGTGGTCGGCGTGCTCCGTCAGGCGCTCGGCCGCGTAGTGGCGGCCCTCGCATTCGATCGGCGCCGGCGCGGCGGCCCCGGGCAGCACGAAGAGCGCGGAGAGCCGGCACTCGGCCCCGTCAACGGCATCCAGAAAGAGGATCGGCCCGATGGCCGGCGGCTGAGGATGGGTCATGAGGGGCGGAGCTAGGGTGGCGGGCCATGCGGAACAAGGTCTTACAGACGGGGCGAGCCGGATGGTCGCGCCTGGCGCGGACGGGTTTGGCGGCTTGACGGGACGGGCGGCGTTATACTGTAACAAAGAGAGTGCGGGAGAGAATGAGAGGGCCGTCATGAACGATCTCGGCGAACTGGTGGAGGAGGCCGCGATCGGCGTCGGCGTCTCGGATCGGCGCGACGGGCTTGCGGCCATTCTCCGGCCGGATTGCGCCGCGGCGGTCTGGCGCCGCGAGATCGATCCGGGCTTCCAGCGCTGGATCGACGCGCTGGATCCGGAGGTGCTGCCGCGCCTGCGCCGGATCATGCGGCCCGATGCCGTCGGCGCGACCGTCTCGCAGCTTCTGGCCGAGCAGAGGATGCCGGAGGGCGCGGAACGGGCCTGGCTGGCGGAGGATGTGACCGCGCTCGCCGAGCGGTTCATCGCGCTGGTGCCCGCGCCCTATCTGCGCCTGCGCCTCGATGTGGTCACGACGAATTCCTGCCGGCGCTTTCATGTCGATGCGGTGACGGCGCGGCTGGTCTGCACCTATCGCGGCACGGGCACGCAGTATGGCGTCGCGACCGGCGGGGCCGAGCCGGAGCGGATCCACACCGTGCCCACCGGATCGCCGATCGTGCTGCGCGGCACGCTTTGGCCCGAGACGCCGCAATCGGGGCTGCGCCATCGCTCGCCCCCGATCGAGGGCACCGGGGAGACGCGGCTGCTCTGCGTCGTCGACCCGGTGGCGAGGCTCGACGAGGACGGCTGATGCGGGGCAACCGGGGGCAGACGAGCCTCAAGCGCCGGTGGCGCAACGAGGACCCGATGCAGGACTATGACCGCCTGCCCGCGGTGCTCAGGGCATGGCTCGCTGGGGCTGTCCTGCCATGGCGGCCGAGATCGGTGCGGCAGGCCTTTGCGCGCGCCTATGCGAGGACCCGCGACGAGGCGCGCGCGCTGCAGGAGCTCGACCGGCTGCAGGACCGGTTGATCGCCAAGGATGCGCAGCAGGTGTGGGGCTTCGCGCAAACCGCCTCCACGCCGCGCAGCCGGAAGGGTTAGGGCGCCCGGCGCCGCGCAGCGCGACGTGCCGGAATTGGGCGGGGCCGCGGGTGCGGGCGCGGAGGTCTCCGGTGCAGCCGCCCCTCGTCTTCGCCTCCTCGCACCGCACCACCGGGTTTCACGGCCAGACGACGCGGCTGGAGCCGACGAGCCCGGTGCGGCCGGACGGGCTCAACGGCGTGCCGGACGAGGCCGCGCGCTGGTGGGACAACGCCGCCGCCTCTCTCGGCTGGCAGCCGAAGGACAGCGCCGAGCGGTTCCGCGCGATGCTCGACGCCGACCGGGCGCCGCCAGCGCCGGGCGAGCTCCGTCGGGGCGGGCTCTTCTGCGACGATGGCATGCAAGAGGGCCGATCCGACGGTCGCGGCGTTTACAGCGGCTCGCCCCCGGCGGATAAGGACAGGGCAATGCGCGAGGGGAACGCATGACCGGCCGGCCGCGCCTCATCCGGATCCATCCGACGGACACTGTCGCGGTTGTCGCGAATGATGGCGGGCTGGCCGCGGGAACGGAGGTCGACGGGCTGACGCTCGCCGAGCCCGTCCCGCAGGCGCACAAGGTTGCGCTCAGGGCCCTTGAGGCGGGCGAGGCGGTGATCCGCTACGGTGTGGCGATCGGGCATGCGGCGCGCCCGATCCCGGCCGGCGCCTGGGTGAACGAGCGCAACCTCATCATGCCGCAGCCGCCGGGTCTCGCGGGGCTCGCGCCCGCCGCCACCCCGCCGGCCGAGGCTCCGCCACTGGATTGCTACAGCTTCGAGGGCTTCCGCAACCGCGACGGCAGCGTCGGCACCCGCAACATCCTGGCCATCACCAACACCGTGCAGTGCGTCTCCGGCGTGGTGGGGCACGCGGTGGAGCGGATCCGGCGCGAGATGCTGCCGCGCTACGAGCATGTCGACGATGTGGTGGCGCTCGATCACGTCTATGGCTGCGGGGTCGCCATCGATGCGCCCGGGGCCGCGGTGCCGATCCGAACCCTGCGCAACATCGCGCGCAACCCGAACTTCGCGGACTCTACGATGGTGGTGAGCCTCGGCTGCGAGAAGCTGCAGCCGGCGCGGCTCTTTCCTGAGGCATTCGGCGCGCCTGCCGCATCCGGCCCCCCTGACGACATCAGCCTCGTGACGCTTCAGGACGAGACCCATCTGGGCTTCGAGGCGATGATCGCGTCGATCCTCGCCTCGGCCGAGCGGCATCTGGCAACGCTCAGCACCCGGCGGCGGGAGACCTGCCCGGCTTCGGCGCTGGTCGTCGGCATGCAGTGCGGCGGCAGCGATGCGCTCTCCGGGGTCACCGCCAACCCGGCGCTGGGGATCGCGGCGGATCTGATCGTGCGGGCGGGCGGCACGGTGCTGTTCTCCGAAGTCACGGAGGTGCGCGACGGGATCGACCGGCTCGTCGCACGGGCGGCGACGCCGGAGGTCGCCGAGGACCTCATCCGCGAAATGGCGTGGTATGACAGCTATCTGGAAGCCGGCCTCTCCGATCGCAGCGCCAACACGACGCCGGGCAACAAGCGGGGCGGGCTCTCCAACATCGTCGAGAAGGCCATGGGCTCGATCAGCAAGTCCGGCTCCATGCCGATCTCCGGCGTGGTTCCCGCCGGCGAGCGCGCGGCGCGGACGGGTCTGCTCTTCGCCGCCACCCCTGCCTCGGACTTCATCTGCGGCACCCTGCAGCTCGCCGCGGGGATGAACCTGCATGTCTTCACCACCGGGCGCGGCACGCCTTACGGCCTCGCGGAGGTCCCGGTCGTCAAGATCGTCACCCGCAGCGATCTGGCGCGGCGCTGGCACGATCTGGTAGACGTCGACGCGGGCAGGATCATCTCCGCCGGCCGGACGCTGGAGGCGATGGGGATGGAGATCTTCGAGACGATCCTGGCCGTCGCCAGCGGCGCGAAGACAAGCGCGGAGCGGCTGGGCCTCTGCAACCGGCTCGCGCTCTTCAACCCGGGCCCCGTGACCTGAGCGCGGGCGCGCCATCCACCAGAGCGAGGGACCGAGCATGGCAGAGACCGAGACCGAAGCCGGGGGCTGGACACCGTCCCAGCGCTATCCGGACCCTGCGGTGATCTCGCTGGATCCGCGCTTCGACGCGCTTCGCCTGCCGCTCGCCGGGGTGGAGCGGCTCGCAACGGGCTGCCGCTGGAGCGAGGGGCCGGTCTGGTTCGGCGACGGGCGCTACCTGCTCTGGAGCGACATTCCCAACAACCGGATCATGCGGTGGGACGAGGTGACGGGCCAGGCCTCCGCCTTCCGGCAGCCCTCGAACTTCGCCAATGGGCAGACGCGGGACCGCCAGGGGCGGCTCGTGACTTGCGAGCATGGCGGACGGCGGGTCACGCGCACAGAGTATGACGGGCGCATCACGGTCCTGATCGACAGCTTCGAGGGCAAGCGGCTCAACTCGCCGAACGATGTGGTGGTGAAGTCCGACGGCACCATCTGGTTCACCGACCCGCCCTTCGGGATCCTCGGCAACTATGAGGGGCACAAGGCCGAGCCTGAGCTGGGGCAGAACGTGTACCGGCTGGATCCGGAGAACGGTGCGGCGAGCATCGTTGCCGACGACGTCCTCGGGCCCAACGGGCTCGCCTTCTCGCCGGATGAGCGGAAGCTCTATGTGGTCGAGTCGCGCGGGACGCCGACGCGCAAGATCCTCGAATACGATGTCTCGGGCGACGGGGCCTCGATCGAGGGCAAGCGCGTGCTGATCGATGCCGGGCCGGGGACACCGGACGGGTTCCGCGTCGATAGCCTCGGCAATCTCTGGTGCGGCTGGGGCATGGGGGCTGCGGATCTGGACGGGGTGATGGTGTTCGCGCCGGACGGCACGCCGATCGGGCGGATCGTGCTGCCCGAGCGCTGTGCCAATCTCTGCTTCGGCGGGCGCGCGAACAGCCGGCTGTTCATGGCCGCAAGCCACTCGCTCTACGCGCTCTACGTCAACGTGGCGGGTATCGCCGGCGGGTAGCGCGCCGGCATCGTCGGTGCCGGAGAGCCCCCGACCTGGTGCCGGTTCTGCAGATGTGGTCGTGGTGCGGCGCGCTGTCGCTACGCGCTTTCCGGGGCCGGTCCGCTGCAGGTTCCGGCGTAGGCTTGAGGAGACGTCCCTTGCCGCTCCCGTGCCCACTTCTTAACCTAGCGAAATGATCGGAAATGCGCATACCAGCGCCTCACCGAGGGATATGACGCCGTGAGACCTGCTGCGGGTCGACTGCCTGTGACCTTCGAGAGCGCGGAGCCTCCGCGCCGGCTCGATGCGCTTCGTGCGATTGCGGCGCGCAGTCGCCTCGACCCCCGAATCGATCTGGACAAGGCCTGCGGGCTGCTGCGCGCCTGCCCCGAGCAGGCGGCGGAGGCCTATGCGCTGGCGCTGCTGCGTGCCGTCTCCGCCGTATCGGACCGCCGCGTGGTCATGCACCGTCCGGGCGTGCGGGAGATAACCTTCGACGAGGCCTGGGTCCTGCGCGTCCTCGGCGCGATCGAGAGCCGCGATTGGGACAGTGCGCTGTTCTGCATCTGCTCGCGCATCCCGGCTGGGCGACGTTCGACGATCCGGTTTCTCGCCGAAGGTCTGGTCGCGCGCATCGACGATCTGGTGGGCGCGCCGACTTCCGAGGCACGCTTGGAGCCGAACTCGGCGAACCGGATGCAGGATGCTCGACTGACCTGAGCGGATGCGGCGGGACATCCGTCCCGCGGCTTCGGCTATGCTGTCGCTCTGCTCGGTCGGGATCGGAAAAAGCGGCTGGCTGGGATTGAGAACTGGCTTGCCGAGTGGTCCGGACCGACGCTTTGGGAGACACCGCCCGGAAACCGCGCGTTACTGGAAGACTGCGGAGGGGTCGTCGAGGCTGTCCGAGCCCTCGAAGGGGATGGGGGAGATGGAGAGCGCGGCGACGGCGCGCTCGATATCGCGGGTCTGGGCGACGAGGGCCGCGATGGCCGCCGCGATCAGCGCGCCGCCGGCGGCGTTCTCCGGCGCCAACATCTGGTCGTAGGCCATGCCCGCCTCGGCCGTGGTCTTGATCGCGCCGAGCGCGGCCATCGTGGCATCGAGGCTGGCGGCGAGGCGCGCGCCCGTCTCCGCATCCGCCGCCGTCACGAGATCGGCGAGCGACGCGCCCTCCACCACCGTGCCGTCGATGCGCACATAGCGGCCGCGATAGACGTTCCGGATGCCGAGCCCGTCATAGTAGTGGCTGTTATGGGTGTTGTCGGCGAAGCAGTCGTGCTCCTCCTCCGGGTCGTTGAGGAGGAGGCCGAGCTTCATGCGCTCACCCGCCTGCTCGCCATAGGAAAGGCTGCCCATGCCAGTGAGCATGGCGATGATCGCTCCGTCCTCGCCCTTGGCGGCGAGTTCGGCGCGGGCCTCGCCGCCGGGGGCCCAGGCGGCGGCCATCCAGGCGAGATCGGCGATCAGGAGCTCGGTGACGACGGTGAGGTACTGCGCGCGCCGGTCGCAATGGCCGTTGGTGCAGGCGGCGCCGGCGGCATAGTCGGTCCAGGGCCGCGCGCCCGCGCCGGGGCCGGTGCCGTTCAGGTCCTGGCCCCAGAGCAGAAACTCGATGGCGTGGTAGCCGGTGGTCACGTTCGCCTCGATCGCGTCGAGCTCATGCAGCTCCTCGATGAGCGCGGCGGAGATGGTCGTGGCGTCGATGCTGCGCCCGGAGACGGTAAGTTCGGCGGAGGCGACGATGTTGAGCGCGCCGTAGGGGTTCTCGTCGGTCGCGCCGGCGCCATCGACATAGTCGATCAGGCCTTCGTCGAGCGGCCAGGCATTCACCCTGCCCTCCCAGTCGTCGACGATGGCGTTGCCGAAGCGGTAGACCTCGGTCTGCTGGTAGGGCACGCGCGCGGCGATCCAGGCGGCGCGGGCGGCGGCGAGGCTCTGCGCGGAGGGCTCGGCCACCAGTGCTCGGACCGCTGCGCCGAGCCGCTCAGCGCTCGCCAGGCTGTCCGCGTATTTCGCCTCCGCGATCGCCATGTAGGTCTCGATCACCTCGGCCTTTTCGGCGGCCATGGCCGGGCCGGCCGCGAGCACGAGGGCGACTGCGCCGGTGAGAAGGGGCCTCTTCATCGTGCCTCCTGTCAGTGTCTTGTCGGGGATGAGGGGTCGGGAATGCCCGGAGCGGGCGGCGCGCCCTCGGCGACCGGCCGGACCGTCGCCCCGCCGCAGCGGGCGCAGGCGCAGATGGCCCGGGACACATCGCGCGCCTGCTCGGCCACCGCCTCCGCGATCGCGGGGCGGACGAGAAGGGCCGCGAAGAGGCGCGCATCGGCCTCGTCCCCATCGGCCGCGGAGGCGATCAGATTGGCCCAGACCGCCTCGTCCGCGCCCACGCAGCGGCAGTGGAGCGTGTGACGCATGATCGGCCGCCGGGCATTGGCGGTGATCAGCGTCAACAGGCTCTCGAAGGCGCACAGCCGCTCGCGGGCTTCGGTGGCGCCGAAGCGGCAGGTGAAGTCGTTCCACATCTGCGCCTGCCGCTCCGGGCCCGAGCACCAGAGCCGCATATAGAGGATGGCGGAGGCCTGAAGCGGCGGCAGATCCGTCAGGATCGCCACCGGCGCGCCGCCGCGCGGTTCCGCGGGGCCGCTCATTTGGTGAGGATGAGCTTGCCGAGGCGCGTGATGCGCAGGGTGTAGATCTGCCCGTCGAGCACGATCTTCGCCGTGTCCCCTCCGTTGGTGAGGTCCTTGGCATCGTGAAACGGGGGGGTGACCGCGGTGGCAATCGCCTCGCCGCGCGCCGCCCGCTCTGCAATCCGGGCCATCAGCGCAGCTCGAACCTGAGATCGAGCCAGGGCTCGAGCGCGAAGTCGGACGCTTCCTGCGACAGCAGGCATTCGCAGAGTTCGCAGACCCGCTGTCCGTCCGGCCCGCAGCAGGGTCTGGGCGGCATTTCGTCCACGCGTTGCACCGGTTGCTGTTCCATACGGCAGGCCCCTTCTTGCGACATCGGGCCGGGCTTCCCTTGGCATTGCGACGGGTGGCTTGGCATGGGGGAAGGTTGATCTTTCCAGTCGGAATTGTCAATCCCGACTGTTTTTATAAGAATTCTAACCTTGGAGGCTGAAAAGTATTTCTTTGCAACAATCTGATGCGGGTTCCTGACCCATGCACGGCGACCGAGCAGACCGCAGGTCCGGAAGCCGCGCAGCGCATGCGGTGGAGAGTGCCCGACCCCGCGGAAGGGTCAGGCAGGCCGTCGGAGGGCGGTGTCCGCTACTTGTAGCCGACGCTGTCGTAGAGGTTCTGCGCCTTGGTCTGGTTCTCGCCCAAGGACGAGAGGTTCAGATCGTCCGCGCGGAACAGGCCGAGCTTCGCCACCGGCGCACCGAGGGCCACGCCGGGGACGCCCGGGTACTCGTTGTTGCCGTTCGAGAAGTACTCCTGCGCCTGGTCGCTGGCGAGGTACTCGAGGAACTTGATGGCGTTCTCGCGGTTGGGAGCATTCGCCGCCACCGCACCGGCCGAGACGTTCACATGCGCGCCATGGCCGGACTGGTCGGGGAAGACCCAGCCGATGCCGTCGATGCCGTCGGTCAGGCCGTCGACCTCCTTCGCGACGCCGCGGGCGTAGTAGTAGGTGTTGGCGATGACGATCTCGCACTCGCCCGAGATGATGGCGCGCAGCTGGTCGGTGTCGCCGCCCTGCGGATCGCGGGCACGGTTGGCATAGAGGCCCTCCGCCCAGCTCTTCGCGGCCTCGTCGCCGTTGTGCTCGATCTGGGCCGCCATCAGCGACAGCATGTAGATGTTGGAGCTCGACCGCGTACAGATCAGGCCCTTGTATTTCGGGTCGGCGAGGTCGGCATAGGTCCGCGGCGGCTCGGCGACATCGGCCTTGTCGTAGAAGATGATGCGCGCGCGCTGGGAGAAGCCGAACCAGAGACCGTCCGGGTGGCGCAGATGGGCGGGAATGCGCGCGTCGAGCACGTCGCTGTCGACGGCCGCCAGCAGGCCGGCATCGGCGGCGCGCCAGATGCGCCCGGCATCGACCGTCAGCAGAATGTCGGCGGGCGAGTTCGCGCCCTCGGCCTTCATCCGCTCGATCAGTGCATCGGCCTTCGCCTCGATGCGGTTGATCTTGATGCCCGTCTGCGCCTCGAAGTCGGAGTAGAGGCGCTCATCGGTGTCGTAGTGCCGAGACGAGTATAGGTTGAGTTCGCCATCCGCCGCTGCCGGCGAGACGAGCAGCGCCGACAGGAAGACGGCGGCAAGGGGGAAGCGTGGCATGGTAAGCTCCGGGTCGAGCATTTTGCGGTGGAAGCGCTGGCAAGTCGGCTTGCGCCCGCATTTCCGAGCGAAATGCTCAGGCAAACTGCATCATCGCCGCGCGGTATTCAATATGTCGGTTTTGCGCATGCCGAGAGCGTGCTGCGCCGCGGGGGTATCGCGCGAAACATGTCGTAAATCCTTGAAACGCCGGGATAGCCCGGGGCCTCGCCCGCTCCGGCTTTGTCCGGGGTTGGGAGATCGTTCGGAAGGCGGGGGATGCCGGCCGACCGATCAGCCCTCCTCGGTGAAGACCTGATCGAACTCGTCGACGAGAGCGATGGCGCCGAGGGCGGTGCGGCCGAGCTTGCTGGTGGTGACCAGCAGGAAGGCCTGGCGCGAGACGCTCATGGCGGCCTTCTTCACCGCAATCTTGGAGAAATCGAAATCCATCACCCGGCGCCGCTCGTCGATGGCGGAGCAGGCGATGAGGGCGTAGTCGAGCTGCACTTCGCGCAGCGCCAGCACCACCTCCTCGCCGGTGAGCGAGCCGTCCCGCCCCGCGAGGCGGCCGCCGAGGACATGGACCTGATGCTCGAGCGGGTCGAACATCATCGCGGCTCGGATGCTGTTGGTGAAGATCAGGAAGCCTGGCCGCTTGGCGAGCTCCGCCGCACAGCATTCGATGGTGGTGCCCACATCGAGGAAGAGGGCGGCGTTGTCGGGGATCGCGGCGGCGGCCTTCATGCCGACGATCTTCTTCTCGGGACGCGAAAGGTCGCGTTTGGCGTGGTAGTCGAGCCGGGCCGGACCGCTGCCATCCACGGGCCCGGCACCGCCGTGAAAGCGCTGCAGGCGGCCGGCCTGGGCGAGCGCGATGATGTCGCGCCGCACGGTCTGCGCAGACACGGCGAGCTCGCTCGCCAGCGCTTCGATGGTGACGAAGCCCGTGCGTGCGACCCGCTCGAGGATGAAGCTCTGGCGGCTGCTGAGATCCGGTTCGGTCGTAGGGTCCGTCATAATTCTGTGTCAGATACATGCCATGACGTAAATTATGTTACACACCAGACCGCAAATCGCAATGGGTGGTTCGATCGATCTGGCGCAGGATGGGACGATCCTGCGGGACGGATGTCGGCTATCTTACAAGACTTGGCGCTGGATGCCGGACGACGCGGCGGTCGCCGGGCGCGCTGCGACGGCGCGGGAGGCGCTGGCGGGGATCGCTGCGCGTGCCAGCCTGCGGCATCTGGTTGTCGGCGTGATCGGGCCGCGAGAGGCCACGGATGAACAGCGCGGCGCGGCCGAGGCGCTGGGGCGGGAGCTGGGCGCGCTGGGTCTGACCACGATCTGCGGCGGCAAGTCGGGCGTGATGGAGGCGGTCTGCCGCGGGGTCGATGCCGCGGGCGGGCTCGCCATCGGGATCCTGCCGGGCACGCATCCCGACGAGGCCAACGCGTTTGTCGGGATCGCGCTGCCGACCGGGCTCAACGAGGCGCGCAACATGGTGATCGCGCGGGCCGCGCGGGTGCTGATCGCCGTGGGCGGCTCCTATGGAACGCTCACCGAGATCGCCTACGGGCTGCATTTCTCGAAGGCGGTGATCGTGCTGGAGGACGCGCCGGAGATTGCCGGCGTGACGCCGGCGGGAGATGTGGACGAGGCGATCGAGCTGGCGGCGCGCGCGCTCATCGCCTCGGCGACGCCGGCCGAGGCGGCGCGATGACCGCGGCGCTCGCGCTCGAAGGGGTGAGCAAGCGCTTCGGCGATGTGCATGCCGTGGACGATGTTTCGCTGGAGATCGGCGAGGGGGCGTTCGTGGCGCTCCTCGGCGCGTCGGGCTGCGGCAAGAGCACGACGCTGCGGCTGATGGCGGGGCTCGATCGGCCCGATGCCGGGCGGGTCCGGATGGGGGGGCGCGACGTCACGGCGGACGGCGCATCGGCGCGGAACATCGCGCTCATGTTCCAGTCCTACGCGCTCTACCCGCATCTCACGGTGCACCAGAACATCGCGACGCCCCTGCGCCAGCGCCGGCTCTCGGCGCTCGGCCGGCTGCCGGGAGCGGGCGCGCTCCGGGCCGGCCTGCGCCAGCGGCTGGACGCGATCGACGCCGAGGTGCGCCGCGTGGCGGAGATGCTGCGGCTGGAGACGCTGCTCGGGCGCAAGCCCGGCCAGCTCTCGGGCGGCCAGCAGCAGCGCGTGGCCCTCGCGCGCGCTCTGGTGCGCGAGCCGGCGGCGTTTCTGCTGGACGAGCCGCTCTCCAACCTCGACACGCAGCTTCGCGCCGACACCCGCGAGGAGATCAAGGCGCTCCACCGGCGCACGGGACACCCCTTCGTGCTGGTGACGCATGATCAGGCCGATGCGCTTTCCATGGCCGACCGGGTGGCGGTGATGATCGAGGGGCGGATCGCGCAGGTCGCCCCCCCGGATGTGATCTTCTCACGCCCCGCCAATCGCGGTGTGGCGGCCTTCATCGGCGCGCATCCCATGAACCTTATCGGGCCGGGCGGGCTGGCCGCAGCACTGCACCCGGCGGGGCGCGACCATGTGGTGGGCATCCGGCCCGAGCAGCTCGCGCTCACGGGCGACGGCCCGGCCGAGGCGGTGATGCGCAGCACGGCCTATCAGGGGGACCGGACGATCCTGCGCCTGGTGGGCGGCGCCGAGGAGGCGCTGCAGGTGGTGCTGCCGCTCGGCAGCCCGGCGCCGGCGGAGGGCGAGACGCTGCGGCTGGCCGCCGATCCGGGCGCGCTGCATCTCTTCGACGCGGCCTCCGGCGCGCGGATCGAGCACGCCGGGGGGCCGGGATGAGGGTGCTACGCGAGGCCTTCACGACGCTCTCGCTGGTGGGGCCGGCGGCGCTGGCCGTGGTGCTCTTCATCTTCCTGCCCGTCGGCGTGGTCTTCGCCCTGGCCTTTACCGACTACCAGATCGGCGCGCCGCAGGCCGCCTGGGTGGGGATCGAGAACTTCGCGGAGCTCTTCGGCTCGAAGCTCGGGCGGAACGCACTCCTCAACACGCTGGTCTATGCGGCGATCGTGATCCCGGCCTCGGTGGGGCTGGGGCTTCTGGTGGCGATCGGGCTCTTCGGGCTGGCGGAGCGACTGCCGCGGGTCTCGGCGGTGCTGCGCGCGGTCTACTTCCTGCCGGTGGCAGCGACGCTCGTGGCGATGGCGGTGGCCTGGCAAATGCTGCTCCATCCCTCGCTGGGGCTGGTCAACACCTGGGTGGAGGCGGCGGGCCTGACGCCGCAGAACTGGCTCACCGACCGTGGGCTGGTGCTCTACACGCTGGCGCTGATCGGGGTGTGGCAGAGCGTCGGCTACAACATGGTGCTGTTTCTCGCGGGCCTCGCCGCGATCCCGACGGCGCTCTACGACGCAGCACGCGTGGACGGCGCCGAGGGCGGCTGGTCCCGCTTCTGGCTCGTGACCTGGCCGATGCTGGGGCCGACGACGCTCTTCGTGCTGATCGTGAGCGCGGTCAACGCCTTCCGCGTGTTCGAGACGGTAGCGACGATCACGCGGGGCGGGCCGGCCTTCGCCTCCGACACCATCGTCTACGCGCTCTACCGAGAGGGCTTCATCTACTTCAAGGCGGGCTATGCGAGCGCCATCACGGTGGTGTTCTTCCTGGCGCTCCTGGCGCTGACGGCGCTGCAGATCCTGCTCATCGAGCGGCGGGTGCATTACCGATGATCCGGGGGCTTGGCAGCGTCGTCGTCGTTGGGCTGATCAGCCTCGGCGCGGTCATGGTGCTCCTGCCCTTTGCGTGGATGGTCTCGGTCTCGCTGAAGCCGCGCTCGGAAATCTTCACGACCGATGTGGCCTTCCTGCCCGCGGCGCCGACGCTGATGAACTACTGGACCGCGCTGACGAGCACGGAGATCCCCGTCTATCTCGTGAACGGGGTGATCGTGACGGGCGGGATCCTCGTGCTGCAGCTCCTGGTGACGGTGCCCTGCGCCTATGCGCTGGCGCATCGCCGGTTCGCCGGGCGGCGGCTGCTCTTCGGCTCGGTGGTGGCAGCCCTCCTCGTGCCCTTCCATGTGACCGCGATCCCGCTCTTCATCGGGCTGGCCTGGACGGGGCTGCTGAACAGCTACACGGCGCTGGTGCTGCCCTTCGTGGCGACGGCCTTCGGGCTCTTCCTCCTGCGCCAGACCTTTGCGCAGATCCCGGACGAGCTGATCGATGCGGCGCGGGTGGACGGTCTCAGCGAGATGGCCATCGCCTGGCGCATTGCCTTTCCGCTGGGCATGCCGGCGGTGATCGCGTTCTCGATCTTCTCGGTCACCGCGCACTGGAACGACCTGTTCTGGCCGCTGATCGCAGTGACGGACCCGGCGCTGGCGACCCCGCCCAGAGGCATCCTCTATTTCCGCGACGAGGAGTCGGGCGACGATGTCGGCCCGCTCATGGCCGGCGCGACGCTGATCACAGCCCCCCTGATCCTCGGCTTCCTGCTGGCGCAGCGGCGCTTCATCCAGGGGCTCGCCAGCACGGGGCTGAAGCGATGAGGCACGAGCAGACAAGGCGCAAGAAGAACGCGCCGACGACGACCACCCCCCTCCCAAAGAGTGAGAGAGCAACCATGAAGAACCTGTTCCTGGCGGCGAGTGTCGCCGTCTTCGCGACCTCGGCGGCGGCCGAGACCGAGATCCGCGTCCACTACGCGATCCCGACCATCTGGGCCGAGACCCAGGAGGCGCTGGCGGCTGCGTTCATGGAGGCGCATCCGGAAATCAAGGTCACCATCGACGGCCCGGCGGAGGGCTATGCGGATGGTGTGCAGCGCCTCCTGCGCGAGGCGGTGGCCGGCACCGCGCCGGATGTGGCCTATGTGGGCCTCAACCGCTGGCGGATCCTGGAGGACCGCGGTCTGCTGAAGCCGCTCGACGCCTTCCTGCCCGCGGACACGGCGGCCGCCGGCTACACGCCCGCGCTGCTCTCGCTCGGCCAGTTCGAGGGCACGCAGTGGGCGCTCGGCACCTCGGCCTCGACCATGGTGATGTATGTGAACCCGAGCCTGGTGGAGCAGGCCGGCGGCTCGATGACCGATTTCCCGACGGATTTCGACGGCATCATCGAGCTTGCCGCCAAGATCGACGCGCTCGGCGAGACCACGGAAGGCATCTGGATCCACCGCCATGACTGGCGCTTCCAGTCGCTTCTCGGCAGCCATGGCGGCCGCCCGATGACCGCCGATGAGAGCGACATCACCTTCGACCAGGCGCCCGGGATCGCGGCTGCGGAGCTCTACAGCCGCTTCGCGTCGGAGGGCGGCATGTCGACCATGAGCCAGGACGATGCGCGCCAGGCCTTTCCGGCGGGCACGCTGGGGATCTTCCTCGAGAGCTCGTCGCTCCTGAAGCGCTTCGAGGAGGGCGCGGGCGACAACTTCCCCGTCACCGTGCTCGGCACCCCGGTGATCGCGGAGGAGAACGTGTATTTCCCGACCGGCGGCTCGGCCATCGTGATGTTGACCGATGATGCGGAGAAGCAGAAGGCGGTGTGGGAATACATGGCCTTCGTCACCGGCCCGGACGGCCAGAAGATCATCGTGGAGAACACCGGCTACGCGCCGGCCAACGCCATCGTGCTCGAGGACGACGCCTATCTCGGCGCCTACTACGCGGCGAACCCGAACGCGAAAGTGGGTCATGCGCAGGTTGCCGCCCATGCGGGCCCGTGGTTCGCGTATCCCGGCTCGGAAGGTGTGGCCGTGACCGATCTGATCGGTGCGAGCCTCGTCGAGATCTCCGAGGGTGCCGAGCCCGAGGCGACGATCAAGGAACTCGCGGAGACCGTCCGCATCCAGCTCGACATGAAGTGACCGACAGGGGCCGCAGCCGAGGCCATCGGTTGCGGCCCCTCCATGCCGCCCCTGCGCGCCGGAACCGCCCGCGTTGAAGGGGGCCTGCGGCGGCGAGGCGGGGGCTCGGCGGGCCAAGATGAGCATTCGGGTCGACAATCTCGGAAAGCGCTTCGGCGGCCACGCTGCGGTGGACGCGGTGTCGCTGTCGGTACCCGAGAATGCGTTCTTCTGCGTGGTCGGCCCGTCCGGCTGCGGGAAGAGCACGCTGCTGCGGCTGATCGCGGGGCTGGAGGTACCGGATACCGGGCGGATCGCGCTCGACGGCACGCCGGTGGCCGGCGACGGCATTTTCGTGCCGCCGGAGGATCGGCGCGTGGGCGTGGTCTTCCAGTCCTACGCGCTCTGGCCGCATCTGACGGTGCAGGAGAACGTCGCCTTTCCGTACGAGGCGAAAGCTGTCGCGAAATCCGAGGCGAGGCGCCGTGCCGACGAGCACCTGCGGATGGTGTCGCTGAGCGAGCTGGCCGGCCGGCGGCCCGGGGCGCTCTCGGGCGGGCAGCGCCAGCGCGTCGCCCTCGCGCGCGCCCTGGCTGGCGACACGCGGACCGTTCTGATGGACGAGCCGCTGGCCAATCTCGACCCGCATCTGCGCGGCGCCATGGAGGCGGAGCTGCGCGCCTTTCACGACCGTACCGGGGTCACGACGCTCTACATCACCCATGATCAGCGCGAGGCGATGGCGCTGGCCGACCTGATGGCGGTGATGGATGCGGGGCGGATCCTGCAGATCGGCGCACCGCGGGAGATCTATGAGCGCCCCGCGAACGCGATGGTCGCGCGGTTCATCGGCCGCGGCGTCCTGATCGGCGCGACCGTCTCGGACGGGCGGGCACTGATCTGCGGGCAGAGTGTCGCCGTCGATGGCGCAGGGAGCGGCGAGCGGACGGTCTTCGTCCGCCCCAGGGACATCGCGGTCGGGCCGTCTGGCTGGCCGGCTGAGGTCGTCTCGGTCCTCTATCGCGGCGGTTACTGGGAGGCCGCGATGCGCGGCGCGGGATTGGACGACACCGTGATGCTGGATCTGTCCGAGCCGGTTCGGCCCGGGGAGACCCTCCACCTCATGTTCAACAGCGGCTGGGTTCTGCCGGGCTGAACCGCGGCTCACATCGCGCCTATCCGCGCGCTACAGGCGCCAGGGCACCACGCCCGGCGGCGCTCGGCGGCCCAACCGGTCGAGCAGCGCCATCAGCGCCACGGTCGCCAGCACCGTCACGGCCGCCATTGCCGAGGCCAGCGTGGTGTAGCCGCCGTCCTCGTAGTTGAAGATGGTGGTGCCGATGGTTTCCGTGCCGCTCGACCAGAGGAGCGCGGAGACGGTGACCTCGTTGTAGGCGGTGAGAAAGACGAGGATCGCGCCCGACGAGGCCGCCGGCGCGATGAGCGGCAGGGCGATCCGCGTCATCCGCCGCGCGAAACCGGCGCCTGCCACGCGCGCGGCCTCGTCGAGCGCGGGATCGAGCTGCAGATAGGCAGCACTCACCGGTTTCAGGGCGATGGAGAAGAACGCGCAGACATAGGCGAGCAGGATGATCCAGAGCGTGTTGTAGATCGACACGCCCAGGACCGGGACCGGCTTGAGGAAGGCGAGGATGAAGGCCACCGAGATCACCAGCCCGGGGATCGCATAGGTCACTTCGCCGAGTGTCGCCATGCCGGCCCCGAGGCGGCGCCTCGCCGGGTCGGGCGATGCGACATACCGGGCGACGAGCGCGGCGAGACCGGCCAGCACCCCTGCCGAGGCCGCAGCGATGAGGGTGGAGTTGAAGAAGGCCCGCGCAGTGACCGCCTGCCGAAAGAGGACCTCGGCGAAGTTGGCGAACGTGACCGTCTCGAGCGTCAGCGGCACGCCGTAGGTCGGCACGAGCGCGGTCGCGAAGAGCGCGCTCACCGGCAGCACGAGCGTCGCGGCGATCATCGCGGCCAGCCCGACCTCGACCCAGGGGCGGCCGGCACCCAGCCGGATGTCGAGCGGCGGCTGCGGCGGGCCGATCAGCGCGTTGCGGCGGCGCGAGGCCAGCCACATCTGCAGGATCACCGCGACGATGGCGATGAGCGCAACCAGCGCCGCGATGACCGCCATGTCGGTGAGGACGGACGGGCCGAAGCTGGCGAGCCGGCGCCAGATGAGCACCGGCAGGGTGGTGTAGCGCGCCGGGATCCCCAAAAGCGCCGGGATCCCGAAATTGCCGAGCGCCGAGACCACGGCCAGCGCGTATCCGGCGATGAGGGTCGGTCCCAGCAGCGGCAGGATCACCCGCCTCAGCAGCCGCCAGGGCCGAGCGCCCGACACGCGCGCCGCATCGGACATCTCGCGCGGCAGGCTGCGCAGGGCGGCCAGGACCACGAGAAAGACCAGCGGCGCATGCTGGATGCCGAGGAGTAGGATTACCCCTTCGCGCGAGTAGAGCGGGTGCGTGCTGCCGATCTCCGGCGCGAGGCCGAGGGTCTGCAGGAGCGGCGACGACGGCCCCAGCGCCTGGATCCACGCGATGGCCGTCACATGCGGCGGGATCATCATCGGGATCAGGAGCAGGAAGGTGAAGACGCCCTTCAGGCGGATATCGGTGAGCCCGAGGATCAGCGCTGCGAGCGTGCCGGCGCCGAGGGCCAGGGCCGCGGAGAGAAGGGCGCTTTCGACCGAGTTCCAGAGGGCGCGAGGGACCGAGCGGCTGTCGAGCGCCGCCCAGATCGGGCCGAGCCCGTCCTGCAGGGCCACCTTCGCCAACAGCCCCAGCGGAAAGACGAAGAGCAGCAGGCAGATCAGAAGCAGGGCGGCGAGGGTGAGCCCTTCGCCGCCCCGGAAGATGCGGTGCATCAGCCGCCGAAGATGTCGACGAACCGCGCCTTGTTGGCCTGATCATCGGCCAGCGCCTTGGCCGGATCGAAGTCCAGAAGCTTGATGTCGCCGAGCGCGGGGAAGCCTTCCGGCGGCGTGATCGCCGGATGCGCCGGCAGATAGCCCATATCGGCCGCGAGCTGCTGGCCTTCCGGCGAAATCAGGAAGTCGACGAAGGCCTTCGCCGCATCCGGGTTCTGCGCGGTCGACAGGATCGCGACCGGCTCGGTCACGGCGCTGACACCCTCCTCCGGGAACACGAATTCCACCGGCGCACCTTTCAGCTTGTTGCGGATCGGCAGGAAGTCGACGACGAAGCCATAGAGTTTCTCGCCGCCGGCGATCGCCTTGTAGGTGCCGCCATTGCCGCCCTTGGGGTTGGCGCCCTGATCGGCGAGGCCCTCGTAGAACGCCCAGCCGAGATCGGGATGCGCCGTGATCGCGGCCATGTGGATGGTCGCCGCGCCGCTGGTCAGCGGCGACGGCATCGCCAGCTTGTCCTTGGCTTCGGGTTTCAGCAGGTCCTGGTAGGAGCCCGGCACCATCGGTGCGGCGGTGTTGTAGACGATGCCGGTGGTGATCAGCTTGGTCGAGAAGTAGTGACCCTCATCGTCCATCAGCGCCGGGTCGTAGGCCGAGATGTCGGCATCGGGGTGGGCCATCAGGCGACCCTCCGCCTCCAGGCCCTCCATGGTCACCATATCGGCGATCAGCAGCACGTCGGGCTGGGGCGCTCCGGCTTCGAACTCGGCGCGCAGCTTGGCCATCACCTTGGTGGTGCCGTCGCGGATCCACTCAACCTCGACGCCGGGAAACTTCGCCGTGAAGGCGTCGACGGTCTGCTGCGCATCGGCATTGGGCTGCGAGGTGTAGAGGACGAGCTTGCCCGAGACATCCGCGGCGGATGCGGCGGTCGAGAGCAGCAGTCCCGCAGCGGCGGCGGTCAGAAGTCTGATCATGGGAGCCTCTCCGTTTGACAGCTTAGGGTTCCCTTAACCGGCCTCCATGACATCAGTGTTTCGGCAGGCCCGCAAAGAAACGAGCGCCGGCGGCCAGAGAATTGCGCTGGGCCAATGCGTTTGCCGAGGCCGCGCGCATTCTTCGCCGGAAGGCTCACGCCCGGGATGGCTCCGGACCCGCGCGACCGGGGCTTTCAGCGGCGGCGCGGCCCGCGGCACCGCCTGGCGGAAGCGCCTTGCATGCGAACGCATACCTGTATACAGATGCATGCAGATGGTGTCCGCGATGAGAAGATGATCGCCAGTCACACCCTTTAGCGCCATTCAACCCTTGAGCGACGGGGGCCCCCATGAGCTTGTACGCAGCCTACCTTGAAGAAATTGAGACCCGCAAAGCGCAGGGTCTCCACCCCAAGCCGATCGATGCCGGCGATCTGACCGCCGAAATCATCGCGCAGATCAAAGATCCGGGCCACGAGCACCGCCGGTCGTCGCTCGAATTCTTCATCTACAATACGCTGCCGGGGACCACGAGCGCCGCGCGCGAGAAGGCGATTTTCCTGAAGGAGATCATTCTCGGCGATGCCGTGGTCGAAGAGATCGGTCCTGCCTTCGCGTTCGAGCTGCTCTCCCACATGAAGGGCGGGCCCTCGGTCGAAGTTCTGCTCGATCTTGCTCTTGGCCAGGATGAAGCGGTTGCCAAGGACGCGGCCGAAGTGCTGAAGACGCAGGTCTTTCTCTATGAGGCCGATACCGACCGGCTGGACGCGGCCTACAAGGCCGGCAATCCGATTGCGCGGGAGGTCCTGGAGAGCTACGCGGACGCCGAGTTCTTCACCAAGCTCCCCGAGATCGACGAAGAGATCGACGTGGTGACCTATGTCGCCGCGGAGGGCGACATCTCCACCGATCTGCTCTCCCCCGGCAACCAGGCGCACTCCCGCTCCGACCGTGAACTCCATGGCAAATGCATGATCTCCGAACGCGCCCAGCAGGAGATCGAGGCGCTGAAGCTGCAGCACCCGGGCAAGCGCGTCATGCTGATTGCCGAGAAGGGCACGATGGGGGTCGGCTCCTCGCGCATGTCGGGCGTCAACAATGTCGCCTTGTGGACCGGCAAGCAGGCCAGCCCCTACGTGCCTTTCGTCAACATCGCCCCGATCGTGGCCGGGACCAACGGGATCTCCCCGATCTTCCTGACGACCGTGGGCGTGACCGGCGGTGTCGGGCTCGACCTGAAGAACTGGGTCAAGAAGCTGGACGAAGACGGCAATCCCATCCTCAACAACGATGGCAACCCGATCCTGGAGCAGACCTACGCCGTCGACACCGGGACCGTGCTGAAGATCAACACCACGCAGAAGAAGCTGTTCGACGCAGATGGAGAGCGCGAGCTTGTCGATGTGTCGGCATCGTTCACGCCGCAGAAGCTGGAATTCATGAAGGCTGGCGGGTCCTACGCGGTTGTCTTCGGCAAGAAGCTGCAGACCTTCGCCTGTGAGACTTTGGGGATCGAGCTGAAATCAGCGTTCGCGCCGTCCAAGGAGGTCTCCCACGAAGGCCAGGGCCTGACGGCGGTGGAGAAGATCTTCAATGCCAACGCGCTGGGAACGACGCCCGGCAAGGTCCTGCACGCCGGCTCGGATGTCCGCGTCAAGGTGAACATCGTCGGATCGCAGGATACCACCGGCCTGATGACGAGCCAGGAGCTGGAGGCGATGGCGGCGACGGTGATCTCGCCGCAGGTCGACGGCGCCTATCAGTCGGGCTGTCACACCGCGTCGGTCTGGGACGCGAAGGCCCAGGCCAACACGCCGCGGCTGATGGCGTTCATGCACCGGTTCGGCCTGATCACGGCGCGCGATCCGAAGGGTGAGTATCACGCGATGACCGACGTCATCCACAAGGTGCTGAACGATATCACCGTGGACGACTGGGCGATCATCATCGGCGGAGACAGCCACACGCGCATGTCGAAGGGCGTGGCGTTCGGCGCTGACTCCGGGACCGTCGCGCTGGCGCTGGCAACCGGCGAAGCGACCATGCCGATACCGGACTCCGTGAAGGTGACCTTCAAGGGCAGAATGGCCGACCACATGGACTTCCGAGACGTCGTCCATGCAACCCAGGCCCAGATGCTCGAGCAGTTCGGCGACAACGTCTTCCAGGGGCGCATCATCGAGGTCCATATCGGCACGCTGCTGGCGGACCAGGCGTTCACGTTCACGGACTGGACGGCGGAGATGAAAGCCAAGGCGTCGATCTGCATCTCCGAGGACGAGACGCTGATCGAGTCGCTGGAAATCGCCAAGAGCCGCATCCAGATCATGATCGAGAAGGGCATGGACAACGATGCCCAGGTCCTGGCCGGGCTCATCACAAAGGCGAACCATCGCATCGCCGAGATCCGGTCGGGTGAGAAGCCCGCTCTGGCGCCGGACGAGACTGCGAAGTACTACGCCGAAGTGCTTGTCGACCTCGACAAGATCGACGAGCCCATGATCGCCGATCCCGACGTGAAAAATGCGGATGTGTCCAAACGCTATACGCACGACACGATCCGGCCGATTTCCTATTACGGGGCCGAAAAGAAGGTGGATCTCGGCTTTGTCGGTTCCTGCATGGTCCACAAGGGCGATGTGAAGATCGTCGCCCAGATGCTGCGCAATCTCGAGCGGGCGCATGGCGATGTGAAATTCAAGGCCCCGCTGGTGGTCGCGGCGCCGACATACAACATCGTCGACGAGCTCCGGGAGGAAGGCGACTGGGCCGTCCTGCAGAAGTACTCCGGCTTTGAGTTCGACGATAATGCGCCGAAGAAGACCGCGCGGACCGAATACGAGAATATTCTTTATCTCGAGCGGCCCGGCTGCAACCTCTGCATGGGCAACCAGGAGAAGGCGGCGAAGGGCGACACGGTGCTGGCCACGTCGACGCGCCTGTTCAAGGGCCGCGTGGTCGAGGATGCCGAGGACAAGACCGGCGAATCCCTCCTCGCCTCGACCCCGGTCGTGGTGCTCTCGGCAATCCTCGGAAGAACGCCCACCATCGACGAGTACAAGACGGCTGTCGAAGGGATCGATCTGACGAAGTTCTCGCCGCCCCAGAAGACGCCGCTGGACACGTTGTCAGTCCACTTCTGATCCGGCGGCCATTCGCCTCCGAACAGACGGAGCGTGCGGCAAGTCAGTCTCTCTGGCTTGCCGCGCGCCTGCGAATGCGGCGAGGGATTTGCGCGTTGAACGGCCGGCACCGTTGATGCAGGCTCTCCCGGCCATCGTGCCAGCGCCTTCGAGCACGCTCCGATGCGCCCCTCAACCTTCTCGCACGGAGACCTCCCGCATGGAAAACCACAAGAAGTTCTACATCGACGGCGCCTGGGTGGATCCGGTGGCGGGCACGGATTTCGAGGTGATCCATCCGGGTAACGAGGAGGCCATCGCGACGATCGCGCTCGGCGCGAAGGAGGATGTGGACAAGGCCGTCGCCGCCGCGAAAGAGGCCTTCCGGTCATGGCAGTTCAGCACGGTCGCGGACCGCGTCGCCCTGCTGGAGCGCATCACCGCGGCGTACACGGCGCGCGCCGAGGAGTTCGTCAGGATCATGCCCTACGAGATGGGCACGACCATGTCGTTCTCGCGCGACGTCCACATGCCTGTCGGGATCGGTCACCTGGAGGCGGCCATCGAAGCCCTCAAGGCGCATCGGTTCGAGCGGCCCTCGCTGCGGGGCGGCTCGATCCTGGTCGACGAGCCGGTCGGCGTCGTCGGGATGATCACGCCGTGGAACTGGCCGGTGAACCAGATCATGATCAAGGTGGCGCCGGCGCTCGCGGCAGGCTGCACCATCGTGCTGAAGCCGAGCGAGTATTCGCCGCTCTCCTCGATCATGCTGGCCGAGGTGATCCACGCGGCCGGGTGTCCGCCCGGGGTCTTCAACATGATCAATGGTGACGGGCCGGGCGTGGGAGAGGCAATCTCCGCCCATCCGGATATCGACATGGTCTCGTTCACCGGCTCGACACGGGCGGGAAAGGCCGTGACGAAGGCCGCGGCGGACACGATCAAGCGGGTGACGCTGGAGCTGGGCGGCAAGTCCCCGAACCTGCTGTTCGCGGATGCGGATCTCGACAGGGCCGCGCAGGTCTCGGTCGATGCGTGCTTCATCAACAACGGGCAGTCCTGCGATGCCGCGTCTCGGCTGCTGGTCGAGCGCAGCGTCTACGATAACGTCGTCGAGCGCGTCACGGAGGTGGTGAAGAACACCAAGATCGGCGACCCGATGGAAGAGGGCGATCACATCGGCCCCGTGGTGAACAAGAAGCAGTACGAGCACGTGCAGCACCTGATACAGGCCGGCATCGATGATGGCGCGCGGCTGGCGGCGGGCGGGCTCGGACGGCCGCAGGGATTCAACAAGGGCTACTACATCCGCCCGACCCTCTTCGCCGACGTCCACAACCAGATGAACATCGCGCGTCAGGAAGTCTTCGGCCCCGTCCTTGCCATTCTTCCCTTCGACAGCGAGGAGGAGGCTGTCGAGATCGCCAACGACACGCCCTACGGGCTTGCCGCCTACATCCAGTCGACCGATCCGGAGCGGATCCACCGCGTGAGCCGGAAGCTCCGCGCCGGTGTCGTGAACGTCAACGGCAATGCGGGCGACTACGATGTTCCCTTCGGCGGCTACAAAGAGTCCGGCAGCGGGCGCGAGGCCGGGCCGCTCGGGTTCCACGAATACCTGGAGACCAAGGCGATCACTGTCTGATTGCGCCGGGGCGGCGGCGGGCCGCCCGCCGGCCCATGTCAGCTCACCGGGCGCTCCGCCCAGCCGGCGAAGATGCGCTCCAGCAGGACCACCGCGTAGAACAGCGCGATGCCGAGGACGGCCAGCGCGATCAGCACCGCGAACATCAGCGGATAGTTCGAATTGGTCTGCCCCGACAGGAACAGCGCACCGAGGCCGCGCCCATGGGGCGACACGATCTCCACCAGATTGGTGCCGATGAAGGCCAGCGTGACGGAGACCTTCAGCGCACCGAAGAATTCGGGCAGGGTCTTCGGCAGCGCGATCTTCCAGAAGATGGTGAGCTTCGAGGCGCCGAGCGCGCGCAGGATGTCGCGGTATTCCGGCTCCAGCGTGGAGAGGCCGACGGCGACCGAGACCGCAATGGGGAAGAACGAGATCAGGAAGGCCATCATCACGGTGTTGAAATCGTGCTGGCCGATGAAGAGGAGCGCCAGCACCGGTACCAGCGTCGCCTTGGGGATGGCGTTGAAGCCGATCAGCAGCGGATAGAGGCCGTCCCGCGCGATCTTGGAGAAGCCCATGATCATCCCGAGGAGCAGCCCGGCGATCACGGCGAGAAGGAGGCCGGCGACGGTGCGCCACAGGGTCTCCCAGGCGCCGATGACGAAGAGATTGGCGAAGCGGATATAGGCGGCGGGCAGATCGCTGGGCGAGGCCATCACGAAGTCCGGCCAGCCATTGGCCCAGACCAGAAACTCCCAGAACGCCGTGAAGAGGAGGAGGGCGACGATGGGCACCGCGATCCGCTGGACGCGCTCCATCAGTGCCGCCCTTCCACCGGACGCCCCTGGGCGATCTTGATCTCGTCGCGGAGCGTGTGGAGCATTTCGGCGACCTCCGCGGTGAACAGAATGTCGAGCGTCCGGTCCGCCGGCAGATCGATGCGCATGATGCGCTGGGTGCGCGCCGGGCGGCCGGAGAGCACCACCACCTGGTCACCGAGGAAGACGCTCTCGCGCAGATCGTGGGTGATGAGCATCGCGGTGAAGGGCTCGGCCCGGCGCAGCGCGCGCATGGTCTGCCAGAGATCCTCACGCGTGAAGGCGTCGAGCGCGCCGAAGGGCTCGTCCATGATCAGCACATCGGGCTTGTGGACGATGGCGCGGCACAACGAGGCGCGCTGGCGCATCCCGCCGGAGAGCTTGGAGGGGCGTTTGGCCTCGAAGCCCTCGAGCCCGACCATGGCGAGGAGTTCCTCGGCGCGGGCCACCCGATCGCGCCGCGGCATGCGCGGCGCGACGATCTCGAGCGGCAGGATCACGTTGTCGAGGATGCTCCGCCATTCGAGCAGCACGGGGTTCTGGAAGGCCATGCCCACGGTCTTGCGCGGCGAGGTGACCTTGCTGCCGTGGAGCCAGACCTCGCCCTCATCGGGCTGCATGAGCCCGGCGACGAGGCGCGTGAGGGTGGATTTGCCGCAGCCGGAGGGCCCGACGATCGCGCAGAACTCTCCCTCGCCGACCGACATGTCGAGCCCGTCCAGCACTGGCAGCGGACCGGCCTTGGTGCGGTAGGCGTGGCGGACATTCCGGATGTCGACTTCGGACATGGGCTCGGGGTCCCGCGGCGCGTGGCGGCGTGGCGCCGGGCAGCCCCCGGCGCCTGCCTGCGTCACTCCAGGCTCAGGACATCGTCGCCCGGCAGGTAGCGCGCATCGAAGATGACCGCCGGATCGGGCTCGTTCTGGAACTCGTAGACGGTCCTGGTCTGCTCGATAGCGGCGGCGAAGCGCTCCGGGTCGATCTTGCCCATGCCGTTTGCGCGGACATAGTCGGTGAGCACATTGGCCTCGACCGCCAGCAGCAGGCGGCGCTGCTCGAGCGCGGCGTCGGCGGCCGGATTGCGCTTCAGGAGCGAGGCGATGGCGGTCTCGGGCGCCTCGATCGCCCGCTTCCAGCCCTTGGCGATGCCGGTGAGAAAGCCCGTGACCGCCTCGGGGTTCGCCTCCGCAAAGTCGGTGTTCACGATGATCGCGTTGCCGTAGAGGCGGACGCCGTAATCGGCCATCAGCAGCACGGAGATGTCGTCTTCCGGCACGCCGAGGCGGATGAGGTTGAGGGTGGAGGAGAAGGAGAAGCCCGTGACCGCATCAACCTCGCCCTGTGCGAGCATCGGCTCGCGGGTGGGAAAGCCGACCGGCTCGACGGTGATGGCATGCGTGTCGAGCCCGTTCTCGGCAGCGAAGATGGGGAACTGGGCCCAGGCACCGTCCGGCGGCGGGGCGCCGAGCTTGCGGCCCTCCAGATCGGCGGGGGCGCGCACGCCCTGGCTGGCTCGGCCGACGACGGCGAAGGGCGGCTTGTCGTAGACCATCATCACCGCGGCCACGGGAGCGCCGGGGTTCTGGTCGAGAAAGCGCATGAGCGAGTTGATATCCGCGAAGCCCACCGGGAAGGCGCCGGTCGCGACCTTGGGGATGGCGGCCAGCGAGCCCTTGCCCTCCTCGATCGTGACCTCCAGCCCGGCCTCGGCGAAGAAGCCCTCGTCGACGGCGACGGTGTAGGGCGCGGCCGGGCCTTCGAACTTCCAGTCGAGCGCGAAGGGCATGGCGGTCTGGGCCGCTGCGGCCGTGGCGCTGAGGCAGACGGCTGCTGCAAAGAGGAATCCGCGAAGCATGGTGATCTCCCTGTCTCTTTGCGCTCACCCTAATGATGCGCTGCGGCACAAACCAAGCCTTTGATCGAAACGGCCGGCGCGGAGGCGGATGGCTCAGGCGCGCCGGCGCGCCTCGATGGCGCGGCTCAGGGCATCCAGCGCGGCCGAGAGGCGGGATCGCGGGCAGGCGATGTTGAGACGGCCGAAGCCCGCGCCTTGCGGACCGAAGGCAATGCCGCGGGTGATGGCCCAGCCCGCCTCACGCCTGAGGAAGCGGGTGAGATCGTCGGGGGCAAGGCCGAGCCCGCGGAAATCCATCCAGAGGAGGAAGGTGCCCTCCGGCTCGATGAACGAGACCTCGGGGATCGGGGACAGGCGGGCGCGGATCACGTCGAGATTGCCCTCAAGATATGCCAGCGCGGCGTCGAGCCAGGGGGCGCCCTGGCGATAGGCCGCTTCCATCGCGACGGAGGCGAAGGCGTTGTTCTTGTTGACCGTGAGGCGGCTGTTCTCGGCCTGGAACGCCTTGCGGCGGATCTCCTCCGGCACCACCGTGAACGCGGAGGCGCAGGCGGCGATGTTGAAGCTCTTGGCCGGTGAGAGGCAGGTGATCGCGTTCGCGGCATCCTCGTCGGAGAGCGCGGCGAAGGGGGTGTAGGGGTGCCCCGGGAAGGTGATGTCGCCGTGGATCTCGTCGGAGACGACGAGGACGCCGTGCTGCCGGCAGATCGCGCCGAGGCGGGCGAGTTCCTCCCGGCTCCAGACCCGGCCTACGGGGTTGTGGGGGTTGCAGAGGAAGATCATACGGGTCCGCGGATCGGCGGCGGCACGCTCCAGCCCGTCGAAATCCATGCGGTATCGGCCGGCTTCGAGGATCAGCGGGTTTTCGACCAGCCGCCGCCCGTTCTCCGCGATGATGTCGGCGAAGTCGAAGAAGACGGGGGGCTGGACGATGATGCCGTCGCCCGGTTCGGTGCCGAGATTGGCGGCCATGGCCAACGCGTTCAGAACATTGGGCGCGCGCAGGATATGGGCGGGATCGACCGTCCAGCCATGGCGCGCCTCGAGCCAGCCGGTGAGGGCGGGGATCAGGCCCTCCGGCACGGTCTCATAGCCGAAGACGCCATGCCCGGCGCGTGCACGGATGGCCTCGGCGATGCAGGGGGCGACGCGGAAGTCCATGTCGGCGACACCCGCCGGGAACAGGTCCATCCCGTCATCGCCGAGCACGAGCCTGTGGTGCTTGAGCGCGGGCACTGCACGCCGGTCGATCACCTCGTCGAAGTCAAAGGCCGGCATCGGCCGGATCCTCGAGCAGACTCGCGAAACGGGCGGGATCGATGTTGCCGCCGGTGACGAAGGTGGCGACGCAGCGCCCCCGGATGGGCACCTGCCCGCTCAGGACGGCCGCAAGGCCGACGACAGCGCCGGGCTCGGTCACGATCCCGAAGTGCTCGAAGGCGAAGCGCATGGCCGTGCGAACCTCGGCATCGGTCGCCGTCACGCCGCCCGCAAGGAGCGCGCGATTGATGGCGAAGGTCATCTCGCCGGGGATCGGTGTCATGATCGCATCGCAGATCGTGCGCCGGCCCTTGGGATTGGGCAGGCGTTCGCCGGCTGCGAGGGAGCGGGACGTGTCGTCGAAGAGATCCGGCTCGGCGCTGAAGACCTGCGTGCCGGGCGCGGCTTCGGCCATCACCACGGCCGTGGCCGCCGTGAGGCCGCCACCGCCACAGGGCACCAGCACGCAGTCGGGCGGCGCGCCGGCATCCTGCAGCAGCTCCAGCGCGGCCGTGCCCGCGCCGGCGAGGATCTGGGGATGGGCGCTCGGCGGCACCTCGATCCGGCCGGTCCGCGCCATCACCTCCGCGACGACATCCGCGCTCTCCTGTGTGTCGCGGTCGTAGGGAACGATCTCTGCGCCCATGCTCCGTACGGTGGCCTGCTTGGCAGCCGGGGCGTCCGAGGGCATCACGATCACGGCCGACGAGCCGAGGATCTGTGCCGCCCGTGCCAGCCCGAGGGCGTGGTTGCCGGAGGAGTAGGTGACCGCGCCGCGCGCATGTTCCGCACCCGAAAGCCCGAGCATGCGGTGATAGGCGCCGCGGATCTTGAACGCCCCGGTGCGCTGCATGCTTTCGGCCTTGAGGAGGAGGCGGCCGCCGAGCCGCGCGTTCACATCCGGGTTCTCGAGGAGCGGCGTGCGGATCACGACGCCGTCGAGCGCACGGGCGGCCTGGCGGATGTCATCCAGCGAGACGGGGTGGCGGGTCATCTCAGCCGGCATCCGCGGCGATCTGGTAGAGCGCATCGCCGCGGCGGACCGCGGCCATGGCGCGCATGGCGAGCACGATACCGTCGTGAGGCGAGGGCACGGCATGCGGCGCCTGGCCGGGTGTGTCGGGGCGATGGATGAAGGCGACGGTCTCGCCAGCGGCAACATCCTCGCCGATGGTCTTCCGCGGCTCGAACACGCCCGCCTCATAGGCGTAGACGGACCCGTGGACATGGAGCGGTCGCGTGCCCTTGGCGGGATCGGGGGCATAGCCGGGCAGCATGCCGAGCGCGTGAAGGATGCGGCGGAGGCCGCACTCCGTGCGCCGCAGCACCTCCGGCGACACCGATCCCGCACCGCCGAGTTCGGCCATCACGTTGACCACGCCCTTGCGGTTCGCCGCCCCCATGGCCGTGCGCGCCGTGCTGCCGGTGCCGCCCCCGGCCGTAAAGACCCAGGCATAAGGCAGATCGAACGCCTCGCTCAGCGTCGCGAGGCCCGCCTCTTCCTCCGGCGAATGGCCAGGACCGCGCAGCAATGTCGCAGGATAGATGAGCGAAGACCCGCCGGAGTGCAGGTCCACCGCATAGTCCGCGAGCGGCAGGATCACCTCCTCGTGGAAATGCGCGATCATCTCGGTGGGCGTGCCCCTCGGGTCGCCCGGATACAGGCGGTTGAGGTTTCCTGCGTCGAGCGGGGAGACCCGGCAGCCCGCCTCCGCGGCCGGTGCGTTCACCATGGGCAGGAGGATGAGGCGCCCCCGGATCTGCTCGGGCGCGAGCGCGCGGGCCAGGGCGGACACCGCGACCTGACCCTCATACTCGTCGCCATGCACGCCGGCGGAGACAACCAGCGTCGGGCCCGCGCCGTTGCGGATCGCGGTGACGGGCACCGGGATCCAGCCATAGGCCGAGCGATGCACCGAATGCGGGACGCGCAGATACCCCGCCTGCTTGCCCTCCCTGTCGAAATCGACCTCGGACGTGATCAGCGTGCCGCTCATTTGTCCCCCTTCGCGGCTTTGTACTGCGCCTCGCGCGCATGATCCACGCTCTCGATCACCCGCTGCCGGGAGGCGAGGAATTGCCGGGCTGCGGCAGCGGATCTAGGCTGCGCGGATGACGCGGCTTGTCGAAACCGATCTCTATCCGCCGGTGAAGGCCTTCCTGGAGGGACAGGGATACGAGGTGAAGGGCGAGGTGGACGGCACCGATGTGGTCGCGCGGCGGGGCGACGAGGATCCGGTGATCGTGGAGCTGAAGACGGGGTTCTCGCTCGGCCTCTTCCACCAGGCTGTGACGCGCCAGTCGATAACGGACGCGGTCTATATTGCCGTGGCGCGCGGGTCCGGGCGGCGCTTTCAGGCCGCGCTGAAGAACAACGTAACGCTGGCGCGCCGTCTCGGCCTCGGCGTCATGACCGTGCGGTGTTCGGACGGGTTCGTGGAGGTGCATCTCGACCCGGCACCTTACGCACCGCGGAAGTCGAGGGGGCGCAGGGAACGGCTGCTGAAGGAGTTCTCCCGCCGCGTCGGCGACCCGAATGCCGGCGGCTCGACGCGCATCCCCCTTGTCACCGCCTACCGGCAGGATGCCCTGCGCTGTGCGGTGCATCTGGAGACCGCCGGGCCGAGCCGAGGGGCCGATGTTGCGCGCGCGACCGGCGTCGCGCGTGCGACGCGCATGATGGCCGACGATCACTACGGCTGGTTCGAGCGCGTGGAGCGCGGCGTCTACGCGCTCACCCCGAAGGGTCATGTGGCGGCCCGGGACTGGCCGGGCAAGTGACCTTGCCCCGTGCAGCCCCTCATCCGGCTTCTGTCGCCTGCCGATCCCCGGTGCCGTCCGCAAACCGATTGTACCGGCGGACCGATCCGTTTCGGGCAGCTCAGATACGCGGCCGGATGCTGTCGTGACCGGGCTCCGCCCTGTCGCACGGACAGGCGAGCGGCTCGTCCCGAGGGCCGGCGCCTGCGCTCAGACCGCTCCCGGCTGAGCTGCACTTCGCCGTTCGCCCGATTGCGGCGAGAACCGAAGCGCATCGATCAGGATTCTTGAGACCGCCTGTTGATGATCCCAATCGACTGGAGGCCGGTCATGCTCTAGCCAATCATCTGGCAGAGCCGTCCGCATCAGACCCCCAGCAGAGATCGAGCAGAGGTCCCATGTCAGAGCACGCAGGTGAAGCGCATGCAGCGCCCGGCTGGTTTGTCCCCCCGGGAGAAGGCGACTTTCTGGCTGGCGTCGTGGTCGTGCTCCTGATCGGCGCGCTCTATGGCATCGTCTATCTGTACGCCGCCTTCGACCGCTGGGCCGAGCACCACTCTAAGGAGACCCCGCTCGCCAAGACCATCCCGACGCTTCTTCTGATCGCGCTGCTCTACGAGATCTTTCCGCTCGACCACTTCCATGTGCTCCTGCCGCTGAGCGCCATTCTCGTCGCGCTCGCCGCCGACTGGTCGCGCTTCCATCTCAGCATCAAGGCCGATGCGACCGAAGAAGAGGCCCCCCTCACCGCGGCCCCGAGCGCCGCTCCCGCGGAGGATCGTGACCACCATGTTTGAGTTGATGTTCACGTCCTTCCCGGCCGTCATTCAGTACTATCGCCTGCGCCGACGGGGCGAGCCGATCACCGTCTGGACCATGAAGACCGCCGTCTTCATCTGGGCGGTGCTCGCCTTCGCGCTGTTCCTCACGATCTTCTACTTCCACCCGAAGACCTATGCCGGGATCGTGCCGTTCCGCACCGTGTCGGTCGTCGCGCAGACCTCCGGTCCCGTGACAGAGATCAATGTCGAGAACGGCCAGCACGTCAAAGCCGGCGACCTCCTCTTCCGGATCGAGGACAGCGCACAGCAGGCCTCGCTCTCGACGGCGGAAGCGGAGCTCGAGGTGCTGGCAGCCGCCGAAGCCAAGGCCGTCGACGCCAAGACCATCGCCGAGTCCGGCGTCGCCACGGCCGAGGCCGAGCTCGCGAAGCTGCAGGACGACCTCGCCGACGCGCAGCAGCTTCTCGATCGGGGCGCCGGCACGGCCAATGCCGTGCTCGAGTTTCAAACCGCCGTCGCCGCGACCGAGGCCGAGCTGACGGCGGCCAGGGCGCAGCTCGACCTTGCGCGGATCGATCTCGAAGAGTCGCTGCCCGCGCAGCGCAAAGCCGCCGAGGCCGCTCTCGAATCCGCCAAGGCCGCCCTCGGCTTCACCGAAGTGCGCAGCTTCACCGACGGGACCGCGACCCAGGTCGCGCTCAGCGTCGGCAGCCCGGCATCGACGCTCATCCTCAGCCCCGCCATGATCATCATCCCCGACCGGCCCGAGGATCTGCCCGTGCGCATCGCGGCCGGCTTCTCCCAGGTCGCGCACACGACGATCTACGAAGGCATGCCCGCCGAGATCGCCTGCGAGAGCAACGCCAACCTCTCCTTCGTGAACGCCGTCTTCCCCGCGAAGGTCGTCGCGATCCAGCCCGCCGTGGCGCGCGGCCAGATCGTCCCGAGCGGCAACCTTCTCGATCTCAGCGGCGCGACCGAGCGCGGCACGCTGCTGGTCCTCCTGGAACTCGAATACAAGGAGCACGAAGACATCCTGCTCGATGGCACCGGCTGTATTGTCCAAGCCTACACGAACAATATCGCCGGCTTCTTTGGCCACGTGATCGCCGCCACCGGCGTCGTCAAAGCCGCCGGCCTCCGCCTCAAGGTCATGGGCTCAATCATCTCCGGCGTGGGCCTCGGCGGCGGCGGCCACTAAGGCGCGAGCCCCAAGACCGCCCGCCCCCCATCCGATCCCGGCTCTCGAACATGACCAGGCGCGTCATCTGTGTGACCTTGCACCCTGATCCCGGACCAGAGCGCTATCCATTTATGCGGCCGGCGCCATGGCCATGTCCATCCTTGCCTGGGCTGGCGTTCGGTAGCCGATGCTCGAGTGTCGGCGCCGGCGGTTGTAGAAGATCTCGATATACTCGAAGAGCGCGCGCCTCGCATCGGCCCGGGTCTGGAACCGGGTGCGATGCACGAGCTCGGTTTTGAGCGACCCGAAGAAGCTTTCCATGGGCGCAGTGTCGAGGCAGTTTCCCCTCCGGCTCATCGAGGCTGTGATGCCGTGGAGAGCCAGTAGTTTGCGGCAGTCGCCGCAGGCATATTGCACGCCCCTATCGCTGTGATGGATCAGGCCCCCCAGCTCATGGGGTGGCGGGTGCCGGTTCCGGATCGCCATTTTCAAGGCGTCCTCGCAGAGTGTGCTCTTGAGGCGCTCGGACATGGACCATCCGACGATCTCCATCGTCGCCAGGTCTTTGACCGCGGCCAGATACAACCACCCCTCATCAGTCCGAATGTAGGAGATGTCGGCGAGCCAGACCGTGTCGGGCACGGTGATCTTGAAGTTGCGCTCGAGCAGGTTCGGTGCGGTGGCATGGGCGTGCCGGCTGTCGGTGGTGACCGGCACCTTGCGCTATCTGCGCGGCGGGCGAATGCCGTTCTCCTTCATGAGCTTGGCCACTGTCCGCTTCGAGAGGTGATGGCCCCGATCGCGCAGCTCTGCGTGTATCCGCG
>JBCBWF010000642.1:0-1898 GCA_039817245.1 Pseudomonadota bacterium | reverse complement strand
CGCTGCGCGCGCTCGAGGCCGACACCGCGCTCGCCGAGGCCATCGGGCCCGAGACCATCGCCGCCCTCGTCAAGCTCCGCCACGACGAGTGGACGCAGTACATGCGCCATCTCAGCGACTGGGAGCGCCAGGCCACGCTCGACTGCTGAGAGAGACCGCCCCGGACAACGCCACGACCGCCGATAGGCCCCGATCCACCCCGAGCCCCCGAGGAACCGGCAACAAAAAGACGGCACCGCGGATCAAGGACGCGCCAGACCTCCCCCGCAGAGGTGCAGAGACAGAGGGACACCAGCTCCACGACCAGAACAGAAGAGAACAGAGAGGTACCCACCATGAAGAAGAAGATCCTCACGGCCATGCTGGCCACCACCCTGCTCTGCGCCCCCGCGCTCGCCGCGGACAGCAACGACCCCATCGTCATCCCAACGCATAACTGGTCGTCGCAGATCGTGATGAGCCATGTCGTCGGCCAGATCTTTGAGGAGATGGGGCTCAGCGTCGAATACGTCTCCACCGACAGCCAGGCCGTCTACGAGAGCGTCCGCCTCGGCGACGTCACCCTCGAGCTCGAGGTCTGGGAAGGTGCCTTCGGCGTCGCCTTCGAGGAAGCGCTCGCCAAGGGCGGCATCGTCGATGTGGGCGGCCACGACGCGGTGACCCGCGAGGACTGGTGGTATCCCGAATGGACCAAGGAGGCCTGCCCCGGCCTGCCGGACTGGGAAGCGCTCAACAAATGCGCCGCCCTCTTCGCCACGCCCGAGACCGGCGAGAAGGGCCGCTTCCTCGGCGGCCCCGTGGACTGGCTGAAGCACGACAAGGAGCGCGTCGAGGCCCTCGGCATGAACTTCGTCGTGGTCAATGCCGGCTCCGCCGCCGCACTCTGGGCCGAGGTTGCCGCCGCCGAGAAGACGAAGAAGCCGGTCGTCATCTTCAACTGGACGCCGAACTTCGTCGAGGCGGTCTGGCCCGGCGAGTTCGTCGAGTTCCCCGAGTATTTCGACGGCTGCAAGGACGACGCCAGCCTCGGCCCCAACCCGGACATGACCTATGACTGCGGCAACCCCGCGGACGGCTACCTGAAGAAGGCCGCCTGGGACGGCATGGCCGGCAAGTGGCCGAGCGCCTATGCGGTGCTGGAGAAGATCTCCTTCACCAATCCCCAGATCGCCGAGATGGCCAAGCTCGTCGATATCGAGGAGCTGGAGCCCGAGGAGGCCGCCACCGAGTGGCTCGAGAAGAACGAGGACACGTGGCGGCCCTGGCTCGAGAGCGCCAGCTGATCCCCGAGCCTTCGCCGATCTGACGCCCACCCCGGCCCTCCCCAGGGCCGGGGCATCCGATATCAGGGAGCGGGCCATGCGCGACGAAGCGAAGACCGCAGCGGCGAGACCCGCGGCCCCAACCGCCGCGGCCCCAACCGCGATGGCTCCCACCGCGATGGCCCCCGCAGCCGCCGGCGACGCCGCCATATACTGCGACGCGGTCTGGAAGCTCTTCGGCCCCGACCCAGAAGCCTATCTCGCCGCGCTCGACGGCGCCGTCCCCGATGCCGAGACGCTCCGGCGCGACGGCTATGTCTCCGCCGTGCGCAATGTCACGCTCGCGATCCCCCGTGGCGAGATGCTCGTCGTCATGGGCCTCTCCGGCTCCGGCAAGTCCACCCTCCTGCGCTGCATGGCGCGCCTCGTGGAGGTCTCCGCCGGCGCCGTCCTGATCGAGGGCAGCCCCATCGGCGCGCTCGACGAGACCGCGCTCATCGATCTGCGCCGACGCAAGATGGGCATGGTGTTCCAGAACTTCGCCCTCCTGCCACACCGCACGGTGCTGGAGAACGTCGCCTTCCCCCTAGAGATGCGCGGCCAGGACCGCGCCACCCGCGCGGGCGCGGCGGGTGG
>JBCBWF010000317.1:0-6047 GCA_039817245.1 Pseudomonadota bacterium | reverse complement strand
GCCCGTCCGCCTCGCGCAGGATCGGCGCGCCGAGGATCTCGGTGGCGATGTCGAGATCGCGCGCCAGCCGGCGGATGACGGCGAGCTGCTGCCAGTCCTTCTCCCCGAAGATCGCGGCGTCGGCGCCGGCCTGGTTCAGGAGCTTGGTCACCACCTGGGCCACGCCGTCGAAATGGCCGGGGCGCGTCACGGGCCTCACCGATCTTCTCTGCGGCGCGGCGCGCCCCGGCCATTTCGACGGCGTGGCCCAGGTCGTGACCAAGCTCCTGAACCAGGCCGGCGCCGACGCCGCGATCTTCGGGGAGAAGGACTGGCAGCAGCTCGCGGTCATCCGCCGGCTGGCGCGCGATCTCGACATCGCCACCGAGATCCTCGGCGCGCCGATCCTGCGCGAGGCGGACGGGCTCGCCATGTCCTCGCGCAACCGCTATCTCGACGCGGCCGAGCGCGCGGTCGCGGGCCGGCTCAATGCCATCCTCCGCGATGCCGCCGCGGCCATGACCGCGGGCGCCGAGCCCGCCGAGCCAGCCGCGGCCGCGCGCGAAGCCGCCGCCACCCTCCTCGCCGCTGGCTTCGCGCGGGTGGATTATGTGGAGGTGCGCGACGGCGCGAGCCTCGCCCCGGCCGGTCCCCGCGCCAACGCAGGGGACCGCATCTTCGCCGCGGCCCATCTCGGCCGTGCGCGGCTGATCGACAACATGCCCGTCTTCGGGGGAGCGGCGCCATGAGCCTCCTGCGCACGCTCGACTGGCCGCCGGTCTGGACGGTCGCCTTCATGGCGCTCGCGTCCGGTGCGGCGGAGCTCTGGTCGCCCCTCGGCACGCTGCTGCTCTGGCCCGGCCGGCTCCTCATCGCCGCCGGGCTCGGCCTCGCGCTCTGGGCGGCGCTGGCCTTCGCGCGGGCGCGCACGACGATCATCCCGCGCGAGCGGCCCTCCGGCCTCGTCGCGACCGGGCCCTTCCGCTATACGCGCAACCCGATCTATGTCGCCGATCTCCTGATCCTCGCCGGCTGGGTTCTGACCACCGGCCAACCGATCGCCCTGGTGATGATCTGGGCGCTGAAACAGATCCTCGAGACCCGCTTCGTGCTGCTCGAGGAGACGGTGCTGACGGTCGATCTCGGCGAGAGCTACCGAAGCTGGGCCGCCACCGTCCCGCGCTGGCTCGGCCTCGAACGCTACGGCCTATAGCGCCCTCCGCCCACCTTTTCCGGATCGCTCAGAGCGGGTCTTGCGGCCGCTCCCTCCCACGTCATTTTGGGCGCGTCTTGTTGAACACATAGTGAACAAACTCAAAGCCATGTTGAGTTGCAACGCGGCGCCAGGTGTTCATTATATGTTCTTTTCTCCGGTCATATGATGACGTGGGTGGGCGCGGCCGCAGAGCGGAGCGAGGAGCGACGCTCTAAGCCCGGCGCGCTCAGCGGCTCACCTAACGCGCAGCGTCATCCGCCAGCCGGGCCTCGAACCAGCCCAGCGCGCGTCCGATCCAGTCCTTCGGGACCGTGTGTCCGCCGGGATGCAGCATCAGATCCACCCGGCCCGCCGCACAGCTCGTCCAGGCGCGCAGCCACCGTGCCTCCCCCTCCACCACCGTCTCCTCGGCCAGCCGGGTCTCGCAGCCATTCGTCGCGCGCAGCAGCGCCACGCTCTCGAAGGCATCGCCCTGCACAATCCGCCCGCCGCCGATCTGGCGCCCCTCCACCGGCACCACCCGGTCCGTCCAGCCATGGGTGTGGAAGAGATCGACCGGCCCCGCGCAGCGCTCCGGGAAGGGCTCCCAGAATGCGCCGGCCACCGGGGCGTAGGCGCGCATCATCTCCGGCCGCTCGCAGGCGGCGTACCAGACCATCGAGCCGCCCCGCGAGAAGCCTGCCATCAGCACCCGCGCCCGGTCCACCCCGCGCGCCGCCGCGTCCGCCAGGATCGCCTCGAAGAGCGCCAGATCGTCCCGCGGATGGGGCCGCCCGTCGCGCACCGCCCAGTCGCGCTGCGTGCGCCCCGCCCGCGGCACACCTTCCGGCACGATCAGCGCATAGCCCCGTGCCGAGAGGGCCGCGCGCATCGCGGTGCGCGAGCGCATCGTGCCCTGCGAGGACGCCCCCCAGCCATGCAGGAAGAAGAGCGCCGGCACCGGTGCCTCCACCGGCACCTCGGGCATTGCCAGCCGGTACCCGCCGCCCTCAACCTTGCAGAGCCCGTCGCCGCAGGCCTCCTCGCCCGATGCCGCAAGCGGGCCGAGTGCCAGCGCGAACGCGGCGAGCAGGGCGAGGGCGGATCGGCGCATGGGGCAGTCTCCCGGCTTCCACGGTTCCGGGACACATAGCCCGCCCGCCCCGACTGACAGCCCCCCCCGACAGCCCTCCGGACGGCCCCGCAGACCGGGCCGCCCCCATCTTTCGCAGCATGGTGCGAAGCGCCGCGCGCCGGGGCCTCCACCCCGCCTGCGCGCGGCTATTTTATGATCGTCTCCGGCCCCATGATCGCATGTGGCAGCGCCGTCGAGATCCAGGGCACATAGGTCACCAGCACCAGGAACACCACGAGGATGCTCAGCCAGGGCAGCGCCGCGCGCACCACGTCGAACACCGGCATCCCCGCCACGCCCGAGGTCACGAACAGGTTCAGCCCAACCGGCGGCGTGATCATCCCGATCTCCATGTTCACCACCATGATGATGCCGAGATGGATCGGATCGATGCCCAGCTCGATCGCAATCGGGAACACCAGCGGCGCCACGATGATCAGCAGGCCCGAGGGCTCCATGAACTGCCCCCCGATCAGCAGGATCACGTTCACGATCACCAGGAACATGATCGGCCCGAACCCGGCCGCCAGCAGGCTGCTCGCGATCTGCTGCGGGATCTGCTCGTCGGTCAGCACATGCTTCAGGATCAGCGCATTGGCGATGATGAACATCAGCATCACCGTCAGCTTGCCCGCCTCCAGCAGCACCTTCTTGGTGTCCGGATGCAGCATCGCGGTCACCAGCGCATGGGGCTTGCGGACCAGCGGCAGCGGATAGTCCTCCTCCGTCGCCGGCTTCAGCGGGCCCATGTCGCGATAGACGAAATTGGCGATCACGAAGGCATAGACCGCCGCCACCGCCGCCGCCTCCGTGGGCGTGAAGATCGCGGGCGTCAGACCCGGAATGCCGTAGATCCCCACCATGATGATCACGATCAGGAACAGCCCCCAGCCCGCCTCGCGCGCGCTCTCGCCGATCTCGCTGAACCCGGCCCAGGGCTGGGCGGGCAGGTTGCGGATGCGCGCGGCGATATAGATGCCGATCATCAGCATCAGCCCGGCCATCAGCCCCGGCACCACGCCGGCCAGGAACATCCGCCCCACCGATACATCCGTCGCCGCCGCATAGACGACCATCACGATCGAGGGCGGGATCAGGATCCCCAGCGTACCCGCATTGCAGATCACGCCCGCCGCGAAATCCCGGCTGTAGCCCACCTGCCGCATCGCCGCGATCACGATGGAGCCGATCGCCACCACCGTCGCCGGCGAGGAGCCCGAGAGCGCGGCGAACAGCATGCAGGCAAAGACCGACGCAATCGCCAGCCCGCCCCGGAAATGCCCCACACAGGCGATGGCGAAGCGGATGATCCGCCGCGCCACCCCGCCGGTGGACATGAAGGACGAGGCCAGGATGAAGAACGGGATCGCCAGCAGCGTCGCATGCCCGTCGAAGGCGTTGAACAGCGTGCCCGCCACCGAGGCGAGTGTGCTGTCCGAGAAGATCGTGAGAAACGCGATCGAGGAGAGGCCGAGCGACACCGCCACCGGCACGCCGATCATCAGAAAGCCGATGACCATGCTGAAGAGAAGGACGACTTCCATGGCTCAGCGCTCCCGCGGCGTCGCAGCCGGGGGCTCCGGCGCGTCGTCGAGCTCGTGGCTCGCGATGATGGTGGTGACCTCGCCCTTGATCAGCATCCAGCCCGCCTCCGCAAAGCGGATCACGAGCAGCAGCGCCGAGAGCGGCAGCACGGCATAGGGGATGAACCGGGGCATCTTCTCATAGGCCTCGCCCTGGTTCACCGCATCGCCCAGCCAGGCCAGCACCGCCGGCATGGGAATATCGTTCACCTCGTACCAGATCTGGTCGCGCCAGGTGCCGTCGAACTCCGGCAGGTTCGCGAAGGGCGCCCAGTAGTTCCACGAGCCGATCAGCAGCAGGATGCTGAACACCAGGCACGAGGCCAGCGCCAGAAAGCCCAGCACCCGCTGGCCCGCCGGGTTGAAGAGGTTGATCATCACATCCACGCCCAGATGCGCGCGGATCTTCACGCAGTAGCTCGCCCCCAGCAGCACCAGCCAGGCGAACAGGAACACCGTCGCCTCCAGCGCCCAGAGGATATTGCTGTTGAACACGTAGCGCGCGACCACGTTGACGAAGGTGATCAGCGTCATCATGCCGAGGATCGCCGCGATCAGCGTCTCCTCGATCTCGTTGATCACCCGGCCGAGCGGGGTGCGGGGCACATAGCGTTGAGACATGGGACGACGGGCTCCGGGGATGCGAGCCGGCGGGCTCGGTCGCAGAAGGGGCCCGGCCGGGGGAGAGCCGCGCCCGCTCCCGGCTCGGGGCGAGCCGGAAGCCGCTTCGGGCGAGGATGCCCCCCGCGCGCCCGGCCACAGGCGGGTGCGCGGGGAGGCGGCTCGGCTCAGTTCGTCGCGTTGGCGGCCTGCGCGGCGGCGATGGTGTCGTCACCCACATCGTCGCGGAACTTGTCCCAGACCGGCTTCATCGCCGCGACCCAGGCCGCGCGCTGCTCCTCGGTGAGCTGGCGCACTTCCGAGCCGGCCTCGATGATCGCCGTCTTGGCCTCCTCGTGCACGCGCGTGGACTCGGAGTTCCGCGTCTCGGTGACTTCGGCCAGGATGGTGGAGAGCTGGTCGCGCACCGCCGGGTCCAGCCCGTCCCACCACTCGACCGAGGTCACCACCAGGTAATCGATGATGCCGTGATTGGTCTCGGTGATCCCGTCCTGCACCTCGAAGAACTTCTGGCCGTAGATGTTCGACCAGGTGTTCTCCTGCCCGTCGACGACGCCCTGCTGCAGCGCGCCGTAGACCTCGGAGAACGCCATCTTCTGCGGGTTGCCCCCGATCGCCTCCATCTGCGCCACCAGCACGTCCGACTGCTGCACGCGGAACTTCAGGCCCTCCGCATCGCTCGGCGAGATCAGCGGCTTGTTGGCCGACATCTGCTTCATGCCGTTATGCCAGAAGGAGAGGCCGAGCAGCCCGCGCCGCTTCATGCTGGTCTTCAGCGCCGTGCCGGTCTCGGAGGCCTGGAACCGGTCCACCGCATGCACGTCCTCGAACATGAAGGGCAGGTCGAAGATGCGGAACTTCTTGGTGAACTTCTCGAATTTCGAGAGCGAGGGTGCTGCCATCTGCACATCGCCCTGCAGCATCGCCTCCAGCACCTTGTCGTCGTTGTAGAGCTGGGAGTTCGGGAAGACCTCCATGCAGGCGGTGCCGTTCATCTCCTCGTTGACGCGCGTCTCCAGCAGGCTCGCGGCGATGCCTTTCGGATGGCGATCCGCATTCGCCACATGGCTGAACTTGATGACCATCTCGCCGTCGTCGCAGGCGGCGAGGGCGCTGCCGCCCATCAGGGCGATGGTTGCGATGGCGGTCGCGGCAAGGTTGCGAAGTTTCATGGGTCTGGACCCTCCCGTTTTTGTCGCTGTCCCGCGTCTTCAGGGCGCGGCTTGGTGGTGCGCCCTGCGTCACGCGGCTGCCGCCAAGATGACCGACTGGCGCCAAAACGCAAGAGATCCCGCCGCTTGACCCTGCCCGCTGACGATTTCCTTACCGCCCCGCCCCCGCTACTCTGCCTCCCGATTGGTTGAGGCATACCGCCGCCGGGGGGCGACAATCAATGTGGGGCAACATAATCGCCGTCATCCTCGCCTTCCTGGCGCTCCCATGGATTGTCGCCCCCCGGCGGCGGTATGCCTCAACCAATCGGGAGGCCGAGTAGCGGGGGCGCGGCGGTAAGGAAATCGTCAGCGGGCAGGGT
>JBCBWF010000325.1:0-5732 GCA_039817245.1 Pseudomonadota bacterium | reverse complement strand
TGAATTATGCTATACGTATATGCTTTCGATCATTCGCGCTCGGAACCTCCAGTAGCAGAGCAACAGAGCACATAAAGCGAATAGTTGCGCCTCTCCGTAGAGATCAAGAAAGCGAGTTCGCAGAAGCTGAGACACGAACGCCGTGCCATTACCGTCGGCAGGACGCCGCCAATCTCTCACCAACGTAAGCGCGCGCCGATCAAGTGGCTGATCGGCACCGCATAACCGTGAACGGGCGCCCCGCTCGCGACTGGGCGGCGGAAGCGGCCATTCGCGCGTCGCACAGCAGACCACCGCTTCGAGCCTAGATCGGTGATTGAGTGGGCTGCCGCGCATGGCCGCATGCCCAGGCTTTCGTGATGAGCCCTTCGGCAGCGCGCCCCACTGGAGGATGGCTCCGGATCTTGCGGCTGCTGGCCCGTCAAAGGCTCTCGTTCGCGAGAGCCAGCCTTCTCGCGATTGACAGCATTTGACCCGGAGGCCAACGTCCACCGATACGGTCGTGAGCGCGCGTCGTGCCAGCCAATGCACCTCGGCTTCGACTCGTTTCGGAATGGCGGCTGGTGGATGCATGACCAAGTTCGGCCTTGATGCGATCGACATTCGCATCCTGAGCGCCGTGCAGAAGCACGGACATTTGAGCAAGGCCCGACTGTCGGAGATCGTCAACCTCTCCCCCACCCCCTGCCTCGCCCGTCTCAACAGGCTGGCTCAGGCCGGTTACATACGCGGCTATCATGCGGATATCGCGCTCGAGCGCGTATGCGCCTTCTCGCAGGTCGTCGTGACCGTATCGCTCACGCATCACCGACGGTCCGATTTCGCCCGCTTCGAGGATCATATCCGCAGTCTCGACGAGATCACGGAGTGCGTCGCCACCGGTGGCGGCATCGACTATGTCCTGAAGATGATCTGCCCGAACATTTCGGCTTTTCAGGAGTTGATGGACTCTCTTCTTGCAGCGGAGATTGGTATCGATCGATACTATATTTACATCGTGACACGTAATGTAAAGTCTACCCAACCCAATATTCAGCGACTTTCAATGGGAACCGGGAAGTAAAGCCTCAGGTGCGATCGGACTTTCGCCGACCCAAGAACAGTCCGTTCGGTCTGCCGCGACGCCTGTTTTCGATCCTCACCGACGCCGCCATCGGCCTTATCAGACCAAGCATCGGAACACCGAAAACGGCCGCAACCGGCCACAGGCGCGATGGATACACGACATGACGCAGACTGACGACTTCGGCTTCGGTACGCAGATCCGCAAATCCCCCTATTTCGAGGCCACCCTGCGCTACGGCGCTCGGGCGTTCTCCGTCTACAACCACATGTACATCCCGCGCGACTTCGGCGACCCGGAGCAGAACTTCTGGAATCTGATCAACGACGCGATCCTGTGCGACGTCAGCGTCGAGCGCCAGGTCGAGATCACCGGCCCGGACGCCGCCCGCTTCGTCCAGATGCTCACGCCCCGCGACCTCTCGAAGATGGCCGTCGGGCAGTGCAAATACGTGCTGATCACCAACGCCGAGGGCGGCATCCTGAACGACCCGATCCTGCTGCGCCTCGCCGAGAACCACTTCTGGATCTCGCTGGCCGACAGCGACATCCTGCTCTGGGCGCAGGGCGTGGCGGTCTTCGCGGGGATGGACGTCACGATCTGCGAGCCCGACGTGTCGCCGCTGCAGCTTCAGGGTCCGAAATCCGGCGAGATCATGCGCACGCTCTTCGGCGACGGCATCATGGATCTCCGCTACTACTGGCTCCGCGAGATTGAGCTAGACGGCATTCCCCTCGTCGTCTCGCGCACCGGCTGGTCGAGCGAACTCGGCTACGAGATCTATTTGCGCGACGGCTCGCGCGGCGACGAGCTGTGGGAGAAGATCATGGAGGCGGGGCGGCCCTTCGGCCTTCAGCCCGGCCACACGTCCAGCATCCGCCGCATCGAGGGCGCGATGCTCTCCTACCACGCCGACGCCGACATCCACACGAACCCCTTCGAGCTGGGCCTCGACCGGCTCGTGAAGCTCGACATGGAGGCGGACTTTATCGGCAAGGCGGCGCTCAGGCGCATCCGCGACGAGGGTGTCAGCCGCAAGCAGGTCGGCCTCGTCATCGACGCCGACCCGCTGAAGGGCCCAAACACGACCTTCTGGCCGATCGCCAAGCAGGGCGTTGCGATCGGCAAGGTGACGTCGGCGGTCCACTCGCCCCGGCTTGGCCAGAACATCGCGCTGGCGATGGTGTCGGCCGATCTCGCCGTGATCGGCACCGAGGTCGAGGTCATGATGCCAGCAGGCCCCGCCCGCGCCACGATCGTGGAGCGCCCGTTCTACGACCCCGCCAAGAAGCTCGCCGCGGCGGCCTCGCCGGCTGCCACCAACGTCGACGACGCCCCGGCGACGGCTGCGACGGCTGCGACGGCTGATGCCGGTGCCGACGCCGCTCCCGCTGACGGCAGCGTCGCCGCTTGAGTGCCGCACCGCGTTGAAGGGACCGAATGAGATGACCGACCTGACTGTCGAGCTTCAGTGGCAGCGCATCGAGGCCGAGCTGCGGCCCGGGCGTTACTCGAACGCACACGTCGTCGCGTTCAGCGACAGCCAAGAACTCAGCGTTGACGCTGCCCCGGACTGGGGCGGCGACCCCGCCAGCGCCAACCCCGAGCAGGCGCTCGCCGCGGCGCTCTCGAGCTGCCACATGATGACCTTCCTGGCCCTCGCCGCGAAAGCGGGTTGGCCGGTGTCAAGCTACCATGACCGAGCCGTGGCCCATCTCGGGAAGAATGCACGCAAGCAGATGGCGGTGACGCGCATCGACCTGCACCCGGTCGTGGGCTTCGATGCGGGCTTCTCGGTCTCGCCGGAAGAGATGGCGAAGATGCAGGATCGCGCGCATCGCTACTGCTTCATCGCCAACACGCTCGCCGAGAGCGTCGAGGTCAACATCCCGCAGGGAGCCTTGGCATGAATGCGCCGGTGCGTCTCGATGAGATCCTGCTCCGGGATCTCGACCAGGACGGCGTTCTGCGGCTCACACTGAACGACGCCGACCGGCGCAACGCCCTCTCGGAGGCGATGCTGGCCGTGCTCGGCGATGCGTTCGCCGCGGCGGCAGTGGACCCTGCGGTGCGCGTTGTCGTGCTTGCCGCGAATGGCCCGGCGTTCTGCGCGGGGCACGACCTGAAGGAGCTGACGGCTGGCCGGGCCGCGCCCGACCGCGGCCGGGCGTATTTCACACATATCATGGCGCTCTGCTCGGGCGTGATGAAGGCGATCGCGAGCAATCCCAAGCCTGTCGTCGCCGAGGTGTCGGGTGTCGCCACCGCCGCCGGCTGCCAGCTTGTCGCGAGCTGCGATCTCGCGCTTGCGGCGGACACTGCTCGGTTCAGCACGCCAGGCGTGCATATCGGGCTCTTCTGCTCGACACCGATGGTCGCACTCACCCGCAACGTGAACGCCAAGCACGCCATGGAGATGCTGCTGACCGGTGACATGATCTCGGCCGCGCGGGCCGAGGAGATCGGCCTGGTCAATCGCGTTGTCGCACCGGATGTGCTGCGCGAGGCGACGATTGAGCTGGCCCGCAAGATCGCGTCCAAGTCTGCCATGACGCTGGCCACTGGCAAACGCGCCTTCCACGCGCAGCGGGGGATGGAGTTGGCGGACGCCTATGACCTTGCCGCGGATGTGATGGTCCGGAACATGCTGACCGAGGACGCCGAGGAGGGGATCGGCGCCTTCATCGAGAAGCGCGCACCGCAGTGGCAGGACCGGTGAAGCCGCCCGTGGCATAACCCTAAATTACCGGTCTCGACCGCAACCCGGCGAACCACCAGCCGCTCACCCCACTCAGCTTTCTCGAGCGCGCGGCGAGCGTCTTCCCGGATCACACCGCGATCGTGCATGGCCCGCTCCGGCGGAGCTATGCCGCGTTCTACGCCCGCGCGCGCCAGCTCGCCTCGGCGCTTGCATCGGGCGGGATCGGGCGCGACGACACGGTCTCCGTGATGCTGGCCAACACGCCTGCCATGCTGGAGGGCCACTACGGCGTGCCCATGTGCGGCGCCGTCCTGCACGCGATCAACACGCGCCTCGATGCGGGGACCATCGCCGTCCAGCTTGACCACCCCATGGCAAAGGTCGTGATCGTCGACCGGGAGTTCATGGGCCTGATGCAGGAGGCGCTGGCGCGCGCTTCGATGACGCCGGTGCTGATCCAGTACGACGATCCGGTCTTCGAGGGCACCACGCCCGCCGCGAGGGCGGCGGACTACGAGGCGTTCGTCTCCGCCGGCGATCCGACATACGCGTGGCTGATGCTCGAGGACGAGTAGGACGCGATCTCGATCAACTACACCTCCGGCACGACCGGCGATCCGAAGGGCGTCGTCTCCCATCACCGCGGCGCTTATCTGCTGGCGCAGGGCAACGCCCTGACGACCTCGATGGGCAAGCACGCGGCCTATCTGTGGACTCTGCCGATGTTCCACTGCAATGGCTAGTGCTTTCCCTGGACGCTCTCCGCCATCGCCGGCACCCATGTCTGCCTCCGCCAGGTGCGTGCCGAACCGATCTGGAGCGCACTCGCCGAGGAGGGGGTCACCCATCTTTGCGGCGTGCCGATCGTGATGTCGCTGATGATCTCGGCGCCGGCATCAGTGAAGCACGATCTCGACCGGCGCGTGCAGCTCTTCACGGCGGCTGCGCCGCCCCCCGAGAAGCTGCTCGCCGACATGCACGAGGCGGGCTTCGACGTGACCCACCTCTACGGCCTGACCGAGACCTACGGCCGTGCGGTGGTCAACGACTGGCACGATGCGTGGTCCGACCTTCCCCCGGCCCAGCAGGCGGCGCTGAAGTCGCGCGAGGGCGTGCGCTACTTGGCGCTCGAAACCCTCGATCTGCTGGATCCCGAGACAATGCGACCCGTGCCCCGCAACGGTCGGACGATCGGCGAGGTTATGTTCCGCGGTAACGTCGTGATGAAGGGCTACTTCCGCAACGCCAAGGCGACGAACGAGGCCTTTGCCGGCGGCTGGTTCCACTCAGGCGATCTCGGCGTCATGCATCCCGACGGTTACATCCAGCTCAAGGACCGCTCCAAGGATGTCATCATCTCGGGCGGCGAGAACATCTCGTCTATCGAGGTCGAGGAGGCGCTCTATCGCCACCCCGCCGTCAGCGTCGCCGCGGTCGTGGCCATGCCGGACGAGAAATGGGGCGAGACCCCCTGCGCCTTCTTCGAGCTGGTCGCCGGGCAGGAGGTCGACGCTGATCGGCTCCGGGCCTGGTGTCGTGACCATCTCGCGCCCTACACGGTGCCCGGACGGTTCGTCTTCGCGGCCATTCCCCGGAGCCACCCCATGACTGACAAGCCCCGCGCCCCGTCGGCGCTACATCGAGAGCGTGCGGCAGGCGCTCGGCGGTCGTCCATTGTGGCGTCATTGGTCCGAGCCCGATGGACGACGAGCGCCGCGCCTGCCGCACGCTCGGGCAGCACCGCTCTACACAGCGCCGGGCGCCCCGGGGCCGATCCGATGAAGCCCTCCTCACCGAGGACATCATCGCGCTTGCACGCGACTATGGGCGCGACGGCTACCGCTTGGTTGCCATTGGGAGCGTCATCGGTCCGAGCGGCAATGGCGACGGGTCTGCTGAACAACGCACGCTGGCATGTGAACCACAAGCGCGTGGAGCGGATCTGGCGGCGCGAGGGGATGAGGGGCC
>JBCBWF010000157.1:0-10658 GCA_039817245.1 Pseudomonadota bacterium | reverse complement strand
CGGCGAAGCGGAGGCCGCGCCGGAGAGCCAGGCCGACCGCCAGTCGGACCGTCAGACCGAACGTCAATCGGCCAGCCAGTCCAGCGGGCTCGCCAGCCTCCGCCGAATCACCCTGATCGCCATCGCCGTCGCCGCTGCCGTCTTCGTCTACTACGTCATCGCCGACCGCACGACGCCCTTCAGCAGCGACGCCCGGGTGCAGGCCTTCGTCGTGCGCATCGCGCCCGAGGTGGCCGGTCAGGTGCGCAGCGTCGCGGTCAGCGACAACGCCATCGTCGAACAGGGCGAACTGCTCTTCAGCATCGACCCCACCCCCTTCGAGATCGCCGTCGACCAGGCGCAGGCCAGGCTCGACCTCGTCGGCCAGACCATCGGCGCCTCCACCGCCGCGGTCGACGCCGCCCAGGCCAAGCTCGACGAGGCCCGCGCGGCCGATGCCAATGTCCGCGCCCAGAGCGCCCGCGTCCTCGACCTGGTCAAACGCGGCGTCTATGCGGAGGCGCGCTCGGACCAGGCCATCGCCGCGATCGACGAGGCGCAGGCCGCCGTCGACAGCGCGGAGGCCGATCTGCGCCGCGCCGAGGAGGAGCTCGGCCCCGAAGGCCAGGACAACCCCCAGGTCCAGGATGCCATCGCCACCCTCGAGCGTGCGCGCTTCGATCTCTCCCGCACCACCGTCTCCGCGCCGAGCAGGGGGGTGGTCACCAATCTCCAGCTCGCCGGCGGGCAGACCGTCAGCCCCGGCCAGGCCGCCATGACCTTCATCAGCGTGGAGGATGTGTGGCTGCTCGCCTCGATCCGCGAGAACAGCCTCGGCGTGCTGGCCTCCGGCCAACGTGCCGAAGTGGTGCTCGACAGCCTGCCGGGCCAGATCTATCCCGCCACCCTGCGCAGCATCGGCTGGGGCATCGCCGGCGGCTCGGTCGACCCGGCCACGGGGCTGCCGAAATCCACCTCCCAGACCGGCTGGCTCACCGATCCCGAGCGCTTCCCCGTGCAGCTCGTCTTCGATGCCGAGCGCCCGCCACGCGGGGCGCGCTACGGCTCGCGCGCCGCGGTGATCATCTATGCCAGCCGCAACCCGGTGATGGATGCGATCGCCTGGGCGCGGATGCGGCTGATCGCGCTTCTCACCTATGTCTCCTGAGCCTGGCCCGCCGGCGGATCTGAAGGCGCTTGCGCGGCGCAATCACGGCCTGCGCCTCGCCTTCGCCGTGGCGCTCGGGCTCACCATCGAGATCAGCCGCGGCGCGATCCTGCCCCCGCTCGCCCCGGTGATCGGGCTGCAGCTTCTCGCGATGCGCCGCTCGGTGCCCACGGGGGGCTTCGTGATCGGGTTGCTCGGCGTGATCACGGCGGCCTGCCTCTTCGCCTATGCGGTGGCCACGCTCACGGTCGGCAACACGCTCCTCTTCGCCATCGGGCTCGGCGGGATCTATCTCTGGAGCTACGCCATGGCGCTCAGCCCCAGGACCGGGCCGATCGGCGTGATGTTCCTCACCATGGGGATCGTGGTGACCACGCTCTCGGCGGTCTCCACGGGGCTTGCGCTCTATCTCGTGGTGGAGCTGATCGTCTCGGTCGTCATCGGCATCGCGCTGGTCTTCGCGGCACATCTCGTTTTCGCCCATCCCGAGGCGGTGGCGGAGACGCCGAAGCGCGCCGGCCCAGCCACCGCCTCGCTGCCGGTGGCGCGCCAGGCGCTGCTGGCAACGCTGATCATGCTGCCGCTCCATCTCTACCTCTCGGCGGACGGGCTGGCGGCGATGGTGATCCTGATGACGGTTGCCACCATGCTGCGCCAGCCCGGCATCGCGCAGTCGGTGCGCTACGGGGTGACCTTCGCGGCGGGCAATCTGGTCGGCGGCGTGCTGGCCTCGATGGCGGTGCTGATCGTGGCGCTGCATCAGAGCGTCACGATGCTCGCCACGGTCGCCGCTGCCGGCGCGCTCCTGATGGCCTGGAGCCTCGACCGCAGCGCTGCCATGGCGCAGATCCTGCTGCCGGGCTTCGTGGCCTTCACGCTCCTCTTCGGGCTCGCCTTCGCGCCGGTCACGCTCGGTGCGCAGGTGGCCTTCGTGGAGCGCGTGAGCCAGATCATGGTCGCGGCGCTCTACGCGCTCTGCGCCACGAGCCTCGTCGCCCCGCTGTTGACCCCGCGGCCCCGCGCCGCGCCCACCTGACCCCACGGCCCCGCGCCGCGCCCACCTGACGCCGCCGCGTCGAGGTCGCGAGCCGGCCCCGAGATTGGGGGAGAGACGTTCCGAGCGGCGGAGGGTTGGGGGGCCGCGCGGATCGCTCGGCAATGAAACCCGAGCCGATGGCAGGGCTCCGGCGCCCGATCGGCTCGGGCCCGACGGCAGCGCTCGTGCCCACCCCCGAGACGACGAAGAGGCTCGACCGCCAGAGGGCGCGCGCCGACGGCCGGCATGAGTTGGAGCGCATCATCGGCGCCCTCGGCTCCCTTAGCATCGTCAGGGCCGTCCCCATCGCGAGCGTCAGAGTGAGACGGAAAACATCCGCTCGCGGCCGCTCCCACCCACGTCATCGTGATGGGCGAACGGTGAAGATTGGGTGAGCCTCGGTGCGATAGGGGGCAGCCGTACCGTGCGCGATGTGTTTGGGTTTGTTCGCATAATGTTCGTTCTTTCCGCGCAAAACTGACTTGGGTGGGCGTGGGCGCGCAAGGGGTGCGTGTCGGTCAAGCGGGGAGCTCCGGAGCGCTCAAGGAGGTCCCGGGTCGAGCCCGGAACCCGTGTCGCGCCGTCGCACCCCGCACGGGCCCGATTTTGATTTCTTTACCGAGTTCATTGCCCCGCTTTTCGCGACTGCTCAGGCAGCGAATTCCCAGAAGCCGGGGGCTGTCTCGGCGAGGGTTTCGACGAAGGCGAGCGGCTCGGTGTTCTCCACGCTTGTCGCGAAGGCCAGCAGCAGATCGTTGCGCCCGAAGCCCGGCTGGCCGACCACCTCGGTCCAGAAATCGATCCCTGCCGCCTCGCCTTCGCGCTCCAGCACATTGCGGTAGAAGAGCGCCACCAGGTCCCGATCGCCGAGCGTGTCGACATCGCCGAAGGCCGCGGCGAACTCGTCGGCCCGGAGGAACTCCTCGGCCAGTTCTGCCTCGCCAAGTCCTTGCTCTCTCGAGTCTATCCAGAAATTCAACCCGTCGAGATCGATCGCCCCGTCCCGGTCCAGCGCGGTCTCGTAGAGATAGGCCACGCTGCGCGCCTCGGTCTCGCTCAGCCCCGCGCCGATGCCCGGCCCGCCGCTGCCGGTGAGCTGGAAGATCTCGCCGGTCTGTTTGCTGAAGGCCAGGAGCTCGCCCGTCTCCGTCAGCCCGAAGCGCAGATCGACCCGTCCGCCCGGGCTCCCGGCGATCTCGGCGAAGGAGGTCTCCGCGCCATCGGCATCCACAAGGCCGAGCGTCAGCGGCGCGCGGACCTCCGAGGGGTCGATCCGGCCATCCTCCAGCGCGGCGTCCAGCGCGTCGAGCGGCAGGTAGAAGAGCTCCCCCGTCGGGAAGTTGGAGAACACGTAAGTGCCTTGCAGCGCTGGGATATCCTCGCCGCGATAGACGAAGCCGCCGGCCACCGCGGCATTGCCGGCCGTGATCGCGTCATGGCCGTATTGCGTGATCGGGTATTGGAAATCGAAGGCCGCATCCTCCGCCGGCAGCGGCCCGATCGCGCCGTTGGTGTTGGCCAGCGTGCCCTCGCGCACATCCCATCCGTGATGCCCGCCGATGCGCACCACGTCGATCTCCTCCACCGTGTTCTGGCCGATATCGCCGGTGAAGATCAGGCCGTCGTCGAAGCTGAACTGCTGCGGGTTGCGGAACCCGTAGGCGAGGATCTCGGGCAGCGCGGCATCGTCGCCCACGAACGGATTGTCCGCCGGCACCGCGTATGGCTGGGCGCCCTCGCCGCCGAGCGGGTTGATCCGCAGGATCTTGCCGTAGATCAGTCCGAGATTGCCGGCGGCATCGAGCGGGTCGTTGCCGCCCCCGCCATCGCCGATGCTGAGATAGAGATTGCCGTAGTCCGCATCGCCGGGGGCCGCCTCCGGGTTGAAGCCGAGCTGGCCGAAATTGTGGTTGCCGAAGGGCTGGGCGATGCGCAGGAGCACCCGTCCCTCGGCGGTGTCCACCACCGGATCGGCCGGGTCGGCCGCCGTGAATTCCTCAACGACATCAAAGAACTCTGCGCCGGCGCCGGGGGCCGAGAAGACCGGCGCATCGCCGGGCTGGCTCTCCGCCCCGGCGCTGTAGGCAAGGTAGAGCCGTCCGAACCCTTCCGTGCCCGGCGTCGCGAAATCCGGGTGAAAGGCGATGCTGCGCAGGCCCGCCTCGCCCCCGGGCTCCACGAAGCCGTCCGTGCCGCGCAGATCGGCAAGCGGCGTCTCGCGCACCGCCCCGTCCTCGATCAGCCAGACCAGCCCGCGCGTATCGAGCGCGGCATAGGCATCGTCGAGCCCCGGCACGCTCACCACCTGCTGGACGCGGGCGAGCGGCTGGCCGGCCGCGCTTGGCGGCAGCACCGCGACGCTCTCGAAGCCGACGCTGACCGCATCGCTCTCGATCGGCGGCAAGATCTCTGGTTCCACGATAGCGCTCCCCTTCCACCCGCGCCCGAGGCTATGGCCTGCCGGGTCCGCGTCAATCGAAAACGCGAGGCCCGTGCCTGCGGATCCACGGGGCATGGACAGCCCCGCCCTTTGTGCCGAAGCTCGGCTTCAGCGGAAGAGGAGCACGTGGCGATGAGCGACACCGAAGCCGGCCCGCGGCCGGGCGCCGAAGCCGCGGGGATCGCGACCATCGGCATCCTCGGCATGGGCCATATGGGCGCAGGGATCGCCGCCGAGCTTTCCGGCGCGGGCCTGCGCGTGACGAGCTGTCTCGCCGGGCGCTCCCCGCGGGGCCAGGCGCGCGCGGCCGAGGCCGGCGTGGCGGTCCTGCCCGATTTTCCTGCCTTCATTGCGGGTTGCGACGTTTTCCTCTCGGTGACCCCGGCGGATCAGGCCGAGCCGCTGGCCGATGCCGTGGCCACCGCGCTCATGCCGGGCCGCCCCGCACCGCTCCACTTCGTCGACTGCAACTCCATCACGCCGAGCCGCACCCGCCGGGTCGCGGCGCGCATCCGCGGGGCAGGGGCGGTCTTCTCCGATGGCGGGATCATCGGCGCGCCGCCGGGCGAGGGGCGCGCACCGGCGCGGCTCTATGTCTCCGGTCCCGAGGCCCATAGGCTCACGGCTCTCGCCACCCCGCAGCTCCTCGTCAAACCGCTCGGGCCCGGCGAGACGCGGGCGACCGAGATGAAGATCCTCTTCGCCGCCGCCAACAAGGGCGCCGTCGCGCTCCTGGCCAATGTGCTCGCCGGCGCCGAGCGCGCGGGGCTCACCGATGCCGTGATCGCCGAGCTCGAGACGATCCGCCCGGGCCTTCTCGCCGGCCTTCTCGGCCATGCGGGCGAGCTGCCGGACAAGGCGGGCCGCTGGGCCATCGAGATGCGCGATGTGGCCGAAGGGCTCGCCGATCTTGGGGTCCAGCGCGGCTATCACGACGCTGCGGCAGACGGTTACGCGGCCCTCGACGCCGCGCTGGCGGCCGCCGGCGAGGCCGGGATGGCCGAGGCGCCGCTCGCCCGGGTGCTCCGCGCCTGGCAGCGCTGAGGGCGGGCTGCCCGCGACAACCGGCTTGGCGGCTGCCGCGGGCTCTGGCATTGCTGCGCCACGGAGGGAGACCATGCTCGCCGGCCGCCTCGTCACCGCCGCCCTGCGCCTTGTCCTGCTCGCAGCGCTCGCCGCCGCGGCGCTCATCGCCCTGCGCGCGCCGTTGGCGGAGGCGGTGCTCCGCGAGCAGCTTGCGCGCAACGGGCTCGGAGACGCGCGGCTGCGGGTGGTGGAGATCGGGCTGCGGCAGACGGTGCTGGCCGATCTCGCCATCGGCGACGGGCCGGGGGCGGTGCGCGCGGCCCAACTGCGCCTCGGCTATCACCGCGCGAGCCTCATGGCCGGGCGTCTGGAGGCGCTGACGCTGGAGGGCCTGCGCCTGCCGGTCTCGGCTATACCCAAGCTGCGGCAGCGTTTTTCCGCACTCTCGGGCCCTGCGGATGGCGCAGACGAGGCGCCCACGGCGGCGCTCACCGGCGCGCTCGCACTCCGCGATGCGCGCCTGATCCTCAACGGCACCCCGGCGGGTATCGACGGCGCGCCGCTTGGCGCCCTCCTCACCGCCCTCGGCCCGGGGGAGGTGCGGCTCGACGGGGATGTCGCGCTCGCCGGCGAGGCGCCGGTGGTGGCGCTCACGGCGAAGGGGCGGTCGGAGGGGGCGCAGCTCGCCCTCACGCTGCGCTCCGACGGGCTCGGCCCCGGCGGCCGGATCGCGATCGACGCAGCGCTCGACGCCGATCTCGCGGCACTCGCGCCCGGCGCGGCCCTGCCCGGGGCGGTGCCGCGCAGCGGCCGGGCGGAGATTGCGCTGGACGGATACGCCACGCTGCCCGAGGAGCACGCGCTGCAGCCGGAGGCCTGGATCGCCGCGGGCGCGCGCGTCGAAGGCCGCCTCGCCGCGCGCCGCCTGCCGATCGGGGCCGATGGCGCGCGCGCGACGGGTGCGCTCGCCTTTCGTCTGACCGGCGGCGCGGAGGGGCTGTGGCTCGATCTGCCCGCGCCGGCGCGGATGCAGGTGGCGGGGGCGGCGGCGTTCCTGCCGGCGGGCCTGTCGCTCGGCGAGAACGCCGTCTTGGGCCTCAGCCTTCCGGCCGGGGACGGCGCGCTCGTCTGGGCGCCGGACGAGGCCGGGGGCGTGCTGCGACTGCAGACGGGCGCGGCGCTGGCCTTCGGGGCGGCGGAGGCCCGCCTCTCCCTCGCGCTCGATGCCCGGCACGACGCCCGGTTCTCCCTCGCCGCGCCGGCCGCGCTGGCCGGTGAGCTGGAAGTCCGCGGCCTTGCGCTTGAGGCGCCCGAAGGCAGCGCACGGCTGGAGGCGCTGGATTGGGCCGTCGAGGGCAGCCTTGCGCCGGATGGCGGCCTGGCGCTCGGCGGCGAGGCCCTGCTCGAAGCGGTGGAGATCGCCGTAGCGGGCATCGCGGCCCGCCGGATGGCGCTCGCCGGGCAACTGGGGGTCGCGCGCAGCGGCGATCGCTGGCGGGTGGAAACCCAATCGGGGCTTGAGCTTACCGCCGCCGGGCTCGCGGTGGAGGGCGGGCTGCGGCTGGATGGCGAGACCGTGGTGCTGGTCGAGACCGCTGCGCTCGAGAGGAGCCCGGCCGGCCTCGCGGTCCGGCTCGATGCCGCGCTGGACGGGCTCGCCGGGCGACTGGCGGACGGCACCAGCTTCAGCCGCGGCGAGGGCCGGCTGCGGCTCGAGACGGAGGCGGACGGGCAGGGCCTCCTGCGGCTCGATGCGGGCGCCCTGCGGCTGCCCGGCGCGGCGGTCTCCATCACAGGGTTTGGCCTCAGCCTGCCGCTCGGTGCTGCCCCGGGCCCGCGGCCCGCGCGGCTCGCCGCCAATCTTCGCGACCGCCGGCGCGAGGGCCGCTTCGCCCCGCTCAAGCTCGCGCTGGAGGGCGCGCGCGATGGCGAGGCGCTGAGCCTCTCCGGCACGATCGGCCCGCGGGACGGGTCGGCGACCCTGCCGCTCCGCATCGATGCCGATCTTGCCGCGCAGAGCGGCCGGCTCGATCTCGGCCCGAGCCGGCTCTCCTTCCGTCGCGGTCGGCTGCAGCCGGCCGCGCTCAGCCCCGCGCTCGCCCTGCTGGAGGCGGTGACCGGCAGGGTCCGGCTCAGCGCTTCGGGCCAGCGCGACGCGGCGGGCAAGCTCGCTTCCGGCCTGTCGCTGGAGCTCGACGGGCTGACGGCGAGCGCCGGCGACATGGCCTTCGAGGGGCTCTCGGGCCGGGTCGCGCTCGACAGCCTCGCCCCCCTCAGGATGCGCAGGGCGCAATCCTTCAAGGCGCGCCGGCTCGTGGCCGGCATCCCGCTGGAGGCCGCGCGCTGGGATCTGCGCCTCGCCCGCGCCGGCCGGGTGCTGGAGCTGCGCGACTTCCGCGCGAGCCTCGCGGGCGGCGAGATCGCCCTCGAAGCGCTCGACTGGGATACCGCCGCGCGCGAGCACGCCTTCGAGATCGAGATCCGCGACGTCTCGCTGGAGCGGCTGCTCAGCGACTGGCAGATCGCCGGGATCACCGGCACCGGGCGCATCTCGGGCCGGCTGCCCGTGCGGCTCGGCCCGGCGGGCGCGGGCCTTGCGGACGGGCGGCTGGCGGCGGGAGGGCCGGGGGTGGTCCGCGTCGACTGGGGGCCGGCGCGCGAACGGCTGGTGGGGTCGAGCCAGCAGATGGCGCTCGTCGTCGAAGCGCTCGAGGATTTCCGCTACGAGACCCTCTCCGTCGGCGTGAGCCAGGAGCCTGGCGGCGAGCTGCAGCTCGCCATCGGCCTCTCCGGCGCCAATCCCGCGGTGCTCGACGGCTACCCGTTCCAGTTCAACATCGCCCTCAGCGGCGCGCTCGATCCCATCCTGCAGGCGGTGCGCGAGGGCGGGCGCATCGGCGGGAACCTTCTGCAGGGCGGTTTCGGGCTCGGCAATTAACCATCCGGGCTCGACCTTCGCCGCCGGTTGGGCATACTGCGGCCAAGCCGGGGATCCGAGACCCCGCCGATGCTACCCTCGAGGTCGCGATGATCCGAACCTGTCCGCTTTCCCTCGCCGCGCTCGCGGTCGTCCTGCTCGCGGGCTGCGAGCCGACGGTGAAGGTCGAGGCGCCGAAGGAGCCCATCACCATCAACCTCAACGTGAAGGTTGATGCGGAGGTGCGGGTCAAGCTCGAGGAGCAGGCCGAGAAGGATATCGAGAGCAAGCCCGGGATCTTCTGATCGCCGGAGCGCGGGCCCGCGCGCGTGTGAGCCGGGTGTGATCTGAGAGGATGTGGACGATGCGCCGTTTGATCCTGCCACCGCTGATCGGCCTTCTGGGCCTGCTGCTTGCCGCGATGCCGGCGGCGGCGCAGTCGCTCGACAGCCTGCGCGCCGAGGGCGCGATTGCCGAGCGCTTCGATGGCTTCACGGAAACCCGCCCGGGCGCGCCGGGGGCCGCGCGCGGCGTGGTGGACCGCGTGAACGCGGACCGGCGCCAGATCTATGCCCAGCGCGCCTCCGAACAGGGGGTGCCGGCCTCGGAGGTGGGCAAGATCTTCGCGCCCAAGATCTTCGAGAAGGCGCCCGCCGGCACCTATTTCCGCAGGGAGAACGGCAGCTACGTCCGAAAGTAGCGCGCGGCCGGGGCCCGCCGACAGCGACAACCGAGAAAACGGGGAGAGATGCGATGACCGAGAATTGGCAGGGCGCAAAGCCCACCCGCCGCCAGGTGGTGGCCGGCACGGCCGCTCTGGCGGGCGGCCTCGCGGCCCCGGGGCTGCTGCGCGCCCAGCCGGCGGCGGTGAAGATCGGCGTCGTGCACCCGGTGACGGGCTTCCTGCAGTTCTCCGGCACCCAGTGCCGCTACGGCGCGGAGACCGCGATCGCCGAGATCAACGCGGCCGGCGGGATCGCCTCGCTCGGCGGCGCCCAGATCGAGACGGTGCTCGGCGACGCGCAGTCGAAGCCCGAGATCGGCGCAGGCGAGGTGGAGAAGTTCGAATCCGCCGGCGTCTCCGCCATCGTGGGCGCCTTCTCCTCCGGGATCAGCCTCGCGACCACGCAGACGGCGGCGAAGTACGGCATCCCGCATGTCGTCGATGTGGGCGTGAACGACAAGATCGTGGGCCGCGACCTCGACAACACCTTCCGCTTCGGCCCGGGCTTCGGCGTGATCACCAAGTCGGGCGTTCAGGGTCTGATCGACCTCAACACCGCCGCCGGCAATCCGGTGAAGACCTGCGTGATCGTGCATGAGAACACGACGCCCTTCGGCTCCTTCATGGCCGGCCTCATGAAGGACGGGCTGGAGCCCGCGGGCTTCGAGGTGCTGGAGATCCTGCCCCACCCGACGCCGAACAAGGATTTCCGGAACATCGCGCTGAAGATCAAGGAGCTGAACCCGGACGTCGTCATCCCCTCGCACTACTACAACGAGGGCGTGCTGTTCCTGCGCACCCTGCAGCGCCAGCGCGTTCAGCCGCGGGTGATCTATTCGGTGCTCGGCGGGGCCTCCTCGCAGTTCCGCTTCGTCTCCGAGTTCCCGGACGCGGCCCAGGGCGTGATCGACTGCAACCACTGGTTCGACCCGAAGAAGCCGGGCGCGGTGGCGCTGCGCGAGAAGGCCGAGGCGGACGGGATCAGCTTCTCCTACGAGGTGTTCCTGGCCTACACGGCGGTGAAGTTCCTGGCGGATGCGATCGAGCGCGCGGAATCCGCCGAGCGCGGGCCGATCATCGAGGCGCTGGCCAACTCGCAGTGGGACGGCCACTTCATGCCCTACGGGCCGACCTCCATCGAGAAGGGCCAGAACCTCGGCGCGCAGCCGCTGGTCACACAGGTGATGGGCAGCGAGATCGAGGTCGTGGCACCCGCCGACTACGCCACCGCCACCGCGAAGTTCCCGTTCGCCTGACCGGGCGCCTGATCGGGCGCCGGTCCGGGCGCCTGAGCCGGGGCCGGCCGCGCCGCCGCCGCAACGCCGCTGTCGGGCCGCCCTCCGGCCCGGTGCCGAGGGAGAACCGATG
>JBCBWF010000324.1:0-5779 GCA_039817245.1 Pseudomonadota bacterium | reverse complement strand
GCACCCGCGCGGGCAGTGCTGTGCCCAGGATCCCCGGCAGCCGCTCCACCAGCCCCTGATAGGAGAGCCCGTGAAAGCCGTAGCGCCGATAGCCCGCCGCGCGCAGCTCCGCCGGCAGCGCATAGGCCGAGGCGACCTCCGGCTGGCGCGCATGAAAGGCGGTGTCGAAACAGGCGATCTGCGGCATCGCCGGCGCCAGCGCGATCACCGCGCGGATGGCCGACACCGCCGGCGGGTTGTGCAGCGGCGCCAGCGCCGAAAGCGCCTCGATCCGCGCCAGCACGCCCGCGTCGACGAGCGCCGGCGCCGAGAACTCGGCGCCGCCATGCACCACCCGGTGCCCCGCCCCCTCGATGGCCGAGAAGGCAAGCCCCGCCCCGTCCATCGCCTCGCCGAGCGCGGAGAGCGCGGCCAGATGGTCGGGGGCCGCCACCGGCGCCTCCGCGCCCGCGGCCTTCAGCCGGGCGGCCCCGCCGATCTCGCCGACCGAGCCCTCCCAGAGCCGCTCGCGCGCTGCCCGGTCGTAGACCGCGAGCTTCAGGCTCGAGGAGCCGGCATTGACACTGAGGAGCACCGCGGGTCCCTCAGGCGACCTGCTGTTCTTGGGTGTCCGCCGGGTCGATCCCGGCGACCACATTCGGCTTCTTCATCGCGTCGCGGCGGAAGGGCTCGCCCAGCTCCTGGTTCAGCACGCATTCGATAAAGGTGGTCACGTTGCCCTCCATCTGCTCCTTCACCGCGGTGCGCAGCGCCTCCGTCAGCGCCTCCATCGAGCGCACCTGCACGCCCTTCAGCCCGCAGCCCTCGGCCACCTTCGCGTATTCCACGCCGAGGTTCAGCTCGGTGCCCACGAAGTTGTCCTCGAACCAGAGCGTGGTGTTCCGCTTCTCCGCGCCCCACTGGTAGTTGCGGAAGATCACCATGGTGATCGCCGGCCAGTCGCCCCGCCCGCAGGCGGTCATCTCGTTCATCGAGATCCCAAAGGCCCCGTCGCCGGCAAAGCCCACGCAGGGCATGTCCGGCCGCCCGATCTTGGCGCCCAGGATCGAGGGCAGCCCGTAGCCGCAGGGCCCGAACAGCCCCGGCGCGAGGTATTTCCGCCCCTCCTCGAAGCTCGGATAGGCGTTCCCGATCGCGCAGTTGTTGCCGATATCGGTGGAGATGATCGCGTCGCGCGGCAGCGCCGACATGATCGCCCGCCAGGCCTGGCGCGGCGACATCCGGTCCGGCTCGCGGTTGCGCGCGCGCTCGTTCCAGTTGGTGCCCGGATCGTCGTCCTCATGGTCCATGGAGGAGAGCTGCTGCAGCCAGCGCGATTTGGTGGCGGCCACGAGATCGCGCCGCGCCTGCCGGCCCGCATCGCCCGCGCCGTCCTCCAGCCGCTCCAGAAGCTGCTCGGCCACCTGCTTCGCATCGCCCTGGATGCCCACGCTCACCTTCTTCGTCAGCCCGATCCGGTCGGAGTTGATGTCCACCTGGATCAGCTTGGCCTCCTTCGGCCAGTAGTCGATCCCGTAGCCCGGCAGCGTGGAGAACGGGTTCAGCCGGGTGCCGAGCGCCAGCACCACATCGGCCTTGGCGATGATCTCCATCGCCGCCTTCGAGCCGTTGTAGCCGAGCGGGCCCATGCTCAGCGGGTGCGAGCCCGGGAAGGCGTCGTTGTGCTGGTAGTTGCAGCACACCGGCGCATCCAGTCGCTCGGCCAGCGCCTTGGAGGCGTCGATCGCGTTGCCCAGCACCACGCCGGCCCCGTTCAGGATCACCGGGAACTTCGCGTCCGAGAGGAGCTTCGCCGCCTCCTCGATCGCCGCGCGCCCGCCGGAGGGGCGCTCCAGGCGCACGATCTGCGGCAGCTCGATATCGATCACCTGGGTCCAGTAGTCCCGCGGCACGTTGATCTGCGCCGGCGCCGAGCCGCGCCAGGCCTTCTCGATCACCCGGTTCAGCACCTCGGCGATGCGCGAGGGGTCTCGCACCTCCTCCTGGTAGCAGACGATGTCCTCGAAGAGCGCCATCTGCTCCATCTCCTGGAACCCGCCCTGGCCGATGGTCTTGTTCGCCGCCTGCGGCGTGACCAGCAGCATCGGCGTGTGGTTCCAGTAGGCGGTCTTGATGGGCGTCACGAAATTGGTGATGCCGGGCCCGTTCTGCGCGATCGCCATGCACATCTTGCCGGTGGCGCGGGTGAAGCCGTCCGCGCTCATGCCCGCATTGCACTCATGCGCGCAGTCCCAGAACTTGATGCCCGCCTGCGGGAAGAGGTCCGAGATCGGCATCATGGCCGAGCCGATGATGCCGAAGGCATGGCGGATGCCATGGCGCTGCAGGACTTTGACGAAGGCTTCTTCGGTGGTCATCTTCATCGCGGGGTCTTCCTTTGACTGTCCCCTCGCGCGCGGCCCGCAGGGCGCGGCGGGGTGCCTGTGATCTCTGCCGCCCTGCTAGCGCCTTCGCAAAGGCGCGAACAGCGCGCGTTTTGTCTATGCGGCCGCGTGGGCGCCGAGCAGGCCCGGCAGGGCGCTCGGCGTGTCCGCCACCGCCACCCCGGCGGCCTCGAGCGCGCGGCGCTTGGAGGCGTAGTCCCCCCGCCCGCCGGCCACGATCGCCCCCGCATGGCCCATCTTCTTGCCCGGCGGCGAGGCGCGCCCGGCGATGAAGGAGGCCACCGGCTTCGTCATGCCCTGCGCATACTCCGCCGCCTCCTCCTCCGCCGAGCCGCCGATCTCGCCGCAGAGCACCACCGCCTCGGTGCGCGGATCGCCGTCCAGCGCCTCAAGCGCCTCGCGGCTCGTGGTCCCGATCATCGGATCGCCGCCCACGCCGATGAAGGCCGACTGTCCGAGCCCCGCCTGCGTCAGGTTGAGGCTCACCAGCGTGCCGAGGCTGCCCGAGCGCGAGATCACCCCCCCCCCGCCGGGCCTGAAGACCCGCGGGTTGAAGGCCGGCATGATCCCCGCAAAGGCCTCGCCGGGGCGCACCAGCCCCGCCGTGTTCGGCCCCACGATCCGGGTGCCGGAGGCGCGCGCGGCCGCATGCATCTCCATCACGTCGTGCTGGGGGATATGCTCGGTCAGGCACACGATCAGCCGCGCCCCCGCCTCGCAGGCATCGATGGTGGCGGCCTTGGCGCCCATCGGCGGCACGAACATCAGGGCCACGTCGAACGCCCCCGCCGCATCGCGCGCGCTGCCATGCACCGGCAGGCCCAGATGCTCCGTGCCGGCCTTGCGCGGGTTCACCCCGCCCACCACCGTCGAGCCATAGGCGATCATCGCCTCCGACCAGAAGGTGCCCTGCTTGCCGGTGATCCCCATCACCAGAATGCGGTCGCTCTTGGAGAGGATCATGCCCGCGCCTCCGCCGCGCTCCCGGCCGCCGCGGCCACCGCCGCGCGCACCGCATCGTCCATCAGGTCATAGGGCTCGATGCCGAGCTCGCGGCGCACCAGCGCCACCGCCTCGTCCTCGCCCGTGCCGTGGATGGAGAAGAAGACCGGGATATCCGGCTTCAGCGCCTTCCACGCCTCCACCACGCCCGCGGCCATCACATCCGTCCGCGCGAAGGCCCCGCAGAAATTCACCAACAGGCTCCGGATATTCGGGTTGCCGAGCAGGATCCGCAGCGCGGTCTCCGCCTTGGTGTAGGCCTCGCCGCCCACCTCCAGGAAGTTGCAGGGCTCGCCGCCGTAATGCGTGATCGCGTCCATCGTGGTCATGGTCAGGCCTGCGCCATTGGCCAGCACGCCGACCGAGCCGCCGAGCTCAATGTATTTCAGTCCCGCCTCCGCCGCCTCGCGCTCGATGGCCGTCAGCGGCTCGGGGGCCGCATCCGCCGCCACCGCCGCCTGGCGTGGAGCCGCCGCATCGTCCAGCGTGTACTTGCAGTCCAGCGCCACCAGCCGGCCGTCCTCGGTCACCGCCAGCGGGTTGATCTCCAGCAGCTCCGCATCGAGCGCACGGAAGGCGGCATAGAGCGCCACCAGCACCTCCGCCACGGCCTCCTCCTGCCCGCCGAGATCGAGCCCCGCGAGCCCCGCCCGCGCCGCCGCCGCATCGAGGCCCCGGGTGATATCCACCGGGATCCGCCGCATCGCCTCGGGGTCCGCCGCGGTCGCCTCCTCCACTTCCATGCCCCCCAGCGGCGAGAACAGCACCGCCGGGCCCCGCGTGGCCGGATCGCAGAGCACCGCGGCGTAGAACTCCCGCGCGATGCGCGACTGCGCCTCGACCAGCACCTTCTCCACCCGGTGCCCGCCGATCTCCATGCCCAGGATCGCCGCCGCATGCGCCCGCGCCTCCGCCGGCGTCGCCGCCAGCCGGATCCCGCCCGCCTTCCCGCGCCCGCCCACGGGCACCTGCGCCTTCACCACCGAGGCGCCGATCTCCGCGGCCGCCGCCTCCGCGCCCGCCGCATCCTGCACCAGCCGGCTCTCGGGCACGCTCAGCCCATGCGCCTTCAGCAGCGGCTTGGCGGCCCACTCCTCGAAATTCATCGCCCGTACTTCTCCCAATGCGCGCCGAACAGCGCCTCCTCGGAAGGCTTGTCCTCGGGGATCGTGGTCACGAGCCGCGTGACATTCACGAAGCAGCGCCAGTTCAGGTTGTCGTCGATGGTGTTGCCCGCCCAGGTGCCCCCGCCCATCGAGAGCGTGAAGGGCAGCGCGTTGTCGAAGCTGCCGCCATTGCCGAAGGTATGCGCCTGGTTGACCAGCACGCGCACCACATCCGTCTCCGCCGCCAGCTCCCGCGCATGGCTCACATCGGCGGTGTGGATCCCGGCCGAATGCCCCTTGCCGGTCACGTTGAGCACCGCGCGCACCAGCCGCTTGGCCTCCTCGAAGTCCCGCGCGCGGTAGACCGTCAGCACCAGCGCCAGCTTCTCGTCCGCAAAGCCGTGCGCGCCGCCGACAGCGCCTTCCTCCACCATGAAGAACTTGCGCGACCGCGCCGCCTCCGGCAGCCCGAAGGTCTCGGCGGCCACATCCGCATCCTTGGCAATGACATGGCGGTTGAGCTTGCCGTTCACCCACAGCGTGCCCTCGATCGCGTCCTTCTCCGCGGCGCTGCAGCGCCAGCCGCCCGCGCGCTCCAGCGCCGCGATCGCGTCCTCATAGACGCCGTCCAGGATCACCACCGCGTTCTCCGAGGAGCAGGAGGTGGCGTTGTCGAAGATCTTCGAGGCCGTGATCTTCACCGCCGCATCGTCCAGATCCGCGGTCTCGTCGATGATCACCGGCACATTGCCGGCGCCCACCCCGATGGTCACGGTGCCGGACTGCATGGCGCGGCGGACATTGTTCTGGCTGCCGGTCACCACCGCCAGATCCACCTGGTGCATCAGCGCCTCGGTCATCGCCTTGTCCACCGGCGCGGGCAGGATCTGCACCAGGTCCTCCGGATGCCCCGCCTTGGCCAGCTCGGCGCGCATCAGCCGAACCGTCTCCGCGGTGGTCTGGTAGCCGGCGGGCGAGGGCGCGATCACCACCGCGTTGCCGCCCTTCAACGCCATCATCGCCTTGTTCACCGGCGTCGCCGCAGGGTTGGTGGAGGGGCAGACGGCTCCCACCACCCCCACCGGCTTGCCGTAGAGCACCAGCCCGCGCTCCGGCTGCTCGTCGATGATCCCGACCGAGCGCGCGCGCATCAGGTCGCGCCCCGCCGCGTAGATCGTCATCGTCGGGTCGAAGATGGTCCCCAGCTCGAGGTGCTCGCGCAGGTAGGCCTTCCATTCGTCGCTGCCTGGCGGGTGAATCTTGTCCCACAGGCGCGCCACCTGCGCG
>JBCBWF010000186.1:0-9301 GCA_039817245.1 Pseudomonadota bacterium | reverse complement strand
CGGGTGGCCTGGCTCGGCACCTCGCGCAGCACCAGCCGCTTGATGCCGGGCAGCGGGCCGCCCGTCCAGGCGTCGTTGCGCTCATAGACGAGCTGGGTGCCCGGCTCCCAGCGCACCACTTTGTAGGCGCCCGAGCCGATGGTGTTCTTGTGCACGTATTCGAGCGCCCAGGGATCCTCCTCGGTGGCATTCGCCTTCGCGAGAGCGGAGTTGAGGATAAAAGGCACCGGCACCGCGAGATCGGGCAGGGTGAGCTTGGAGGGATAGTCGAGCTTGATGACGAAGGTCGCCTCGTCCTCCACCACGAACTGCTCGGGGCGCACGAGCCCGCCCGCCTTCATCTGCACCGTGGGAAAGCCGCCGGCGGAGACGGCGCGGTCGAAGGACCATTTCACATCCTCCGCCGTCACCTTCGCGCCGTCCTGGAACACCGCCTCGGGCTTCAGCTTGAAGGTGAGCGTCAGGCCGTCATCGGAGATCGTCCAGCTCTCGGCCAGCTCCGGCACGATGGTGGCGTAGTCGTAGGAGAGCCCGCCATCCGCGGTCTCCTTGGTGCCGAAGGAAACCAGACGGTCGTAGCAGTTCACCGCGATCTGGTAGCTCGGCCGGTTGGTGCCGGTGCGGTGGATGTCGAGCGAGTTGATGGTCTGGCCCATCACCGCCACCAGCACATCGCCGCTCGCGGCCTGCGCCGGGATGGCCTTGAGGAAGGGCAGCATCGAGGCCGTCACGGCGCCGCCACCGAGTTTCAGGAAATCGCGTCTGGATGTCTCGAAGCGCATCGCGTCCTCCGCTGCCGCGCGCTCAGGCCCGCGCGGGTTTCACGCGTTGGAGGATGGACCGGTTCAGCGCATACTTCCGATGCTATTTCTGCACTCTACCGCTGCATCACATGCAGCGTTGGGAAGAAAGCGTCGCGAAATGAAGCACTTGCAGACCTTTCGGCTCATCGAGCATGTCGCGCGCGCGGGCTCCATCCGCCGCGCGGCGGAGGATATGAACATCACCTCCTCGGCGCTGAACCGGCGAATCCTGAGCTTCGAGGAGGAGTTCGGGGCGCAGATCTTCGAGCGGCTGCCGCGCGGGGTGCGGCTGAACCCGGCGGGCGAGCTCCTGATCCAGCATATCCGCACGCAGAGCTTCGATCTGGAGCGGCTCAGGAGCCAGGTGGCCGATCTCTCCGGGGTGCGCCGGGGTCATGTGACGGTGGCCTGCAGCCAGGCGCTGCAGCCCTATTTCCTGCCAGCCGAGATCGCGCGCTACCGCGCGGAACATCCGGGCGTGACCTTCTCGGTGAAGGTGCGCGACCGCGAGGCGGCGGAGCGGGATCTGGGCGCGTTCCTCACCGATCTCGCGCTGGTCTTCGAGCCGGTGCATCTGGTGGATTTCGAGGTGCTCGTCTCGGTGCCCCAGCCGGTCTTCGCGGTGATGGCGCGGGCGCATCCGCTGGCGGCGAAAGCGGAGCTGCGCCTGCGCGACTGTCTGGACCAGCCCCATGTGCTGCCCTCGCAGGAATACGGCGTGCGCCACCTGCTGGAGCTCGCGACCCGCGGCGGCTCGCGCCGGCTGGCGCCGATCGTGGAATCGGACAGCTTCGAGTTCATGCGCCACTACGCGCTGCACGAGGGCGCGATCAGCTTCCAGATCCCGATCGGTCTCGATCCGCGGCCGGACCAGGCGCTTGCGGTGCGCCCGATCTCCGCGCGCGATGTGCCGCCCGGCCATCTGCTGCTCGGCCAGATGCGCGGGCGCGCCCTGCCGGTGGCCGCCGGGCGTTTCGCGGACCAGCTCGCCACCGCCCTCGCCACCGGCGGCCCCTATGCCGAGCCCGCCGCGCGGGCGAAGCCCGCGGCCGCTCAAGGATCGCGCCAGCGACCGGCAAGGCCGGCCCGTCCCTGACGCGCCGCGGGCTTTGCCGACAGGCTCGCCCCGAACCGGCCCTGCCCCCCGCATCGCTCGCCCCCAAATCGCTCCCCCCATCGCTCACCCCGCCGTCTCCGGCCCGGGTGCAACGGCGCGGCTTGGCCCACCGCTCGAGGAACCCGGAGGGTGACGAGAGCCAGACACGCATCGGCGCGCGCAGCGCGGCGATTCCGCTCAGGAGGCTCCCGGACAGGCCCGGAGGCGAGCGGGCCTAGCCCTGCTCCTCGAGCCTGTCCGTCGCCGGGGCCGGGCGGCGGGAGAGCGCGGAGATCTCGTCGCGCATCGCCGGGTCGAGCGGCCGGTCGAGCGCCTTCAGCGACGGCCCGAGCTGGGCCACATCCCGCGCACCGATGATCGGCGCGGTGATCGCGGCATGCCCCGCGACCCAGGCCACCGCCAGGCTCACCGGATGCCAGCCCCGTGCCTCGGCCAGATCCGCGAAGGCCGCCGCCGTGTCCGCCATCCAGTCCGGCCCGTAGCGCTTGGCGTAGGAGGCATCGCTCCGGATCCGCCCCGCCGCGTCCGCGCCGCGATACTTGCCGCTGAGCAAGCCGCCGCCCACCGGGCTGTAGGGTGTCACCGCCAGCCCCTCGGCCAGCGCCAGCGGCAGGATCTCCACCTCCGCCTGGCGCTTCACGAGGTTGTACATCGGCTGCAGCAGGTCGAACCGCGTCCAGCCCTGACGCGCCGAGATGCCGAGCGCCGTCGCCACCTGCCAGGCCGCCCAGTTCGAGGCGCCGAGATAGAGCACCTTGCCCGCGCGCACGAGGTCCTCGAGCCCGCGCAGCGTGTCCTCGATCGGCGTCGCCTCGTCGAAGCGGTGAAGGAACAGCACGTCGACCCGGTCGGTGCCGAGCCGGCGGAGGCTCGCTTCCACCGAAGCCGCGATGGTGCGCCGGCTGAGCCCGCGCCCGTTGCCCTCCGGCCCCATCCCCACCTTGGAGGTGATGACAAGCGCATCGCGCTCATGGGCCATCAGCCGGCCGAGGATCTCCTCGGCCCGGCCGGCGGAATAGACATTGGCGCAGTCGAAGAAATCGATCCCGGCGTCGCGGCAGGCCGCGTAGAGGCGGCCCGATTCCGCCTCGTCCGCCTCGCGCCCGAAGGACATGGTGCCGAAGCAGAGCCGCGAGACAGTGACGCCGGTGCGCCCGAGCAGCGTGGTCTCCATCGCCCTACTCCCTCGCGAAGCCTAAAACCGGTGCATGGAGCGCGACCCTAGCGGCGGGCCGGGCGGAAGGGAAGCGCAGGCGGGAAGCGTTCGGGGGAAGCGCTCGGGCGCTCACTCCGCCGCATCGCCGCGCGGCCCGTGGCGCGCGGGGTCGTAGCTCTCGCGCTCCAGCGCAAAGCGGTCTTGCTGGCGGGCATAGAGATCGGCGAAGAGCCGGCCGACAGGGCGGTAGGCGTCGAGATCGAGCCGGTGGCTCGCCGGATCCACCACCCCCGGCCGCGCGCGCATCCGGAGCACCTCGCCCACGAGCAGGTCGCGCTCGGCGGTGACGTTCAGCATGAGAAAGCGGCGGCATTCGAGCGCGATGGGAGCCTCGGCGATGGCCGGGGGTCCGACGGCCTGCGAGGGCGCGAGGGTGAAGCCCGCGGCATCGATCTCGCTCACCTCAGGCGGATAGTCGATGGCGCAGATATTCATGGCCTCCGCGATCTCCTCGGAGACGAGGTTCACCACGAACTCGCCGGTGCGCCGGACATTGGCGGTCGTGTCCTTCAGGGCCCCCTCCCCGCGCGACTGCAGGCCGACGACGACCAGCGGCGGCTCCTCCGAGAAGACGTTGAAGAAGGAGTAGGGTGCCGCATTCACCGCGCCGCCCGGCGAGAGCGTGGTGATGAGGGCGATCGGGCGCGGGACGACAGCCGCGCAGAGCAGCTTGTAGCGCGCGCGCTTGTCGAGCGCGGCGAGCGTCACATCCAGCCCGCCGGGCGCGTCCAGCCGCTCGGCGCTCATTCGGCCGCGGGCGGGCGCGCTTCGGTCTGCGCGGTGATCAGGCCGTAATGCTCGATCCGGCGGTGGCGCTTGAAGTCGAACACGGTCTCCTTGCCGAAGCGGGTCTCGTCGAGATCGCAGTCATGCACGAGCAGCTCGTCGCCCTCGGTCTTGCTCTCCACGACGATCTCGCCATTGGGATCGACGATGCAGGATCCGCCCATCAGGTGGTGCCCGTCCTCCATGCCCGCCTTGGCGACGGCGACCACCCAGGTGGCGTTCTGATAGGCCCCGGCCTGGAGCGAGAGGAAGTGATGGAAGAGCCGCTTCTCGCCCGCCTCGCCCGCGCGCTGGGAGTTGACCGACGGCGTGTTGAAGCCGAGCAGCACCATCTCGACGCCCTGCAGGCCCATCACCCGGTAGGTCTCGGGCCAGCGGCGGTCGTTGCAGATGCACATGCCCAGCACGCCGCCGAGCGCGTTCCAGACCGGAAAGCCGAGATCGCCCGGCTCGAAATAGCGCTTCTCCAGATGCTGGTGGGTGCGCTCGGGGTCGAATTCGTCATGCCCGGGCAGGTGGATCTTGCGGTAGGTGGCGGTGATCGCCCCGGTCTTGTCGGTGAGGATCGAGGTGTTGAAGTGCCGCCCCTCCGGCGTGAGCTCCGCGAAGCCGAAGGAGATGGCGATGCCGTGCTGGGCGGCGCGCTCGAAGAGCGGGCGGGTGGCCGCACTCGGCATCTCGCGCTCGAACCACTCGTCCACCTCGGCCTGATCGGTGATGTACCAGCGGGGGAAGAAGGTGGTCAGCGCAAGCTCAGGGAAGACCACGAGGTCGCAGCCCCGCCGCGATGCCTCGTCGAGCAGCGCGATCATGCGCGCCACAACGGCCTGCCGGCTCTCCGCCTTCTGGATCGGGCCCATCTGGGCCGCGCCGGTTCGGATGTTTCGCATCCCTGTCCTCCTCGGGTTGTCAGCCCGCCACGCGCCGTTCGAGGCGGCTGAGCAGCCGCACACAGGGCCAGAGCATGGCGAGATAGATGAGCGCCGCAAGCACGATGGGCGACGCGTTGAAGGTGATCGAGCGGGCGAGGTCGGCGGAGTGCAGCAGCTCCTGCAGCGCGACGACGCTGGCGAGCGAGGTGAGCTTCACCACCTCGATGGTGTTGGAGACGAGATCGGGCAGCACGTTGCGCACCGCCTGGGGCAGCACGACGTAGACGGTGGTCTGCATTGCGCCGAGGCCGGTGGAGCGCGCGGCCTCGCGCTGGCCCGCGGGCACGCTCTCGATGCCGGCGCGGTAGATCTCGCCATAATAGGCTGAATTGTTGAGCAGGAAGGCGATGGCGACCGACTGGAAGGCGGAGAGCTCGAAGCCCGCGAAGGGCAGGCCCGCATGCACGAAGATGAGGAGCACCAGCGGCGGCACGGCCCGGAAGATGTCGACGAAGGGCGCGATCGCCCAGCGCACCGCGCGGTAGCGCGAGGTGGAGAGAAGCGCGACGCCGAGCCCGCCGATGAGCCCGAGCGGGATGACGATGGCGCAGAGCAGCAGCGTCATCCCCAGCCCGCGCAGCATCACGGGCCAAGTCTGCACCATGATGTCGATATTGAAGAACTGATCGAGCAAGGCGTCCATCAGGCACGCTCCCAGGCGAAACGGGTCTCGATCCACCGGCCGAGGATGACCACGGGCACGAACAGGATGAGATAGGCGATGGCGCCCATCATCAGCGGCGTGGCGTTGCCGGCGAAGGAGGTGGCGGTGGTGGCCTGATTGAGGATCTCGCCCACGCCGATGACCGTGCCGAGCGCGGTGTTCTTGGTGATCGCGATGGTGCGGTTGGTGAGCGGCGGGATGGTCATGCGCACCGCCTGGGGCAGGACGCACCAGATGAGCGTCTGCCCGAAGCCGAGGCCGGTGGAGCGCGCGGCCTCCCACTGCCCCTTCGGCACGGAGGTGATGCCGGCCCAGAAGATCTCCTCGGCGAAGGCGGCGAGCACGAGGGAGAGCACGAGCCAGAGCACGACGTAGTTTGAGAGCAGAATCCCGGTATTGGGCAGGCCGAAATAGAGGATCAGCACCACGACGAGCGGCGGCAGGGCGCGGAACATATCGACGAAGATGATGATGAGCAGGTTCACCAGCCGCCAGCCATAGGCGCGCAGCACCGCGAGGCCGAGGCCGAGGGCGAGGCCCGTGACGATCACTAGGAGCGAGACCTCGATGGTGACGAAGAAGCCCTTCACGATGTCCGGCAGGTAGCGCTCGATGATCTCGCGCTTGAAGAAGGTGTCGACGAAGAGCTCCCAGCCGGACATCCGCTAGTGCCGGATATCGGCGAGAAACTCGCGCGTCCTCGGCTGGGTCGGCGCGGTGAAGATTGCCTCGGGCGGGCCCTGTTCGACGATGGCGCCGCGGTCCATGAAGATCACCCGGTCGGCGGCCTCGCGCGCGAAACGCATCTCGTGGCTGACGACGAGCATGGTCATGCCGGCCTCGCGCAGCTCGCGCATCACGGCGAGGACAGAGCCGACGAGCTCGGGGTCGAGCGCGGAGGTGGGCTCGTCGAACAGCATGATCTTGGGCTCGAGGGCGAGCGCGCGGGCGATGGCGACGCGCTGCTGCTGCCCACCGGCGAGCTGGTTGGGATAGTGGGAGATGCGGTCCTCGAGCCCGACACGGACGAGGGCGGCCCGGCCGGTCTCCTCGGCTTGGGCACGGCTCTGCTTCAGCACCTTGCGCAGCGCCAGCGTGACATTGCCGAGCGCGGTCATGTGCGGATAGAGGTTAAACGACTGGAAAACCATGCCCATTCGGAGGCGCATGGCGTTGAGATCGACCCCGGGGGCCATGATGTCCGCGCCATCGACCAGGATGGAGCCGCTGGTGGGCTCTTCGAGACGGTTGCAGCAGCGCAGCAGCGTGGACTTGCCGGAGCCGGAGGGGCCGATCACGAAGACCAGCTCCCCGGCCGCCACGGCGAGGTCGATCCCTGTGAGCACCGGCGTGGTGCCGAAGCTCTTGTGCAGGGCCCGGATGTCGAGCATCGCGCCGTCCCTGGGCATGGGGCCGCCCGGCGCCCGCGCGGCTCAGCCGCAGTCCGGCGTGTGCTCGGTGTCGTCGTAGCCCGGGAAGCCCGGCATGCCGTAGCCCGGATAGACGGTGACCGCGGCCGAGCCCTCAGGCGGCGTGTAGCCGAACCACTTCTCGTGCATCTTGGCGAAGGTGCCGTCGAGCTTCATGCATTCGACCGCGTTCTCGAGGCGGTTGCGCAGCTCGACATTGTCCTTGCGCACGGGCGTGGAGAAGACCTTGCCGGTGGAGTGGAGATAGGAGAGCGCGAGCGCGGGGTTCTTCTGCACCGCCCAGGCGACACCGGTGTTGCCGGCCACATTGGCGAAGGCGCGGCCGGAGACGACGGCCTGCACCGCGTCGAGCTGGGTGCCGTAGCTCTCCACCTTCCAGCCGATCTCGTCGGCGAGGTCGCGGGTCCACTTGTCGTAGGCCGAGCCCTTGTTGACCGCGATGGTCTTGCCCTCGAACTGCTCGAGGGACGTGATCTCCTCGGCGCCCTTCTTGGTCATGAACTGGAAGTCGGTATTGAGGTAACCCTCGATGAACAGGAGGTTCTCCGCGCGCTCCTCGGTCAGCGTGGTGGGCGCTGCGATGAAGTCGTAGGTGCCCGCCTGCAGGCCCGGCAGGAGGCCCGACCACTGGGTTGCGGTGAGCTCGATCTCCACGCCGAGGCGCTTTCTGAGTTCTTCGACATAGTCGACATTGAAGCCCTCGACGCCGCCGCCGAGCTTGGGCATGGCATGCGGCGCGAAGGTGCCGTCGAGCCCGGTCTTCAGCGCCTCGCCCTGCGCGGCACCGCCATGGATGGCGAAGGCGAGCGAAAGCGCCGCCACAACACTCGTGAGCTTCATGAAGGATCCTTTCCCTGACACGCGGTCCCGTCTTTGCGGGGCGCTCCCTCGGGCGAGGGGCGCTGGTGAAAATCTGTGCAAGCCGGGGCTGTGCACAAATTTCAGCAGCACACTCCCAAGCGGGATGCGCAAGGTCAAGCCTCGCCGCGCGGCCCGGTTCAGAAAACCGTTTCGGTGCAGGACGGAATGAGTCGCAGGGAAAGACTGTGTCGGCAGGGCGAGCAGGGGAGGGCCCGGGGGCGGGCCCACCGCTCGGGGCGGTCAGCGCGACGGTTCGTTGCGCAGGCGCACACCTTTGCCGGAGGGCAGGGTCTTTTGCAGGCGGCTCGACCGGGAGCCGCGGCGCGGCGGGAATTCGTTAATCACACTGAACACGCCCGTATCGTGTGCAATGCCGTATTTCTGCATGTCCGTCAGAACATGGAACGTATCCAGCGGCTCGTTGCGCTGGGCGTTCAGCTCTTCGTCTTCGCGCACGGCCTCGTCACCATACGCGTAACGGACATTCTCCGCCATCAGCCGGGCACGATAGGCGGCCAGTGCCTGGCACGCCTCCAGCATCCGCACAGAGTAGTCGATTTCTTCCTTGTAGTGCGCCTGATCTTCGAAAAACTTGCAATCGAGCGCAGTCGCTCGCTCAGGCACCGTCACACAAAACATCACGGCCAACGCCGCAACAATGCGGCACAGCTTGGGGGTATCGACTTGGCGCATGTCACGTCCTCCACTCTCGCGCGCCGGAACCGAAAATTGCTTTCAAGTAAGAATCTTGCGCAATTTTCATAGCCACTCCTTCACGAACGCTCTGTGATTTTTATGACTGCCAAAGTTGTTAAATTTTCGGAGCAAATGTGGCCCGCTGCGGACGCGACAAAAGGTTAACGCCACCGGCGCCACCGGCGGCGACCCGGCGGGGGCCTCGTTGCGCACAGCATGCCCGCCAAATGTCCACGCAAAGTTAAAGGAGGCCTAAAGGCGCCGGGACCATGCGCGGGCGCGGCGCCGAGCCGGCGTCCCAGGGCCGGAAAGGGCGGGCAATGAACTCAGTAAAGAAACCGGAACGGGCGCGCTTTCCGCGCCCTGCCCACCCGCATGCCGGAGCGCTGCGCGCGATCCGGGCCTTGGCCGGCGGGGCCGGTTCGTGCAGGGATGGAGGCCCCTGCCCCTCCCGCCGCAGCCAGCCGAGACCCCCATGGCCGAGCCCCTCTCCACCCACGACACCGAGATCGATGCGCGCAACGAGCAGGTGCTCATCTATGTGGACGGCGCGCTGAAGCCGCGGCCCGAGGCGGTGGTCTCGGTCTACGATTCCGGCTTCATGCTGGGCGACGGCGTTTGGGAGGGCCTGCGGCTCTATGACGGGGTGTGGGCGTTTCTGGACGAGCATCTCGACCGGCTGTTCGAGGCGGCGAAGGCGATCGATCTCGATATCGGGATGGACCGCGCGGCGCTTACGGTCGCGCTGGAGGAGACCCGCGCCGCGAACGGGATGTCCACGGATGCGCATGCACGG
>JBCBWF010000046.1:0-20198 GCA_039817245.1 Pseudomonadota bacterium | reverse complement strand
TGCGGCCCTGGTAGAGGAAGACCTCGCCCGGCGCTTCATCGGTGCCGGCGAGCATGGAACCGACCATGGCACAGTTGGCGCCGGCGGCGATGGCCTTGGCGAGATCCCAGGAGAACTTGATGCCGCCATCGGCGATCACGGGCGTGTTGCTCGCAACCGCGGCTTCCGCGCAGTCGTTGACCGCGGTGAGCTGGGGCACGCCGACGCCATCGCCGCCGGCGCCAACTGTGCCATGGTCGGTTCCATGCTCGCCGGCACCGATGAAGCGCCGGGCGAGGTCTTCCTCTACCAGGGCCGCAGCTACAAGGCCTATCGCGGCATGGGCAGCGTGGGCGCCATGGCCCGCGGCTCGGCCGACCGATACTTCCAGAAAGAGATCGCGGACACCCAGAAGCTCGTGCCCGAGGGCATCGAGGGTCAGGTCCCCTACAAGGGCCCGACGGGTGCGGTGCTCCACCAGCTCACCGGCGGCCTGCGCGCCGCGATGGGCTACACCGGCATGCGCACCATCGACGAGATGCGCAAGGGCTGCCAGTTCGTCCGCATCACCGGCGCGGGCCTGAAGGAAAGCCACGTCCACGACGTCCAGATCACTCGCGAGAGCCCGAACTACCGCAGCGAGTAGCGCCCGCTCTGCCCGTGCCGCCACGCCGCCGGTAGCGGACGGCGACCGCCGGGGAGTAGCCCCCCGACGGCCCTACTCTCCGCGCTCAGGCGGCCTTGCCGGCGCTCTTCGGATCCCAGCCGTTCTTGGCAAACGGCGCGTCGACGGGGGTCTCGAAGATATGGTTGGCGTAGTTCGACATCACCTTCTGCGCGAGGATCAGCAGAACATCCAGGATATGCGCATCCTCGAAGCCCGCCGCCTTGAAGGCATCGATCTCGGCCTTCGAGACGGTGCCGCGCTCGCGCACCACCGCCAGCGCGAAGCGCCGCAGCGCCTCGAGCTTCGGGTCGGCCAGCGGCGTCGCATTGCGCAGCGCCTCGATCACCGCCTCGTCGATACTTTCACCCTTCGCGATGGTCGTGTGCGCGGGGACGCAGTAGTGGCAGACATGCTCCACATTGATCGCCATCCAGACGACCGTGCGCTCGGCCGGGGTGAAGGCGGTCTTCTCGACCACGAGCGCGTGCAGCGCCTTGTAGCCCTCAAGATGCGCGGGGCTGGCGGCCATCACCGCATGCAGGTTAGGCACCATGCCATAGGCGCGCTGCGAGTCCTCGAGCAGCGGCTTGGAGGCGTCCGGGGCGGTGTCGACGGTGTGGATGGTGGGTTCGATCTTCATGATCTCCTCCGGTTCTGACGGGCCCGGCAACGGGTGGCCGGTGTCCCTTCGCATGTGCAGCAGAGTGGGGCGGCCGGCGGTTTGGTTGAAGGGCCCTTCACGAAAAGGGGATAGCCGGGGGTCGGGCGCTTGACGCCGGGCGCGCGCGTCGCCGCGGCGATCGAGGTGCTCGCAGCCTGGGCCGACGGGCGCGAGGGGCTCGACCGGGTGCTCCTGCGCTGGGGCCGGGCGCACCGGTTCGCGGGGTCCGGCGACCGGCTGGCCATCGCCGATCTCGTCTACGATGCGCTTCGCCGCCCGCGCCGCGCCCAATGGCTCGCCGGTGGCGGGGATCCCGGCTCCGCGCTCGCGGCGCTCGACGCACGACGCCTCCTGATCGGCTCCCTGGCCCTCGGCGGTACCGATCCGGCGGCGCTCTTCACGGGCGTCGGGCACGCGCCGCCACCGCTCGCCCGGGAGGAGACGGCCGCGCTGGCCCGGCTCGCAGAGGAGGGCGCAGCAGCCCTGCTTGCCGATGCGCCGCCCGGCCTGCGCGCCGATATGCCGGACTGGCTGATGCCCGCGCTCGCCCCGCTCCCCGATGCGACGCTCGATGCCTTTGGCGAGCGCGCTCCCGTCGATCTGCGCGTCAACACCCTCAAGACCGATCGCGAAGCCGCAATGGCCGCGCTTGCCGAGGAGGGGGTCGTGACCGCGCCGGGCCCCCTCGCGCCCACTTGCCTGCGCGTGCTCGACGGCGCGCGGCGCGTGTCGCGCTCTGCGGCCTATGCCGATGGGCTTGTGGAGCTGCAGGACGCCGCGAGCCAGGCCGCTGCCGCCCATGCGAATGCCGCGCCGGGGATGATCGTGCTCGACTACTGCGCCGGCGGAGGCGGCAAGGCGCTTGCGCTCGCGGCACATATGGCCGGGCGCGGACGCCTCATGGCGCATGATATCGATCCGGCGCGCATGGCCGATCTGCCCGCCCGCGCCCGCCGCGCCGGCGCCGCCATATCTCCCGTCGGGACCGCAGGCCTCCCCGAGCTGGCGGACCGGTGCGACCTCGTCTTCGCCGATGCGCCCTGTTCGGGCAGCGGAGCCTGGCGCCGCAACCCCGACGCGCGCTGGCGTCTCACTCCGCACCGCCTCGCGGAGCTCCACGACGCGCAGAACACGGTTCTGGCCGGGGCTGCGGCCTGTGTCCGCCCGGGCGGGACGCTCGTCTATGCCACCTGTTCGGTGCTTCATTCCGAGAACATCGAGCGCGTTCGTGCCTTCCTGTCCGGCAACACAGGCTGGAAACCCGAACGGGAACCGCTTTCATTGCTGCCGTCCGGCACCGATGGAGACGGGTTCTTTGCAATCCGCCTCGTAAAAGGTGTCCAAGACTGAGGACGGTTTGCCGCGGCGAGAGAACGCTGTAGAGTCAAGCCGCTGTTATTGCGGATGGACATCATGCTCTTCGCCGTGCTGGGGATTATCGCTGCTGCGCTCGCTGTCTTCGCCGCGCTCACGCTCGCGCGTGGGGAGGTGGCGGAGATCGGTCCCGCCACCGGCGCCTTCATCGCATCGGCGCTGCCCGGCTCGCTCCTCAGCCGCGCGCCGGAGCGGATGCGGGCCGTCCTCGGCCTCGGGCCCGGGGAAGAGGACATCCTGCCGGACGATCTCGCCAAGAGCGAAGACCCCGTGGCGCTCACGCGGCTCGGCGGCCAGATCCTCACCACCAACGAAGCGCTGCGCCGCGAGGCCGGCGTACCGGGGCGCGACGTCGCCCAGCTCTTCGCCCGGCTCGTGGATTGCGACGCACCCCTGATCTACCGCCTCAGCCGCAGCGCCATCGAGAACGGCTTCGGCCTTGAGAAAGTGCGCTGCCGCAGCCGCGACAATCTCTTCTACCTTTCCGTCATCCGCCGCGGGACGGACCGGATGCTCTGGCGCGTGATGCCGGAGGACAAGATCGCCCGCGCCGTGATGCCGAGCCTCTCGGATCACTATGAGACGGCTCCCTTTGTCTATATCAGCCGCGGGGCGGACGGGCTGACGCGCAGCAACCTCCTCGGGCGCGAGCTCTTCGGGGCTGACGCGACGGGCGCGCTCCAGCGCCTCTGCGGGCCCGATGGGGAGATCCGCCCCGGCCGCTACCGCCTCTCGGGCACGGATGGGGATGAGCGGCTGATGCGCGCCTTCGTCCCCGGTGGCCGGAGCCGCGAAGACGGCTCCCTGGAGGTGCTGCTCTTCGAGATCACGCCCCAGGATGAGAGCCGCCCCGAACTCCATACAGGTCTCGAGGAGCTGCCGGTCGCCCTCGTCCAGATCGGTCCGGACCAGTCGATCCAATGGCTGAACCGCGCCGCGCGCCGCGTGCTCGGCCCCGCGGCGCGCCCCGGCGCCGGGCTCGGCACCGTCGTCGAGAGCCGCGGCCGTCCCCTCGAGAGCCTCATCGCCGAGGCCCGCGCCGGCCTCGGCCAGGGCCGGATGGAGACCGTGCATCTCGCCGGAAACGATGCGGAGCAATCGCTCGAGATCAGCTTCTCCAGCGCCGGCCCGGGCCCCGCCGACATGCTCTTCGCCGTGCTGAGCGATGCGAGCGCCATCGAGCTCCTGCAGGACAAATACGCGCAGAGCCACAAGATGGAGGCCGTCGGCAAGCTCGCCGGCGGCGTGGCGCACGACTTCAACAACCTCATCACCGCCATCAACGGCCATTGCGACCTGCTGCTGCTCGGGAAGGATGCGACACAGCCGGACTATTCGGATCTTATGCAAATCCGGCAGAACGCGAACCGCGCCGCCGCCCTTGTCCGTCAGTTGCTGGCATTCTCGCGCAAGCAGACGCTCAAGCCCGAGCTCTTGGCGATCAGCGACGTCATCTCCGACACGCTCTACCTCCTCAACCGCCTGATCGGGGATCGCGTGACCCTCCGCCTCGACCCGGAGCCGAGCGGGCCCGCCGGACATGTGCGCGCGGACCAGCGCCAGCTCGAGCAGGCGCTCATGAACCTCGTCGTGAATGCGCGCGACGCGATGCCGGCCGGGGGCAACGTCACAATCTCCACGCGCCTGCGCCAGTTCCGGGCGGACGAGGAGCGCCAGGGCAGCCTCATCTCCGCCGGCGCCTATGTCGAGATCGCGGTGGCGGACGAGGGGATGGGCATCGAGGAAGCGCTGATCGACAAGGTCTTCGACCCCTTCTTCACCACGAAGGCGCAAGGGGAGGGCACCGGGCTCGGCCTCTCCACGGTCTATGGCATCGTCAAGCAGTCGGGCGGGCTCATCTTCGCCGAGAACCGCCCCGAGGGCGGCGCCTGCTTCCGCATGCTGCTGCCGCGGGTCGAGCCTGAAGCACGCGCCAAGCCCATGCAGGCGCGCCAGCCCGCGCCGGATCTCACCGGCCGCGGCTCGGTTCTTCTGGTGGAGGACGAGGCCGCGGTACGCTCCTTTGCCGCCCGCGCCCTGCGCCTGCGCGGCTACGATGTGGAGATCGCGGAGGAGGCCGAGGAGGCGCTCGCGCTCGTGAGCGATGAGACCCGGGTCTTCGACCTCATCGTGTCCGATGTGATGATGCCCGGCATGGACGGGCCCACCTTCGTCGAGCGCGCGCGCGAGATCCGCCCCGATCTGCGTGTCCTCTTCGTCTCCGGCTATGCCGAGGAAGCCTTCCAGAAGCATATCGAGAACCCCGACTATGCTTTCCTGGCAAAGCCCTTTTCCCTGAGCGAGCTCACCGCGAAGGTGAAAGAGGTCCTGTCGGGCGACGGCGTTCCCTGAGGCGCCGCGCGACGATCCTGCCCGATTGCGGGCTTAACCCTTCTTCAACCACACGCACTCACCTTCTACGGGTAGGTGAACAATTCGTTCTATCTTTGGCCTCGCAAATATGGGAACGTAGGAAGAACAAGGTGGGCTTTGAAACGAACCCGCCCCCGTGGAATAACGAGGCAAGGCAATGAACCAGACAGTGCTCAAACTCGATGAAAGGCGTGGCATGGACAAGCAGAAGGCTCTCGAATCGGCGCTGGCGCAGATCGAACGGAGCTTCGGAAAGGGCTCCGTGATGCGCCTCGGCCAGCGTGAGGCCGCGATGGATATCGAGGCGGTCTCCACGGGCTCGCTGGGGCTCGACATCGCCCTCGGCATCGGTGGGCTTCCGAAGGGCCGCATCGTCGAGATTTACGGCCCGGAGAGCTCCGGCAAGACCACGCTGGCGCTCCACACCGTGGCGGAGGAGCAGAAGAAGGGCGGCATCTGCGCCTTCGTCGATGCCGAGCACGCGCTCGATCCGGTCTATGCCCGCAAGCTCGGCGTGAATGTGGACGATCTCCTGATCTCCCAGCCGGATGCGGGCGAGCAGGCGCTCGAGATCACGGACACGCTGGTGCGCTCGGGTGCCGTCAGCCTCGTCGTCGTCGATTCGGTCGCCGCCCTCACCCCGCGCGCCGAGCTCGAGGGCGATATGGGCGAGGCACAGGTGGGCCTGCAGGCGCGCCTCATGAGCCAGGCCATGCGCAAGCTCACCGGCTCCATCAGCCGGTCCAAATGCATGGTCATCTTCATCAACCAGATCCGCATGAAGATCGGCGTGATGTTCGGCAGCCCGGAGACGACGACGGGCGGCAACGCGCTCAAGTTCTACTCCAGCGTCCGGCTCGATATCCGCCGCATCGGCGCGCTCAAGGACCGTGATGAGGTGATCGGCAACCAGACCCGCGTGAAGGTGGTGAAGAACAAGGTGGCGCCCCCCTTCAAGCAGGTGGAGTTCGACATCCTCTACGGCAGCGGCATCTCCAAGACCGGTGAGCTGATCGATCTCGGCGTGAAGGCCGGCGTCGTGGAGAAGTCCGGTGCCTGGTACTCCTACGGCGATCAGCGCATCGGCCAGGGGCGGGAGAATGCGCGTTCCTTCCTCATCGAGAACGTCGATATCGCCCGCAACATCGAGGACAAGATCCGCGCCGCGCACGGACTCGATTTCGACATGGATGGCGAGGCGGGGGACGACGCCGGCGTGCTCGAGGCCTGAGCGCCACGCCCGATCCGACGAAGCAGGGCGCGTCCTGAGCGGGCGCGCCCTTTTGCATAGCAGCCATGCAGATCCGCCCTGCCTCTTCTCTCTGTCATGCCGGTGTCATATTTTAGGCCGGCATGAACATGAGCCAAAGGAGGTGCAAATGCAGTTCATCACCAATCTTGTCGAATGGCTCCGTGGCCACCGCGCGCGCCGCGCGGCCATCGCGGAGCTCGAATCCTTCGACGACCACCAGCTGCGCGATATCGGCATCATCGACCGCGCCATGATCCCCGCCTTCGTGGAGGGTCGCAGCGCACCAGCGCCGGATGGCGCAATCCCGCTGCATCTACCCGAGCCGGCCACCCGCAGCCGCCGCCCAGTGCTGCGCGTGATCCAGGGCCATAGCGCCGCCTAACGCCTGCGCCCGTGCCGCCACCCCGCAAGGCGGGCGCAGATCTCTCGACAGGCCCGGTGCCAGCGGCTACACGCGAAAGCGTTCCCAGCCCACGGATGGACCGCGATGCCAAGCCTCAACGAGATCCGCGCGACCTTTCTCGACTACTTCGCGAAGAACGGGCACGAGATCGTGCCGTCCTCCTCACTCGTGCCGCGCAACGATCCCACGCTGATGTTCACGGCCGCGGGTATGGTGCAGTTCAAGAAGCTCTTCACCGGGCTCGAGCACCGCAGCTACACCCGCGCCGTCACGTCGCAGAAATGCGTGCGCGCCGGCGGCAAGCATAACGATCTCGACAATGTCGGCTATACAGCGCGGCATCACACCTTCTTCGAGATGCTCGGCAATTTCTCCTTCGGCGACTACTTCAAGGACACTGCGATCCCGCTCGCCTGGGATCTGGTGACCAAGGAATTCGGGCTGCCGAAGGAGAAGCTCCTCGTCACCGTCTATCACGACGATGAGGAGGCGATCGCGATCTGGAAGAAGCATGCCGGCCTCGGCAACGACCAGATCATCCGGATCGATACGGACGACAACTTCTGGACCATGGGGCCCACCGGGCCCTGCGGCCCGTGCTCAGAGATCTTCTACGACCACGGCCCCCATATCTGGGGCGGCCCGCCGGGCAGCCCGGAGGAGGACGGCGACCGGTTCGTGGAGATCTGGAACCTCGTCTTCATGCAGTTCGAGCAGTTCGAGGACCGCCCGCGCGAGAACCTGCCGAGCCCGTCGATCGACACCGGCATGGGGCTGGAGCGTATCGGCGCCGTGCTCCAGGGCAAGCACGACAACTACGACACCGACCTCATGCGCGCCCTCATCGAGGCCTCCGCCAATGCCACCTCGTCCGACCCGGACGGGCCGGGGCGCACCCATCACCGCGTCATTGCCGACCATCTGCGCGCCACCTCGTTTCTGATCGCGGACGGCGTGCTGCCCTCCAACGAGGGCCGCGGCTATGTGCTCCGCCGCATCATGCGCCGCGCGATGCGCCATGCCCATCAGCTCGGCGCGGACCGGCCGCTCATGCACCGCCTCGTGCCGGCGCTCATGCAGCAGATGGGCCAGGCCTTCGGGGAACTCGTGCAGTCCCAGGCGCTCATCACCGAGACGCTGGAGCGCGAGGAGATCCGCTTCCGCCGCACGCTGGATCGCGGCCTCGGCCTCCTCGAGGACGAGATCGTGGGCCTCGGCGAAGGCGCCGCGCTCGCCGGTGAGACGGCCTTCAAGCTCTACGACACCTACGGCTTCCCGCTCGATCTCACCCAGGACGCGCTTCGCGAACGCGGCCTCACCGTCGATACCGATGGCTTCGACGCCGCCATGGCCGAGCAGAAGCGCCAGGCCCGCGCCGCCTGGGCCGGCTCCGGCGAGGCTGCGGAGGAGGGCGTCTGGTACAGCCTGCTCGAGGAGACGGGCGCCACCGAATTTCTCGGCTACGAGACCGAAACCGCCGAGGGCGTGGTCGCTGCGATCCTGCGCGATGGCGCCCCGGTGGAGGCAGCGGGGCAGGGCGACAGCGTCGCCATCGTCCTCAACCAGACCCCGTTCTACGCGGAGTCCGGCGGCCAGGTCGGCGATACCGGTGCCGTCGAGACCGAGACCGCCCGCATCCGCATCGAGGATGTGAAGAAGAAGGCGGGCGACCTCTTCGTCCATCTTGGCACCGTGGAGAGCGGGCAGATCGCCAAGGGCGACCCGGTGCAGCTCACGGTCGACCCCGTGCGCCGTGCCGCGATCCGCGCCAACCACTCCGCCACCCACCTCATGCATGAGGCGCTGCGCGGTGCCCTCGGCGACCATGTGGCCCAGCGCGGCAGCCTCGTGGCGCCGGATCGCCTGCGCTTCGATTTCGTCCACCAGGCCGCCGTGGCGCCGGACGAACTGGCCCGCGTCGAGGCGGAGGTGAACGGCTATATCCGCCAGGACGCGCCTGTCGATACGCGCCTGATGACCCCAGACGACGCTGTCGCAGAAGGCGCGCGCGCGCTCTTCGGCGAGAAGTATGGCGACGAGGTCCGGGTCGTCTCCATGGGCCGCCGGGCAGCGGGCGAGGACGGCCCGGCTGGCAGCACCTATTCGCTCGAGCTCTGCGGCGGCACCCATGTGCGGCGCACCGGCGAGATCGGCGTCTTCAAGATCGTGGGCGAAGGCGCCTCCTCCGCCGGCATCCGCCGCGTCGAAGCGCTCACCGGCGCCGCGGCGCTTGCCCATATCGCCGAGCGCGAAGCCGCCCTCGAAGCGGTCGCCGGCACCTTGCGCGTCCGCCCCGCCGAGGCCGCAGACCGCGTCAAGGTGCTGCTCGACGAGCGCCGCACCATGGAGGCCGAGATCGCCGAGCTCCGCCGGCAGGTGGCCCTCGGCGGCAGCGGCGGCGGAGCGGAGGCACGCGAGATCGGCGGCGTCCGCCTCCTCGCCCAGACCCTCACGGGCGTGAACCCCAAGGATCTGCGCGGCCTCGTGGACGAGCACAAGAAGCGCCTCGGCTCCGGTGTCGTGCTCCTGGTGGCCGACAGCGACGGCAAGGCCAGCATCGCCGCCGGCGTCACCGAGGATCTCACCCAGCGCATCTCCGCCGTCGATCTGGTGAAGGCGGCGGTGGAGGCCGTGGGCGGCAAGGGCGGCGGCGGCCGGCCGGACATGGCGCAGGGCGGCGGGCCGGACGCTTCCAAGGCCGAAGACGCGATCCGCGCCGCCGAGGCCGTTCTCGCCCCCTGATTCTTCGTATTACCCTGTTAGGCCAGCAACGGGATCCTGCCGCCGCTGCGTTGAGCAATCAGTCAACACAGCGGGAGATCCCAATGCGAACGATCCTTCTGGCCGGAACGGCCGCGGTCCTCTTCGGCGCCTTCGTCGCCGTGGCGCAGGACCGCTCCAGCAGAGATGAAGACCGCGGCTGGCGCGGCGGCCCCCAGGGCGCCAACGATATGCGCCCGGCCCGCCACCACGGCCGGTCGCGCGGCCACCGCGCGCGCCTGCGGGGCTATCTGCAGCTCCGCGACCTCTACGACACCGACGGCGACGGCCGCGTCACCCAGGCCGAGATCGATGCGACCCGGACCGACCGGGTCGAGACCTTCGACGCGGATGCCGACGGCGCCCTCAGCATCGAGGAGTACGAGGCCCTCTGGCTCGATGCCATGCGCGACCGGATGGTCCGCCGCTTCCAGCGCCATGATCGCGACGGCGACGGCCAGGTGACCGCCGAGGAGTTCCAGCGGAGCACCCGCGACCTGGTCCTGATGCGCGACCGCAACGAGGACGGCGCGCTCGACGCGGATGACTTCCGCCGCCGCCCGCATTCGCGCCGCGCATCCCTCTCCGAGCCCGGCCCGCGCGAGCCGCGCTCCGAGCCCGGCCTGCAGGACTGAGACCTCAGCTCCCGGCGGTGGGTCTCACCGCCGGGGCGCTCACACTCACATGAGCATCGAGAGCGGATCTTCCAGGTAGCCGACCAGCGCGCCGAGGAACTCCGCACCCAGCGCCCCGTCGATCACCCGGTGATCGACCGAGAGCGTGACAGACATCATCGTCGCCACCGCCACGGCCCCGTCCGTCACCACCGGCTCCGCCATGCCGGCGCCCACGGCGAGGATGGAGCCGTGCGGCGGGTTGATCACCGCATCGAAATTCTCGATCCCGAACATCCCGAGATTGGAGATCGCGAAGCTGCCGCCCTGATAGTCCGCAGGCGCCAGTCGCCGCGCCCGCGCCCGCTCGGCCAGCGACTTCATCTCTGCGGAGAGTGCGGAGAGCGACTTCGCATGCGCATCGCGCAGAACCGGCGTGAAAAGCCCGCCCTCGATCGCAACCGCCACCGCGACATCCGAGGCCTCGAAGCGCAGCACGCGGTCGCCGGCCCAGACCGCGTTGGCACCCGGCACCTGCTGGAGCGCGAGCGCGCCCGCCTTGATGATGAAGTCATTGACCGAGAGCTTGATGCCCCGCGCCTCGCCCTTGGCGTTCAGGTCCTTGCGCAGCGCCAGCAGCGGATCGAGCCGCACGCGCCGGCGCAGGTAGAAATGCGGCACGGTCTGCTTCGCCTCGGTGAGCCGCGCCGCGATGGTCCGCCGCATACCGTCGAGGCTCTCCTCGGTGAAGCTGCGCCCGGCATAGAGCGCCTTCACCGCCTCGGCACCCATGCCCTCGGCGGGTGCCGCAGCGGGGGCGGCTGCCGGGGCTGCCACCGGAGCTTCGGCCGGGGCGGGAGCAGGGGCGGGCGTCCGCGGTGCAGCGGCCGCCTTCTCGACATCCGCCTTCACCACCCGCCCATGGGGCCCGCTGCCGGCGATCGTCGCGATGTCGAGCCCATGGCTCGCTGCAAGCCGGCGGGCGAGCGGGGAGGCGAAGACCCGCGCGCCATTCGTCCTCGGCGCAGCAGGGGCCGGCGCGGCTGCGGCAGGCGCCGGAGCCTCGGCCGGCGGCGCCGCGCCGTTCGTCGCGGCAGGGCCCGGTGCCGGCGCAGCCACGGAAGGGTCTGGTGCCGCGGCAGGGGCCGCGCCGAGGCTGGCCGCGTCCTCGCCCTCCTCCAGCAGGATGGCGATCACGTCGTTGACCTTCACTGCCTCCGTGCCCTCGGCGACGACGAGCTTGCCCACCGTCCCCTCGTCCACGGCCTCCACCTCCATGGTGGCCTTGTCGGTCTCGATCTCCGCGATCACGTCGCCGGAGGAGACCGTATCGCCCTCCGCCACCGTCCAGCGCGCGAGCTTGCCCTCCTCCATCGTCGGCGAGAGCGCGGGCATCAGGATGTTGATCGGCATCCGAGCCCCCTCAGCGGTAGCAGACGGTGCGGGCGGCGGTGACCACCTCGTCCACCGTCACGAGCGCGAGCTTCTCGAGATTGGCCGCATAGGGCATCGGCACATCCTTGCCGGTCAGGTTCAGCACGGGCGCATCGAGCCAGTCGAACGCCTCCTGCATCAGGATCGCGGAGATGTGGTTGCCGATGGAGCAGACCGGCCAGCCTTCCTCAACGGTGATGCAGCGATTGGTCTTCTGCACCGAAGCGATCACCGTGTCGCGGTCGAGAGGGCGCAGGGTGCGCAGATCGATCACCTCCGCCGAGATCCCGTCCTCCGCCAGCCGTTCCGCGGCCTCCATCGCATAGCCCATCCCGATGCCGAAGCTCACGATGGTGAGGTCTTCCCCGCTCCGCGCGATCCGCGCGCGCCCGAGCGGCACGGTGAAGTCCTCGATCTCGGGCACCTCGAAGCTGCGCCCGTAGAGGATTTCGTTCTCGAGGAAAATCACCGGGTTGGGATCGCGCACGGCCGATTTCAGGAGGCCCTTGAAGTCCGCCGCCGTGTAGGGCTGCACCACCTTGAGGCCGGGGATGTGGCTGTACCAGGCCGCATAGTCCTGGCTGTGCTGCGCGGCGACGCGCGCCGCCGCCCCGTTCGGGCCGCGGAAAACGATGGGACACCCCATCTGGCCGCCGGACATATAGAGCGTCTTGGCCGCGGAGTTGATGATCTGGTCGATCGCCTGCATGGCGAAGTTGAAGGTCATGAACTCCACGATCGGCTTCAGGCCCGCAAAGGCTGCGCCCACGCCGATGCCGGCGAAGCCATGCTCGGTGATCGGCGTGTCGATCACGCGGCGGTCGCCGAACTCGTCGAGCAAGCCCTGGGTGATCTTGTAGGCGCCCTGATACTCGGCCACCTCCTCGCCCATCACGAACACCTCGCCATCGCGGCGCATCTCCTCGGCCATGGCGTCGCGCAGCGCCTCGCGCACGGTCTGGGTGCGCATCGCGGTGCCTTCGGGCCAGTCCGCGACGAGCGCCGCCACCGGCATCGCGGCCGCCGGCGGCGCGCTGGCAGCAGGCGGGGCGGCTGCCGGGGCCGACTCCGGCGCGGCGGCGGGGGCAGGGGTGGCAGCAGGCTCCATCGCGGGCTCCGCCTCGCCCTCCTCCAGCAGGAGCGCGATCGGCGTGTTCACCTTCACCGCCTCCGTGCCCTCGGCCACGAGCAGCCGGCCGATGCGGCCCTCATCCACCGCCTCGACCTCCATGGTCGCCTTGTCCGTCTCGATCTCGGCGATGATGTCGCCGGCCGCGACGCTGTCGCCCTCCTTCACCGTCCAGCGGGCGAGCTTGCCCTCCTCCATGGTCGGCGAAAGGGCGGGCATGAGTACCTGGATCGTCATCGCGTCCCCCGCTCAGGCATAGATGTCGGTCCAGAGCTCGTCCGTCGCGGGCTCCGGGCTGTCCTGGGCGAAGGTGGCGGCTTCGTTGATCCGCACCTTCACGGCCTTGTCGATCTCCTTCAGCGCGTCGTCATCCGCCACGCCCTGGTCCAGCATCAGCCGCTTCAGCTGCTCGATCGGGTCGCGGGTCTCGCGCATCTTCGAGACCTCGTCGCGTGTGCGGTACTTCGCGGGGTCCGACATGGAGTGGCCGCGATAGCGATAGGTCATGCATTCGAGGATGTAGGGGCCCTTGCCGCTGCGGCAGTGTGCGATGGCGCGCGCGCCGGCCTCGGCGACGGCGATCACGTCCATCCCGTCCACTTCCTCGCCCGCGATCCCGAAGGCCGCGCCCCGGCGGTAGAGCTCGTGGCTGGAGGTGGAGCGCTGCTGGGCCGTGCCCATGGCGTATTTGTTGTTCTCGATGACGAAGACGCAGGGCAGATCCCAGAGCGCGGCCATGTTGAAGGTCTCGTAGACCTGGCCCTGGTTCGCGGCGCCATCGCCGAAATAGGTGAGCGAGACGAGCCCGTTGCCCCGGTAGCGGTTGGCGAAGGCGAGGCCCGCGCCGAGCGGCACCTGCGCGCCCACGATCCCGTGCCCGCCATAGAAGGCGGCTTCGCGGCTGAACATGTGCATCGAGCCGCCCTTGCCCTTGGAGTAGCCACCCTCGCGGCCGGTGAGCTCCGCCATCACCCCGCCGGGGTCCATGCCGGCGGCCAGCATGTGCCCGTGGTCGCGGTAGGAGGTGATCACCTGATCGCCCTCGCGGCACTGGCTCTGCAGCCCGACCACCACCGCCTCCTGGCCGATGTAGAGATGGCAGAAGCCGCCGATCAGCCCCATGCCGTAGAGCTGGCCCGCCTTCTCCTCGAAGCGGCGGATCAGCAGCATGTCGCGGTAGAAATCCGTCAGCTGCTCGGGCGAGGGGCTGTTGGGACGCAGCTCATGCGCAGGCTCTGCCGCGCCGGAGCGTTCCGGGGCTGGTATGCTCATGCGATCCTCCCATAGGGCCGGTGTCGCCCGGCTCGGCCGGGGCCGTGGTCTGCCGGCTCTCTTCGTCGGCCATTCCGTCGCAGGATGGAGAAAGAGCGCGGGGCCAGCAAGTGCCCCATGGCCTCTCCGAGGCCTCGATGCGCTACTGCCGGATCAACACTTCGCCGGGTCGCGCGAGGCCGAGCACCGCCCTGGCGCGCTCGTCCAGGAGGTCGAGATCGAGATAAGCCTCGCCGAGCCGGCGCACGCGGTTGGCGACCTCGGCGCGTTCGGCCTGGGCCACCGCAAGCTCACGCTGCAGCGCCGCCTTCTGCGCCTCCGCCTCGTTCAGTGCGCGCAGGCCCCGCTCGCCCTCCACCGCGCTGTGCACGAAGACGAGGGCGATGCCGGCGAGCAGGATATAGATCCCGGGCACCAGCGCTTGCTTCCAGTCGAGCCTGCTCACGAACTACAACTCCCCCTGACGCCGTCAGAGGCTAAGTCGTCGTTCGAGAAATAGCAAAGCTTTTGCTGCTACACTAGCCGCGATGACGGGCTGCTACTGTGGCTCTCACGCATCGCCGCGTGGCAGAACCGAGCTGCCGGCGTAGCGCGCCGCGCCACCCAGCTCCTCTTCGATGCGCAGGAGCTGATTGTACTTCGCCAGCCGGTCGGAGCGCGCGAGCGAGCCCGTCTTGATCTGTCCGCAATTGGTGGCCACCGCGAGATCGGCGATAGTCGCGTCCTCCGTCTCGCCCGAGCGGTGGGACATCACGGCGGTGTAGTGCGCCGTATGCGCCATATGCACGGTGTCGAGCGTCTCCGTGAGGCTGCCGATCTGGTTCACCTTCACCAGCACCGAATTGGCGGTACCGAGGGAGATGCCCTGGCCGAGCCGCTCCACATTGGTCACGAAGAGATCGTCGCCGACCAGCTGGCAGCGCTTGCCGATCACATCCGTCAGCACCGCCCAGCCGTCCCAGTCGTCCTCCGCCATCCCGTCCTCGATGGAGATGATGGGGTAGTCGGTCACAAGCTGCTGCAGGTAGCTCGCCATCTCCCCGCTGCCGAGCTCCAGCCCCTCGCCCTTCAGCTTGTAGAGCTGCGCCTCGGCGTCGAAGAACTCGGTCGAGGCGGCGTCGAGCGCGAGATGCATGTTCTCGCCCGGCTTGTACCCCGCCTTCTCGACGGCTTTCATAATGAAATCAAGCGCCTCACGGGCGGAGCCGATATTGGGCGCGAACCCGCCCTCATCGCCCACATTGGTGTTGTGCCCGGCCGCCTTCAGCTCCTTCTTCAGGGTCTGGAACACCTCGGCACCGGCGCGCAGCGCCTCGGAGAAGGTGTCAAACCCTGTCGGCATCACCATGAATTCCTGGATGTCGATCGGGTTGTCCGCGTGCTCGCCGCCGTTCAGGATGTTCATCATCGGCACCGGCAGCGTCGCGGCCGAAACCCCGCCCACATAGCGATAGAGCGGCAGACCGGAAGCGTCCGCCGCCGCCTTGGCCACGGCGAGCGAGACGCCGAGGATAGCGTTCGCCCCCAGCCGGCCCTTGTTGGAATTGCCGTCGAGCTCGATCATCATCGCGTCGATGGCCTTCTGCGAGAGCGCGTCCACCCCGGCGAGCGCCTCGAAGATCTCGCCGTTGACCGCGTCCACTGCCTTGCGCACGCCCTTGCCGAGATAGCGCGCCGGATCGCCGTCGCGCAGTTCCACCGCCTCATGCGCGCCGGTCGAGGCGCCGGAGGGCACCGCGGCACGCCCCGTGGCGCCGCTCTCGAGGGACACATCCACCTCCACGGTGGGGTTGCCTCGGCTGTCGAGAATTTCGCGGGCGGTGATGTCGACGATGGCGGTCATCGGAGGGCTCCCTCGCAGCGTCCGTGTGGTGGCCGCGGTGTAGCCGGCAGCAGGGGCAGCGTAAAGGCGCGATGCCGCAAGGCCGCTTCCCGGCGCGCTGCGCGCCGCTAGCCCGTGCCGCGCTCCGCCGCCTTTGCCTGCTGCCAGAGCGTTTCCATCTCCTCGAGGCTGGCCTCGGCAGGTCCGCGCCCCTCCTCCGCCAGCGCGGCCTCGATCGCGCGGAAGCGGCGTTCGAACTTGGCGTTGGCCCCGCGCAGCGCCGTCTCCGGCTCCACATCGAGATGCCGGCCCAGATTGACCATCACGAAGAGGAGGTCGCCGTACTCCTCCGCTGTCTTGGCCGAATCGCGCCGGTCGATCTCGACCACCAGCTCCTCGGCCTCCTCCGCCATCTTCGCCAGCACATCGCGCGGGTCCGACCAGTCGAAGCCCACGCGGGCGGCCTTCCGGGTGAGCTTGAGCGCGCGCGCAAGGGCGGGCAGGCCGCCCGGCACCCCGTCGAGCGCGCTCTCGCGCCGCTCGCCGCGCTCGGCCCGTTCCTCCGCCTTGATCGCCTCCCAGTCGACGCTCGCCGGATCCGCCCGTTCGCCGCCGGGCTCGCGGCCGAAGACATGGGGGTGGCGGCGGAGCATCTTGTCGGAGATTGCGCGGATCACGGTCTGCATCGCAAACGCCCCGGCCTCCTCGCCGATGCGCGCATGATAGACGACCTGCAGCAGGAGATCGCCGAGCTCGTCCGCCAGCCCCGCCACATCGCCGCCTGCGATGGCCTCGGCCACCTCGCAGGCCTCCTCCACCGTGTAGGGGGCGATGGTCTCCCAGCTCTGCTCGCGGTCCCAGGGGCAGCCGTCCTCGGCCCGCAGTCGCGCCATGATCTCGAGCAGCCGCTCCAGCCCCGCCTCGCGGTCGAAGACCAGCGCGTCGGAGGCGGCGCGGTCCGCCAGCGGCCGCTCAGGCCCGCTCATGCCGCCGACCGCGCGCGGATATTCACGATGTTGCCCGCGAGGATGAGCGCACCGCCCACGAACACCGCCACCTCCAGCGGCTCGCCGTAGAGCAGCATGCCGGCCACGGCGATGGCGGGAAGGCGCATGAACTCCATTGGCGCCACGATGATCGCCGGCGCCAGCGTCAGCGCGCGGGTGAGCGACAGATGCGCCATGAGCCCGCAGATGCCGACGAAGAGCGTCCACGGCACGAGCGCCCAAGAGACCAGCGTGATGCCGCCGGGCGCTGCGCAGAGAAGGCCCATCAGGAGCTGGCTGAGCGTCATCCAGAACAGGATGCAGAGCGTCCCGTCCCGCCGCGAGAGCCGCTTGGTCATGATGTTGGTGAGCGCGAAGCCGAGGGCGGCCGCCAGCGCCGCGCCATGCCCCGCCTCGATGGGCGATAAGCCTGGCCGTGCCACCACCAGCATGCCGAGAAAACCGAGCGCGGCCGCGATTATCCCCGGCCGCGTCAGCCGCTCGCCGAGCAGCAGGGGCGCGAGCAGGATCACCCAGATGGGGCTGGTGAATTCCAGCGCCACGAGCTGCGCCAGCGGCAGCACCGCCACGCCATAGAACCAGAAATTCTGCCCCGCGAAGTGGATGACATTGCGCACCACATGCTCGCGCGGCTGGTCCGTCGCCAGCGTCCGCCAGTCGCCGTGGTACCAGACCGCGGCCACGATGAAGGGCAGCCCGATGGCCGAGCGATAGGCCATGATCTCGAAGGTATCGAGTTCGGCGGAGAGCTCCCGCCCCGCAATCGCCATCGCTCCGAAGAAGAGGATGGCGCTCGCCATCCACGCCACCGCCCAGAGGCTGACGGTGCTCGGCGCGCTGGTAGGAGCCGTTGCGAGGCCCCCGGCAGGCTGGCTCACCGCACCACCTCGCCGATCTCCGCCTCGCTCCAGCCCGCGGTGCCGAGCACGGTCCAGGCCGCCGCCTTGCCGAGATTGTACCACCAGGCCATCGCCTCGCGCAGCATGTAGCCCACGCGGTGAAAGCCGCCGAGATCGCGCACGCCCGTGGCGGCGATCCCGCCCACATCGCGCCCGAGGAACGAGGCCAGCGCCATGGCGCGCGGCAGATGGAAGGCATCCGTGACGATCGCGTAGCGCGTGAAGCCCTGCGCGTCGCCCATCGCGAAGGCGAAGCGCAGGTTCTCCAGCGTCGTCGTCGCCTGCGGCTCCACATAGAGCTGATCGACCGAGACCCCGGCGCCGAGCGCGCGCTGGCGCATCAGGAAGGCCTCGCTCTCCGGCCCGTCATAGCCCACCAGCGCACCGGTGAAGATCGCGGCCTTCGCCTTGCCCGAGAAGAGCGCCCAGGCCGCCAGATCCGCGCGCGTGCGGCCCACATAGTTGAGCGACACATCCGGATCCATCCCGCCGCCCAGCACGATCACCGCGTCATAGGCGTCGTTCGGCACCCGCCCGGCCGCGTTCTGCGAGGCCGCGATGGTCTCGGCCGCATAGACCCCGCTCATGGTGATGAGCATCGCGGCGAGACCCGCCTTCGCCAGCGTCCAGATCAGCCTGCCGATCATTCCCATTCGATGGTCCCCGGCGGTTTCGAAGTGATGTCGTAGACCACGCGGTTGATGCCCCGGACCTCGTTGATGATCCGCGCCGCCATGCGGCCGAGAAGGTCGTGGGGGAACGGAAAGTAGTCGGCCGTCATGCCGTCGACCGAGGTGACGGCGCGCAGCGCGCAGACATGCTCATAGGTCCGCCCGTCGCCCATCACGCCGACGCTGCGCACCGGCAGGAGCACGGCGAAGGCCTGCCAGATCGTGTCGTAGAGCCCTGCCGCGCGGATCTCCTCCAGGAAGATGGTGTCTGCCGCGCGCAGGATGTCGAGCTTCTCGCGCGTGATCTCGCCGGGGCAGCGGATCGCGAGGCCGGGGCCGGGGAAGGGGTGGCGCCCGGTCAGCCGGTGCTCGAGGCCGAGCTCGGCGCCGAGGGCGCGCACCTCGTCCTTGAAGAGCTCGCGCAGCGGCTCCACCAGCTTCAGCTTCATCCGCTCCGGCAACCCGCCCACATTGTGGTGGCTCTTGATGGTGACCGAGGGCCCGCCGGAGACCGAGACGCTCTCGATCACATCCGGATAGAGCGTGCCCTGCGCCAGGAAGGCCGCATCGCCCGAGGCCCGCGCATGGCCTTCGAAGACCTCGATGAAGAGGCGCCCGATCGTCTTGCGCTTCTCCTCCGGGTCGGTCACCCCCGCCAGCGCGCCGAGAAACCGCTCGCTCTCGTCGGCATGGACGAGCGGCACGTTGAAGCGGTCGCGAAAGAGCGAGACAACCTCATCCGCCTCGCCCGCGCGCAGCATGCCGGTATCCACGAACACGCAGGTGAGCTGGTCGCCGATCGCCTCGTGGATCAGCACCGCGGTCACCGTGCTGTCCACCCCGCCGGAGAGCCCGCAGATCACCCGCTCCGAGCCCACCTGCGCACGAATCTGCGCCACCGCCTGCTCGCGATAGGCGGCCATCGTCCAGTCCCCGGACATGCCGGCGATGCCGTGGGTGAAGTTCTTGAGAAGCTGCGCGCCCGCCGGCGTATGCACCACCTCCGGATGGAACATCACGCCGTAGAACCGCCGCCCGGGATCGCCGAGCACGGCGAAGGGCGCATTGGGCGAGGCGCCCTGCACGCGGAACCCCTCCGGCAGCGCGGTCACCCGGTCGCCATGGCTCATCCACACCTCGGTCGAGCCGCCGGCCTCCGCCACGCCCTCGAACAGCGCGGAGGGCTCGGAGAGCGTCACTTCCGCCCGGCCGAACTCGCGGTGATGCCCGCCCTCGGCCCGCCCGCCGAGCTGATGCACCATCACCATCTGGCCGTAGCAGATGCCGAGCACCGGCACGCCGAGCGCGAAGAGGCGCGGATGCGCGCGCGGGCTCCCGTCGTCCTCCACCGAGGCCGGGCCGCCCGAGAGGATCACCGCGCGCGGCGCCAGCCGGTCGATCAGCGCGTCGTCCACCCGGTCGAAGGGATGGATCTCGCAGTAGATCCCGCTCTCGCGCAGCCGCCGGGCGATCAGCTGGGTGACCTGGCTGCCGAAATCGACGATCAGGCAGGTCTCATGCAGCGCCGGGGCTGCCATCGGCGGCGACGCGTCGGCCGGGCTGGGCTGGGCAGTCTCGCTCATGGGAAATGTGAAATCCGCTCCATCGCTCGCCCGTCTATACGAGCCGTGCCGGGCCGTGTCACGGACGAAGCGGCGACCGTTCAGCCGGGCTGCGACACGGGATGTCGCCTTTTCGCGGTTTAAGGACGAAATCGGCAGATCTGCGCGCGAGGCGAGCGTCCATCTAGGGGTGTGCAGGCGAAGCGGAGATGGCAGATGGACGAAAGCGACGCTCCTACAGGTGCCCCCCCGGCAGGTGCTCCCCCGGGTGATCCCGCTGGCGCGGCGCTCGGCGCGCCCACGGGCGCGGCAACGCAGG
>JBCBWF010000100.1:0-13698 GCA_039817245.1 Pseudomonadota bacterium | reverse complement strand
CCGTGGTGATCGCGTCGAAGGTGATCCGCGAGCCGTCTTCCAGCTCGATCCTCCGGGCGGGGTTCCAGGTGTTGATCGGCGCCACCGCCTCGATCCGCGCGCCATAGGCGAGCGTCGAGGCCGGCGCGCCGAGCCCGGCGAGAAAGGCGCGACGGAACGCATCCGCGCCGAACATGCCGTGCAGGTAGCTCCCCATCACCCGCCCATCCGCCGAGACCGCCCCCTCCGGCGCCCCGGCGATCTCCAGCATGGGGCGCGCGCGGTCGGGGCCTTCGGTCCGGCCGATATGGATCTCGTAGCCCTCCACCGCCGCGCCGGTCCCGCAGTGCCGCGCCGTCACGCGCGCGAGCCGCTTCTCCGGGATCATCACCGTTTCCACATCCAGGAACCCGAGCCCCGGCGTCTCCCCCGCCGGCCCCTCGATCCCCTCGGGATCGGCGACCGAGCGGCCGAGCATCTGGTAGCCTCCGCATAGCCCCAGGATCCGCCCGCCGCGGCGCCGGTGCGCCGTCAGATCCACGTCCCAGCCCTGCGCGCGCAGAAAGGCCAGATCCCCGCGCGTCGACTTCGCGCCGGGCAGGATCACCAGATCCGCATCGCCCGGCAGCGCGCGCCCGGGCGGCACGATCTCCAGCGACACCCCGGGCTCCAGCCGCAGCGGATCGAGGTCGTCGAAATTCGCGATCCGCGAGATCTGCGGGCAGACGATCCGCACCGGCCCGTCCTGGCGCCCCTGGCGCAGATCCTGCGCGTCCTCCGCCGGCAGCTCGGCGCCCTCGGCGAACCAGGGCACCACCCCCAGCCCCTGCCAGCCTGTCCGCTCGGCGATGAAGGCATAGCCGTCGTCGAAGAGGCGCGGATCGCCGCGCATCTTGTTCACCAGAAAGCCGCGGATCAGCGCGGCATCCTCCGGGTCGATCACCGCCCGGGTGCCCACGATCTGCGCGATCACGCCGCCGCGGTCGATATCGCCGACCAGCACCACCGGCACCCCGGCGGCCCGGGCAAAGCCCATATTGGCGATATCGCCCGCGCGCAGATTGACCTCCGCCGGGCTGCCCGCGCCCTCCACGATGACCAGATCCGCGCCCTCCGACAGCCGCGCGAAGCTCTCCAGCACCCGCGGCAGCAGCGTCCGCTTCAAGGCACCGTATTCGCGTGCGCGCGCCGTCGCGAAGCGCCTGCCCTGCACGATCACCTGCGCGCCGGTCTCGGTCTCGGGCTTCAGGAGCACGGGGTTCATATGCACGCTCGGCGCCAGCCCGGACGCCATCGCCTGCAGCGCCTGGGCGCGCCCGATCTCCCCGCCATCCTCCGTCACGGCGGCGTTGTTCGACATGTTCTGGGCCTTGAAGGGCGCCACCCGCAGCCCGCGCCGCCGCGCGACCCGGCAGAGCCCCGCCACCAGCATGGACTTGCCGACATTCGAGCCGGTGCCCTGGATCATGATCGCGCGGGCCATGGCGCGCCTCAGAACTCCACGCCGATCTGCGCCTTGATGCCCTGCTCGCGGAACGGGTGCTTCACCAGAGTCATCTCCGTCACCAGATCCGCCGCCTCGATCAGCGCCTCGGGCGCGTTGCGCCCGGTCAGCACCACATGCGTCATCGGCGGCTTCTCCGCGGCGAGAAAGGCCACGATGTCAGCGGCCTCCAGATACCCGTAGCGCAGCGCGATGTTGATCTCGTCGAGCAGCACCATACGGATCTCCGGGTCCCGGATCAGCCCCTTCGCCGTCTCCCAGCCGGCCGCGGCCATCTCCATGTCGCGCGCCTTGTCCTGCGTCACCCAGGTGAAGCCCTCGCCCATGGTGTGAAAGGCGCAGAGATCGGAGAACCGCTCCTCGATCAGCCGCCGCTCGCCGGTATCCATCCCGCCCTTGATGAACTGCACCACCGCGCAGGGCATGGCGTTGGCGATGCAGCGGAAGATCATCCCGAAGGCCGCCGTGCTCTTGCCCTTGCCCTTGCCGGTATGGACGATCACCAGGCCCTTCTCGCCCGATTTCGTCGCCATCATCGCATCGCGCGCGCGGGCGATCTTCTGCATCTTCTCGCGATGGCGCGCGGCGTCCTGCTCGTCCGTCATTCGGCGTTCCGTCCCTTGACACCCCTTGCCGTCCAGCGCATCGATAGCGGGCTGGTGTCTGTCCTAGACAGACGAAGAGGGAATGCACAAGGGCCTCGGCCCCAAGGCAGCCGCCCCCGCGACCGTGACCGGAGAGGCCGCTCACACCCACTGGATGTCCGCGTCTGCGGCACCGGGAAGGGGGGCGGACGCCGGCACCGAGAGGTGCCGATATCCGGGAGCCGGGAGACCTGCCAGCAACTGAGACGACACCGGGCGGGGTGATCCGGTGGCGGACCGGTAGGCTGTGCCGCTCCGTGCGCTTTCCCCGCCCAGTTTGACACCTGGCCACAGGCCCATCGGCGCCAAGCGGAGGTTGCCTTGAACGCTCCCGTCGAACTCCTGATCTGCGCGACCTGCAAGCGCCCGGATGGCGACCCGGACGCGCCGCGCCCCGGCGCGGTCCTCGCCGAGCGCGTCGCCGCCGAGGGCCTGCCCGAGGGCGTGAGCCTGCGCGTCGTGGAGTGCCTCTCCAACTGTTCGCGCGGCTGCACGGTCGCCCTCCGGGGCGGGCCGCGCTGGACCTATGTCTACGGCAATTTCGCGCCCGAGGCCGATGTGCCCACCCTGCTCGACGGCGTGGCGCGCTACGCCGCCAGTGCCGACGGGCTCGTCCCCTGGCGCGAGCGCCCCGAGCACTTCAAGCGCAACTGCATTGCGCGCATCCCGCCGCTGGAGGCCGCCGATGCCTGATCTCGAGAAAACCCCCGTCACGGTCATCACCGGCTTTCTCGGCGCCGGCAAGACCACCATGATCCGGCATCTGCTGCTCAACCCGCAGGGCAAGCGCCTCGCGGTCGTCGTCAACGAGTTCGGCGATGTGGGCGTCGATGGCGAGATCCTGCGCGCCTGCGCCGACGAGACCTGCCCGGCGGAGAACATCCTCGAGCTCGCCAATGGCTGCATCTGCTGCACGGTCGCGGATGATTTCATCCCCACCATCGAGCAGCTCATGGCCATGGAGCCGCGGCCCGATCACATCCTGATCGAGACCTCCGGCCTCGCCCTGCCGAAGCCGCTCCTGAAGGCCTTCGACTGGCCGGCCATCCGCTCGCGCATCACCGTGGACGGGGTGATCGCGCTCGCCGATGCCGAGGCGGTCGCCGCCGGCCGCTTCGCACCGGATGTCGAGCGCGTGGAGGCCCAGCGCGCCGCCGATGAGAGCCTCGACCACGAGACCCCGCTCTCGGAGGTCTTCGAGGACCAGATCGCCTGCGCCGACATCATCCTGCTCACCAAGACCGATCTCGCCGGCGCGGACGGGGTGGCCAAGGCCCGCGCCGCCATCGCCGCCGAGGCCCCGCGCCCGCTGCCCATGGTCGATATGCGCGAGGGCGAGATCGATCCGCGCCTCATCCTCGGCCTCGGCGCGGCGGCGGAGGACGATCTGGAGGCCCGCCCCTCGCATCACGACCATCACGACGACCACGACCACGAGGACTTCGAGAGCATCGTCGTCGAGCTGCCCGAGCAGACCGACCCGAAGGCGCTCGAGGCCCGCATCGTCGAGCTCGCGCGCGCGCAGGACATCCTGCGCGTTAAGGGCCATGTCGCCGTCGCGGGCAAGCCGATGCGCCTCACGGTGCAGGCGGTCGGCGCGCGCGTGCGCAGCCAGTTCGACCGGCCCTGGGGCGCGGACGAGCCCCGCCGGAGCCGTCTCGTGGTGATTGCCGAGCACGACGCGCTCGACCCCGCGGCCGTCCGCGCCGTCCTGCTCGGCTGAGAGGGCCGCCCGGTCATGCATGTCGTCTTTCGCGAGAGCCACGGGCTCGAGGAGACCGACGCGCCGACCGATCTCGGGCAGTCGCCGGCCGATCTCGTCGTGCTGTCCTATTCGGACAGCGATCTCGGCGCCTTCTCGGCCGGCTGGCACCGGGGGCAGGCAGAGGGGCAGGCCCTCCCCACCCTCCGCCTCGCCAACATCTCCGCGCTGCGCCACCCGCTCTCGGTCGACACCTATATCGAGCGCACCCTCGCCGGTGCGAAGGGCATCCTCGTGCGCCTGATCGGGGGCGCGGCCTACTGGTCCTACGGGCTCCAGCAGATCGCCTGGCTCGCCGCGCGCGAGGGGATCGCCCTCGCGGTCCTGCCCGCCGACGGCCGGCCCGATCCGCAGCTCGACGCGGCCTCCACCGTACCCGCCTCCACGCTCCACCGCCTGAAGACGCTCTGCGACGCGGGCGGCCCGGTCGCGACCCAGGCGGCGCTCGCCCAGCTCGCGCTGGCCGCGGGGCTCTACGCCGCACCCGTGCGCGGCGCGAAGGGCCTCGGCCCGGTCGGCGCCTGGACCCCGGCCGCGGGCCTCGCCTGCCCGGCCGCCGCGCTCATGGCCGCGCCCGCCCGGCCCCGCGTGCTCGTCGTCTTCTACCGCTCCTACCTCACCGCGGCCGATCTCGACCCGGTCCGCGCCCTCATCGAGCGCCTGGAAGGCGAAGGCTTCGCGGCCACCGGCCTCTTTGCGCCGTCGCTCAAGGCGCCCGAGGCCGCCGCCTGGCTCCGCCGCTGGGTCGCGGCCCTCGCGCCCGCGGCCATCGTCAACGCCACCGCCTTCTCGGCGCGCGACCGCGCGGGCGCCACGCCGCTCGACGCCGCCGGCGTCCCCGTCTTCCAGGTCGCGCTCTCCACCGCCCCGCGCGAGGCCTGGGCGGGCTCCGATCGCGGCCTCTCCCCGGCCGATCTCGCCATGCATGTGGTGTTGCCGGAGGTGGACGGGCGCGTCTTCGCGGGCGTCGTCTCCTTCAAGCAGCCCGGGCGCCGCGATCCGGCCCTCGAATTCGCCCGCTGGACCCACGCGGCCGAGCCCGACCGGATCGGGGCCACCGCCCGCCGCATCGCCGGCTGGACAGCACTGGCCGCCAGGCCCGCCGCGGCGCGCCGCCTCGCGCTCGTCCTCTCCTCCTATCCCGGCAAGGCCTGGCAGCGCGCGCACGCCATCGGGCTCGACGCCATCGCCTCGGCCGAGGCGATCCTCGAGGACCTCGCCGCCGAGGGCTATGCCACCGCGCCCGCCGCGCTCGCAGCCCCCCTCGGCCGCGACACCCTCGCCTGGCCGATCGCCGACTACCGCGCCGCCCTCGCCACGCTGCCCGCCGGGATGCGCCGCGCCATCGCCGAGGCCTGGGGCGCGCCGGAGGAGGACCCCGCCGCCCGCGACGGTGCGCTCCACTTCCCGGCCTTCTGGCAGGGCAACGTCCTCGTCGCCCTCCAGCCCGAGCGCGGCGAGACGGCGGACCGCAAGGACAGCTACCACGACCTCGCCCGTGTGCCGCGCCACGCCTATGCGGCCTTCTATCTCTGGCTCCAGAGCCGCGGGCTCGACGCCATGCTCCATCTCGGCGCCCATGGCACGCTCGAATGGCTCCCCGGCAAATCCGCCGCGCTCTCCGATACCTGCTGGCCAGAGCGGCTGACGGGCGCGCTCCCGGTCATCTACCCCTTCATCGTGAACGATCCCGGCGAGGCCGCGCAGGCCAAGCGGCGCATCGGCGCGGTCACCATCGGCCATGTGCCCCCGCCGCTCCGCCGCGCCGGCCCCGCGGCGCCGCTCTCCCGCCTCGAAGCGCTGCTCGACGAGTTCTCCAACGCCGACGGCCTCGATCCGGCCCGGCGCGACCGGCTGCAGGGCGATATCCGCGAGGAGGCGCGCGCCGTCGGCCTCGAGGCCGATCTCGGCCTCGCCGCCACCGATTGCCCGCTCGAGGCGATCACCCGCATCGACCGCTTCGTCTGCGACGTGAAGGACAGCCAGTTCGGGGACGGCCTGCACGTCTTCGCCCGCGCCTCCACCGCCTTCCCCGAGCGCGACTGCGCCGCCGCCGAGCGCCGTGGCCTGCTCGATGCGCTGGCCGGGCGCCGCGTGGCGCCGGGGCCCTCCGGCTCGCCTCATCGCGGACGGCTGGATGTGCTGCCCACCGGGCGCAACCTCTACACCACCGATCCGCGCGCCGTGCCCTCGCGCGCCGCGCATGCCCAGGGCGTCCGCCTCGCCGAAGAGCTGCTGCGCCGCCACCTGCAGGACGAAGGCGAGCCGCTCGCCCGGCTCGTCGTCGATCTCTGGGGCTCGGCCACCATGCGCACCGCCGGCGAGGAGCTGGCCATGGCGCTCCACCTCATGGGCGTCTCCCCGGTCTGGGACGAGGGCAGCGAGCGCGTCGGCGGCATCACCGTCCTGCCGATCACCGAGCTCGACCATCCGCGCGTCGATGTCACGCTCCGCGTCTCCGGCCTCTTCCGCGACGTCTTCGCCCAGCAGATGGCGCTCTTCGGCCAGGCGGTGCGGGCGCTGGCCGGGCGCGACGAGCCGGTGGAGTGGAACCCCTTCGCCGGCCGCGACCCCGGCGCGCGCGTCTACGGCCCCGCGCCGGGCACCTACGGCATCGACGCCAACCTCTCCGCGGGCGATTACAGCGAGGCCGCCCGCGCCGCCGCCGGCGAGGCCTGGCTCGCCGCCAGCGCCCACGCCTTCGATGCCGCAGACGCGCCCGACCGCGCCGGCATCGAAGCCCGCGTCGCCGCCGCCCAGGCCTTCGTCCACCTGCAGGACCTGCCGGAGACCGACCTTCTGACCGCGGCGGACTATGCCTCCCACGAGGCGGGTTTCGCCGCCGCCCGCGCCCGGCTCGGCGGCGCGCAGGCGGCGCTCTACCATATCGACGCGACCGACCCCGCCGCCCTCAAGGCGCGGAGCCTGCGCGAGGAGATCGCCCGCACCGTGCGCGCCCGCGCCGCCAACCCGGCCTGGATCGCCGGCATGATGCGCCACGGCTTCCGCGGCGGCGCCGAGATCGCGGCCACGCTCGACCATCTCGCCGCCTTCGCCCATCTCGCGCGCCTGGTCGAGCCACATCTCTTCGATCTCTACCACGACGCCACGCTCGGCTCGGAGGACGTGACCGCCTTCCTCGCCGAGGCGAACCCCGAAGCGCTCGCTGCCATGCGCGCCACCTTCGCTGCCCTGCGCGAGGCCGGGCTCTGGCAGACGCGGCGCAACTCCATCCTCGCCACGCTCGAGGCCCCAGTCGAAGCCCCACTCGAGGCCCCAGTCGAGGCCAAAGCATGACCCAACCCTCCCGCCGCAAGGGCTGGTGCCCCAGCGCCCACCGGCCCATGCTCTCGGGCGACGGGCTGGTGGTGCGCATCCGCCCCGTCCGCGCGCGCCTCACCGCCGTGCAGGCGCTCGGCCTCGCCGATGCCGCCGGCCGCTTCGGCAACGGCATCCTGGAGATCACCCGGCGCGGCAATCTCCAGCTCCGCGGTGTGGCCGAGGCCGCCCACGCCCCGCTCCTCGCCGCCCTCGACGCCCTCGCGCTCGTGCCGCCGGATGCCGCGGCGGAGGGCCGTCTCAACCTCCTCTGCGCGCCCCTCTGGGCGCCGGGCGACGATACGGACCGGATCGCGACCGCGCTGGAGGCGCTGCCCTACCGCGCGCCTGCGCTGCCCGCGAAATTCGGCGTCGCCGTCGATGCGGGCGAGGCGCGCGCCCTCGCCGACATTCCCGCCGATATCCGCATCGAGCGCGCGGCCGAGGGCGGCCTCATCCTGCGCGCCGACGGCGCGACCGCCGGCCGACCCGTCACCGCCGCGGATGCGCCCCAGGCCGCGCTCGACCTCGCGCGCTGGTTTCTCGCCAGCGGCGGGGCCGCGGCCGGGCGGATGCGCCGCCACCTCGCCGCCGGCGCGCGCCTGCCGGCGGGCCATGGCGCGGAACCGGCCGCCTGCGCCGCGCCCCTCCGCCCGGGCCCCACGTCGGTCGGCCCCGCCGGTGCGGCCCGCGGCCTGGCGCTCGGCCTGCCCTTCGGCCAGACCACAGCGCCCGCACTCTCCCGGGTGATCGCCGCCACGGGCGCACGGGCGCTGCGGATCACCCCCTGGCGCCTCCTCGTTCTGGAGGGCGCCGCCGCGGCCCCCCTGCCGGCCGACTTCCTCGGCCCCGCGGAGGCCCGCCTCCTCGCCGTCGATGCCTGCCCCGGCGCGCCCGCCTGCTCCAGCGCCAGCGTCGCCACCCGCGCACTCGCCCGCAGCCTCGCCCCCCGCATCGCCGGCAGCCTCCATGTCTCGGGCTGCGCCAAGGGCTGCGCGCGCTCGGCGCCGGCGGACTGGACGCTGATCGGCCGCTCCGGCTACTTCGACATCGTGCGCGACGGCGATGTGGCCGCCGCGCCGGTCGCCACGGGTCTCAGCGCCGCCGAAGCCCTGGCCTTCTTCGAGGGACGGTGATGCCGCATCGCTACGAGACCGACGGCGCTGAGATCTACCGCCGCTCCTTCGCTACCATCCGCGCCGAGGCGGCGCTGGCGCGCTTCGACGCCGAGGAGGAGCCCGTCGCGGTGCGCATGATCCATGCCTGCGGCGATGTGGGGCTCGCGGGCGTCATCCGCATGAGCCCGGGCTTCGCGCCCGCCGCGCGCGCGGCGCTGGCCGCCGGCGCGCCTATCCTCTGCGACGCCCATATGGTCAGCGAGGGCATCACCCGCGCGCGCCTGCCTGCGGAGAACCCGGTGATCTGCACGCTCCGCGACCCGGCCGTGCCCCCGCTCGCCGCGCGTCTCGGCACCACGCGCAGCGCGGCCGCCCTCGAGCTCTGGCGCGACCGGCTGGAGGGCGCAGTCGTCGCCATCGGCAACGCGCCCACCGCGCTCTTCCACCTCCTCAACATGCTGCTGGAGCCCGGCTGCCCGCGCCCCGCCGCCATCATCGGCTGCCCGGTCGGCTTCATCGGCGCGGCGGAATCGAAAGAGGCGCTCTGGCAGGACGCGCCGGCCCCCGCCTGCATCGTCGAGGGCCGGCTCGGCGGCAGCGCCATCACCGTCGCCGCGGTCAACGCGCTCGCGAGCCGCGCCGAATGAGCGCCCCCGGCCCGGGAACGGTCACCTGCGTCGGCCTCGGCCCCGGCGCCGCCGATCTCATGACCGTCCGCGCGGACCGGCTGATCCGCGCCGCCCGCCACATCGCCTATTTCCGCAAGGCCGGGCGCGCGGGCCAGGCGCGGCGGATCGTCGAGGGCATGCTCCCGGCGGACGCCACCGAATACCCCATGGAATACCCGGTCACCACCGAGATCCCCTTCGACGACCCCGCCTACAGGGCCTGCCTCAAGGGCTTCTACGAGGGCTGGGCGGACCGCCTTGCCGCGCTTGCCGAAGGCGGCGCGGACATCGCCGTCCTCTGCGAGGGCGACCCGTTCTTCTACGGCTCCTTCATGCATCTGCATGCCCGCCTCGCCGACCGCGTGCCCGTCGTCGTGATCCCCGGCGTCACCGGCATGTCCGGCGCCTGGACCGCCACCGATGTGCCGATCACCTGGGGCGACGACGTGCTCACCGTGCTCACCGGCACCCTCAGCGAGGCCCAGCTCGCCGACCGCGCCGCCGGCGCGGACGCGCTCGTCGTCATGAAGGTCGGCCGCAACCTGCCCAAGATCCGAAGCGCGCTCGAGCGCGCCGGCCGCCTCGCCGATGCCTGGGTGGTCTGCTACGCCACCATGCAGGGCCAGTCCGTCCGCCGGCTCACGGACTGCGGCGCGGATCCCCACCCCTACTTCTCCATCGTGCTCGTGCACGGGCAGGGGCGGCGGCCATGAGCGGGCGGCTCAGCATCGCGGGCCTGGGCCCGGGGGCGGAGGATCTCGTGACCCCCGCCGTCTCCGCCGCGCTGGCGGCGGCCGACCACATCGTCGGCTACCGGACCTATGTGGAGCGCGTCACCCCCCGCCCCGGCGCGCGGATCCATGCCAGCGACAACCGCGTCGAGCTCGACCGGGCCCGCCACGCGCTGGCCCTCGCCGCCGAAGGCGCCGAGGTCGTGGTGGTCTCCTCCGGCGATCCCGGCGTCTTCGCCATGGCGTCGGCCGTCTTCGAGGCGGTCGAGGCGGGCCCTGCGGCCTGGACCGGCGTCGATATCCGCGTCCTGCCGGGCGTCACCGCCATGCTCGCCGCCGCCGCCCGCGCCGGCGCGCCCCTCGGCCACGATTTCTGCGTCATCAATCTCAGCGACAACCTGAAGCCCGCCGCGCTCATCGAGGCCCGGCTCCGCCTCGCGGTGGAGGCCGATTTCGCCATCGCGCTCTACAACCCGCGCTCGAAGGCGCGGCCCGAGGGCTTCGCGCGCGCCCTCGCGGTCCTGCGCGAGGCGGCGGAGGGCGCGCGCCCGGTCATCCTCGCCCGCGCCGTCTCCCGGCCGGACGAGACCATCCGCGTCCTGCCGCTGGCCGAGGTCGCGCCCGAGATGGCCGATATGCAGACCGTCGTGATCGTCGGCTCCAGCCAGACCCGCGTGATCCCGCTCGGCCCGCGCGCGGCGGTCTACACGCCGAGATCCGTCGGCGCATGACCGAGCCAGGCCAGCACCGCCTCCGGCGTCGCCGCCTCCGCCCGCTCCGGCAGCGCGGGCCGGTCGATCATGATCACCGGCAGGCCCAGCGCGCGCGCGGCCGCGAGCTTCGCCACCGCCGCGATGCCGCCCGCATTCTTCGCCACCACCGTCTCGATGCCATGCGCGCGCATCAGCGCGGTGTCGCCCGCCGCATCGAAGGGGCCGCGCGCCAGCACCACCTCGCAGCGGGGCAGGGGGACCGGCCCCTCCGGCGGGTCGACCACGCGCACCAGATACCGGTGCTGCCCGGCCGCCGCGAAAGCCGCGAGCTGCTGGCGCCCGGTCGCCAGGAACACCGCGCGCGCGGGCGCCGCCAGCGGCCCTTCGGCCAGCATCTCCGCCGCGGCCTCCACGCTCGCCGCGCGGATCCAGCGGTCGCCGGGTCCCGCGACCCATTCGGGCCGGGTCAGCGCGATGAGCGGCACACCGGCCGCCGCCGCCCCGGCCACGGCATTGGCACTCATCCGCGCCGCAAAAGGATGCGTCGCATCCACCAGATGCGTCACCCTCTCCGCGCGCAGATAGGCCGCCAGCCCCTCGGCCCCGCCGAACCCGCCGATGCGCACCGGCAGCGGCTGCGCGGCGGGGCGCACCACGCGCCCGGCATAGGAGAGCGTCGCCCGCAGCGCCGCGCGCGCCACCAGCGGGGCCAGGCGCCGCGCCAGCGCGCTCGCCTCGCTGGTTCCGCCCAGGATGAGGAGGTTCGGTCGCATGGCGCCTGAGCCCTGGCTCACGATCGTCGGTGTCGGCGAGGATGGACCGCGCGGCCTCGCCCCCGCAAGCCGCGACGTCCTGGCGCGCGCCGAGCTCGTCTTCGGCGCGCCCCGCCACCTCGCCCTCTTCCCGGAGCTCGCCGCCGAGACCGTGCCCTGGCCCGTGCCCTTCGCCGACGGCATACCGCAGCTCCTCGCCGCGCGCGGCCGGCGCACCGCCATGCTCGCCTCGGGCGATCCCTTCTGGTGCGGCGCCGGCAGCACGCTGGCGCGCCGGCTCGAGGCGGGCGAATGGCGCGCCCTGCCGGGCCCCTCCAGCTTCAGCCTCGCTGCGGCCCGGCTCGGCTGGCCGCTGGAGCGCACGCTCTGCCTCGGCCTCCACGCAGCCCCCCTCACACGCCTGCGCCCGCATCTCGTCCCAGGCCGCCGTGCGATCCTGCTGCTGCGCGACGGGCCGGCCGTCGCCGCGCTGGCCGTCTGGCTCACCGAGACCGGCTTCGGCGCCTCGGCGCTCACGGTCCTCGAAGCCCTCGCCGGCCCGCGCGAGCGCATCCGGCGCACCACCGCCGCGGCCTACGCGCTCGAGCCTGTGCATCCCGTCGCCGTCGCGCTCGAGGTTGCGGGCAGCGGCGCCACCCTCCACGCCGCCGCGGGCCAGGCGGACGACGCTTTCGAGCATGACGGCCAGATCACCAAGCGCCCCGTGCGCGCCATCACCCTCTCCAGCCTCGCGCCCCGCGCGGGCGAGCGGCTCTGGGATATCGGCGCGGGCTCGGGCTCGGTCGCCATCGAGTGGCTCCTCGCCGCAGCGGACACCGAGGCCACCGCCATCGAGGCCGACCCCGCCCGCGCCGCCCGCATCCGCCGCAACGCCGATGCGCTGGGCGCCGACCGTCTCGCGATCCTCGAAGGCCGCGCGCCCGAAACCCTCCCGGACGCGCCGCCGGATGCCGTCTTCATCGGCGGCGGCCTCGGCGAGGCCCTGCTGACCGCGCTCTGGGACCGCCTGCCCGCCGGCACCCGCCTTGTCGCCAACGCCGTCACGCTGGAGAGCGAGGCGCTGCTCACCCGCTGGCAGGCCGCGGCGGGCGGCACGCTCCTGCGCATCGCCCTCAGCGAGGCCGCCCCCCTCGGCCCCCATCGCGGCTGGCGAAGCGCCTATCCGGTCACCCAGTGGAGCGTCACCCGATGATCGTCGCCGGCTTCGGATACCGCCAGCAGGCCACCGTCGAGAGCCTCGCCGACGCGCTCGAACGGGCCGCGTCGGGCCACGCGGTGAGCGCCCTCGCCGTCGCCGCGCCGAAGGTGGGGGGCTGCGTCGCCGCGCTTGCGCGCCGGCTCGCCATACCGCTCCACGGGGTCCCTGTCGCGGCCCTCTCCGCGGCCGACACGGCCACCCCGGCCCCCGCCGCGGCTGAGGGCCGCTACGGCCCGGGCAGCCCCGCGGAGGCCGCCGCCCTCGTCGCTGCAGGCCCGGGGGCGGTCCTCCTCGCCCCCCGCGCGGTCTCCGCCGACGGGCTGGCCACCTGCGCGATCGCCATGGGAGAGAGCGAATGACCGTGCATTTCATCGGCGCAGGCCCCGGCGCGCCCGATCTGCTGACGCTGCGCGGGCGCGACCTGATCGCCGCCTGCCCGGTCTGCCTCTATGCCGGCTCGCTGGTGCCCGAGGCCGTGCTTGCCCACTGCCCGCCCGGCGCGAGGATCGTCAACACCGCGCCGCTCGACCTCGACGCCATCATCGCCGAATGCGCCGGGGCCCATGCGGCGGGGCAGGACGTCGCGCGCCTCCATTCGGGCGACCTCTCCGTCTGGTCGGCGATGGGCGAGCAGCTCCGGCGCCTCCGCGCCGCCGGCATCCCCGTCTCCGTCACCCCCGGCGTGCCCTCCTTCGCCGCCGCCGCGGCCGCGCTGGAGGCCGAGCTCACCCTGCCCGGCATCGCGCAATCGGTGGTGCTCACCCGCACCCCGGGCCGCGCCACCACCATGCCGCCGGGCGAAACCCTCGCCGCCTTCGCGGCCACGGGCGCGACGCTCGCCATCCACCTCTCCATCCAGAACGCCGCCAGCGTGGCCGAGGCGCTGATCCCCCATTACGGCGCCGACTGCCCCGTCGCGGTCGCCTTCCGGGTGAGCTGGCCGGACCAGCGGATCCTGCGCGCCACCCTCGCCACGCTCAGCGACAGCCTCGCCGGCACCGGCATCGACCGCACCGCCCTCATCATGGTGGGCCGCGTGCTCGACCCGGCTGCCTTCGACGAGAGCCGCCTCTACGCGGCCGATTATGTGCGCCGCTACCGCCCCGCCGCGGCGGATGCCCCCGGCGCGGAGCGCTAGCCCATGCGACCGCCCCCCGGCCTCCTCGTCTCCGCCCCCTCCTCCGGCGCCGGCAAGACCACCGTCATGCTCGGCCTGCTGCGCGCGCTCGCCGAGGACGGGCTGACCGTGCAGCCCTTCAAGAGCGGGCCGGACTATATCGACCCCGCCTT
>JBCBWF010000456.1:0-4053 GCA_039817245.1 Pseudomonadota bacterium | reverse complement strand
GACCTCGCCAAGACCGAGGCGTTCGAGATCTCGGCCAAACTGCGGAAGAAGGTCGAGATGCTCTTTGCCCATCTCAAGTGGATCCTCGGACTCGGACGGCTGCGACTGCGCCGGCCAACCGGTGCGAACGACGTTCGCCTCGGGCTTAAGCGGCCCCACTGGGGCCACGGTCCCGGCTCACTCCTCCTCGCCGCCACCGCCCAGAACCTCAGAAAGCTCGCAAAGCTCTTCCCCATGGCGCAGCCGCCAAAGCCCGCGTGAGGCGGCTTGGCGCACCTCTTCTTCAAGACGCGATCCGCATCAACGCGACGACTGCACCGAGCGACGTCTTCAACGGAATAAGCCCAGACGCGACATCGGGGGCAGCGCCGCGAACGGCGACTCCGACATTTCGTGTTGGGCAATTCTGGCAGGTTGCGGACAGCGGATACGCACTGCAAGAACTCATCTAAGCGCTTCAGGGCGCGCGACCCCCGGTGGACATGCCCGGATTGACCCCCCAGCTCTCGACCTCGCCCACCGGCCGGGTGGGCAGACCGTAGTGGCGGGACCGCTCGAAGATCGCCAGGCCCGAGGCCAGCATCGAGTGGAAGAACCAGTTCATCGCGTTCGCCACATCGTCCGGTCTCTCCAGGTCACGAAATGTCCGGCATCGAGCACCAGAACCGCCTGCAGCCCCGGAATATGCTCCTCCATACCACGGGCATAGTCGATCGGCTGCCGGGGATCGTGCTCACCGTGGATGTAGAGCACTGGCATGGTGAAGCGGCTGTAGTCCACCGGCTCGCTCTGCCGGATATGACTGAAGTAAAGCGGCACGACCTCGGCGATGCCGGGATAGGAGAACTCGCGGACGATCTCGGCGATCTCGGCCTCGTCAGGGCGCGTTTCCGGCTTGCAGGACGTGTCGAACCAGACCCGCACATAGGCGTCGGCATTGGCCATCAGCTGCGAAGCCTTCTCGGGGTTGCGCCCGTTCCACTGGTGGTGCAACGAGTTGCGCGGATCGTATTCGTGCAGCGACAGGCAGCAGCGCACATAGCGCTCGACGCGGTCCGGCACGATGTTGACGATGTTGTCGGCGACCACGACCCCCCAGTCATGGCCGGCGATGTGGAAGCTCCCGACGCCGATGCTGTCGAGAAAGGCGATGGTCTCGCGCGCGACCGTGCTACCGGCGTAGCTCGCATCCCGTGGCTTGCCGGAGCGACCATAGCCTTTCATGTCAGGGGCGATCACGCGGAACTGCCGCGCCAGGACCGGGATCTGATGCTGCCAGCACCGCCAGCTCTCCGGGATGCCGTGGAGCAGGACCACCGCGGGCCCCTCCCCCGCCTCGACCCAGTGCCAGTCGAGATTGTCGACGGTGGTGGTGTGGTGCGTGAACGTCGATCCGGTCATGCCGTCCTCTCCGGTTATGCAGTGCGCCACCAGCGGCGGGGCTCGACATTCTGGGGCAGGGTTGCGGGCGCCACCTCCCGGGCGATCCGGTGGATCTCAGTGTAGGTATCGTGCCCGCCGGACCAGCCGTTCAGCCGCTCGCGCCACTGCTCCCAGGGACCGGGATTGAACTCGGGCGCGGTGCGCTCCTCGGCCTCGCGCAGCGCCTCGGGCGAGAGCTCGACCCATGGCACGTCGTTTTCTGCGAATACGGTGCCGGGAAGCTGTGGCGTGCTGGCGCCCACGACATTGAGAAGGGCAATCTCCTGCGCGTTCTGGACATAGATTTGCGTCTGGTAGGCGCTCTCCATCACCGCGTCCTGCAGCTCGTCCGAGAGGCTGTCGAACAGCTCTGCGTTCATCACGGTCGCCTCGGTGCCGCAGAACATGCGCAGATCGACCGCCTGCCCCATGACCGGCGCCATGTTGGCATAGGCGGCCGCCGAGGCCCAGGTCTCGGCACCGTCGATCAGGCCCTGCTTCAGGCCGTCGAGCGTTTCCTCCCAGGCGACGGGCACGGGATTGAGGTCGAGAAGCTGCATGGCGATGCGGCCGAGCTGCGTGCCGGTGACGCGGTTCTTGGTGCCCGCCAGCTCCCCGATCGACGTCACCTCCGGCCGGTCGGCCCAGGCCTTGCCCATCATGAGCCCGCGCAGCTCGCAATGGGTGAACAGCATCTGCAGTCCGTGACGCTCGCGTAGCGGTTCTCGCAGGAGCTTTTGGCTTCCGGGGTGATAAATGAAGTGATACTGCGCCGCTCGGCTCGGGAACATATAGGCGTAGTCGAGCACGTTCAGATAGGGCGCCGCTGCGGCGGAGTTCTGGGTCGAGGCGGTCGACATGCCGATGATCCCGAGCTGCGTCTTCTCGGCGCAGCTCAGCTCTCCGCAGATCGAGTTCTGGCCCGCGTACTCGATCCGGATCTCTCCGTCGGTGCGCTCCTCGATGTCGCGCGCGAAGTGTACGCCGCCGGTGACGAGCGTCCGCTCGGTGGTTGCGCTGAACCCGGCAGCGCCGAAGGTGATGGTGTGCCGCGCGGGCTTCGCGAAGCGCTTGGTGTAGGTCGACTCCGCCGCCGCCGCGAGTTCGGGCAGGGTGAGCGCGCCCGCGGCCGACGCCATCAGGACCGAGCTCGCGCCATAGCGGCCCGCCAAGCGCAGAAACGCACGCTTCGAGATCGGTGCGCGATCGTGTCGGATCATTGTTTCCTCCTATCGGTCCGGCTTCTCCGGTTACCCGACAGAGGCTAGGTGGCGGCGCTGCACTATGCTAATGCTATCGGACGATCGGCTGTATGCCGTTTCGGCATGGAAAGAGCGCCTGTCGATGAACCTCAGAAGCCTTCGCTACTTCGCGGCGGTCGTGCAGGCGGGCAGCTTCACCGAAGCATCGCGGCGGCTGAACATCGCCCAGCCTGCGGTGTCGCGTCAGATCCAGAACCTCGAGGGCGAGTTCGGCGTTTCCCTGCTTATCCGCAGCCGCCGTCGCGTCGAGCCGACCGGAGCGGGGCGCTACCTGCTTGAGCGCGCGATGCCGCTGCTGCTCGAACTCGACCGAGCGAAGTCCGTGATCTCGGCGCAGTCCAAGGCGCATGTCGGCGATCTCGTGATCGGTCTGACCACCGGCGAAGGCCTGACCTTCGCCTCGACGTTGCTGCAGAAATGGCGAGAGATGTTCCCCGCGGCCAAGCTCACGATCCTCGAGGGGCTAGCACCGCTGATCTTTTCGGGGATGAGGGCCGGCACGATCCATGTCGGCATCGCGCCTGAGCCACTGGCCTTCGACGGCATCTGGACACGGCGGCTGTTCAAAGAAGCGCTGGTGTTGATTGCACCGACCGAGACGGCCGCGGGCCTGCCGTCGCTCGGCGAAACCGGCCGTCTGACGATGCCGGATCTGATGCGACTACCGCTGATTGCGCCGAGCGAGCCGAATCCGCTGCGCCGGCAGATCGCGATGATCTCGGCGCGCCACGGGGTGCCAGCACATATCTCTGCCGAGATCGACTCGATGTCGATCATCAAGGATCTGGTGTCGCGGGGGCTCGGCTACGCCCTCACGACGCATGCGCATATCGCACGCGAGCTGGAGCATGGGGTCCTCCGGGTCGTACCCCTCGCCTCGCCGGAGCTTGAGCGCCATGTCAGCCTTTTCGGACTGCGCGAGGGTGCGGAGCAGGCCGCGGACGCACGGACGGCGGATTTCCTCGAACGCCTCGTGCTCGACACCGTCGATGCGGGCCTCTGGCCTGGCGCCTTTGAGCACAGCGACTGACCGCCCATCAGAATTCCGGCGTCAAGGGAAGCTCCAACATTCGCATACTCGCTAGACTGATCGCCTTACAAACATCTCATCCTGGAAGACTTCTCCGGCCTCAAACTCCTCCAGACGCATTGTTACCGCTGGTTATTTTTCCATCGACACAACCGAAGTGTGACAAATCTCTGACAAAGCTGGATGGCCGCTCATAGCGCCTACCACGACAACTTTTGTTCACTGAAAGCCGGCGTTCGACCAATGGCCGCTCGGTCCGCACAGCGGACAGCGGTCTTGCGCTGGGCTTGTTGTGTTTGAGTGGGACCTCTAGGCGTTGGGGGATCTGTTTGGGGAGGT
>JBCBWF010000330.1:0-5680 GCA_039817245.1 Pseudomonadota bacterium | reverse complement strand
TGCTCGAGGCGCGCCCCGGCCTCGGCGACGGTGGCCTCGAAGGGGCGCGGATCGATGGTGAAGAGGAGATCGCCCTTTTCCACCACCTGGCCGGGGCGGAAATGGACCGCGTCGAGATAGCCGGAGACGCGGGCGCGGATGGCGACCTCGTCGACCGCCTCGAAGCGGCCGGTGAACTCGTCCCACCGGGTTATCGCGCGGGCCTCGGCGGCGGCGACACCCACGGGCGGGCCGGCCGGGGCGGGCTGGGAGGCGGGTTCGGAGGCAGGCGGCGTGCTGGCCTCCGCGGTGTCCACCAGCAGGGGCAGCGCTGGCAGCGCAGGCAGCACGCCGCGCTCGGCCGCGTAGAAGAGCGAGCCGACCAGGAGCGCGCCGAGGCTGGCGCCGGTCAGCAGGGTCTTTGCATGTCGCATCGGATCTTTCCTGTTGCGGGTCCGCCCTTTGCCGGGCGGCGCGTCATGGGTGTGAGATCGTGCCGGCCGGGCGGGCGCACTAGGGCGCAGAGGGTCACTTCACCCTTTCCGTTTCGTCCTTAATCGGCGCAGGAACGGAAACCGCCGCGGCCCGGGGCGGGCACGCGGCGGCGTGGTCTCGGCGATGCTGCGGCGGCGTCGCGCCGGGCGATGCAGCGTCAGCTCACTTCGCCTTGGCGGGCGCCTCACCGGACTGACGGACCTTGGCGCTGCTGTTGCCCGTGGCCGTCTCGAGGCCGAAAAGGGACTGCATCGCGGAAGGCATCGCGTAGGCCGGCATGCCTTGGCGCGATTCTTTCCACATTTTCTGGACACTACGGTAGGCGCTGTTGGCGGTGTTGGCCTCCGCCGGCAGGACGGAACCGAGCGCGACGGCGGCGGCGAGGGCGAGGATCATCGGTTTCATGACGGGGTATCCTTCTCATCTCCGGCCGGGTCGTCGGCGGCGCGATTGCCGCCGGCCCCTGGCTTGAGCGGGAGATAGGAGGAGGTTCGCGAAAAGATTACCGCCCTGTGAGGACGGACACCATTTCCGCCTGGTTCACAATAGCGGCTCGGCCGGGTCGACGAAACGGGGCGGATCGGCGACGAGGAAATCGACGAAGGCGCGGATGCGCGGCGAGACCAGCCGACGGTCGAGATAGATGATGGAATAAGGAAAGAGGCCGCGCTTCGCCGCCGGCAGGAGCGAGACCAGCCGGCCCTCGCGGATCGCCTCCACCACCAGGATGCTCGGAAGCTGCGCGATGCCGAGGCCGCGTTCCGCCGCCTGCTTCATGGCATCCACGCTGTTGGCGACGAAGAAGGGATCGAAGCTGCGCCGCACGACCACGCCGTTCTCGACGAAGAGGAACGGAAAGTACCGCCCGGTGGCCCGCACACGGTAGTGCAGGCACCGGTGGGCCGCGAAGTCCTCCACGCGCTCCGGCACGCCGTGGCGGGCGATGTAGTCCGGCGAGGCGCAGGTGAAGATCTCGTCGTCGAAGAGCTTGCGGGCCACGATGTTGGCGCTGTCTGTGAGCTCGCCAATGCGGATCGCGACATCGACGCCCTCGGCCGCGAGGTCCACCTGGCGGTCGTCGAAGCTGAGCTCGACCTCCACCTGCGGGTAGCGGCACATGAAGTCGAGCACCTTCTCGGTGAGCCAGAGCCGGCCGAAGACGGCAGGCGCGGAGATCACCAGCCGGCCGCGCGGGTTTGCGAGCGAGTCGGTGATCTCGGCGACCACCGCCTCCACCTCCACGACGAGGCGCTCGGCGCCCTGGAGGAAGCGCTCGCCCTCGACGGTGAGGGTGACGGAGCGGGTGGTGCGGTGGAAGAGCTTGACGCCGAGCTCCTCCTCGAGCCGCTGCACGGCCTTGGAGGCGGCGGAGGTGGAGACCCCGAGCCGCGCGGCGCCCTCGGCAAAGCTGGCGGCGCGCGCGACCTGAATGAAGGTCGAGATGTTGGCGAGGCTGCGCATGGGGCCCTGAATACCGCCTCGGCCAGGACGAGGCGAGGGGGGTAGGTGGCGGCGGCGCGAGGTGGCTCAGAGGGTGAGCAGGATCTTGGGCGGAGCGGTGCCGTCATGGATGCTGCGGAAGGCGGCGGCACCATCGTCCAGCCCGCGCTCTTCGGTCCAGCCCGTGCCCTCCACGAGCCCATCGCCCAGCAGGCGCAGCGCCTCGGCGAAATCGGCGCGGGTATAGCAGTAGCTGCCGATGAAGGCGATCTCCTGGAGGGTGATCCGGCGGGTGTCGAGCCCCGGCGCCTCGTCCTGCAGGCCGATATGCACGATCGTGCCGCCGGGGCGGACCAGGCGGGCCGCGGCGGCGCGGGTGCGCCCGGAGCCGACGGCATCGATCACGCAATCCGCGCTGGCGGCATCCGGCTCGCCAGCGATGGGATCGTAGGGGGCGAGGCCGTCGAGGGCGGCGAGGCTGTCGCGCCGCAACGGATTGGCCTCGGCGACCGCGACGCGATCGGCCCCGCCCGCGCGCAGGACGAGGGCGCAGAGGAGGCCGATGGCGCCGCCGCCGAGCACGATGGTGGAGAGCGCGCCGGCCCCCTGCCCCTCACGCTCGAGGCCGAGGCGCACGGTGTGCACTGCGCAGGCGAGCGGCTCGGCTAGGGCGGCGGCCTCGAAGGAGAGCCCGTCGTCGAGCACGGTGAGGTTCGACGCATTGATCGCCACGCGCTCCGCGAAGGCGCCGGGGACACGCATGCCGATAAGCTCGCGATAGGGGCAGAGATGCTCGCGCCCGCCGAGGCAGGCAGGGCATTTGCCGCAGGTCATGAGCGGATTGATGGCGACGCGCCGGCCGGCGAGCGGGCCCTCGCGCACGGTGCCGGCGGCCTCGTGGCCGAGCACAAGCGGCGGGCGGCGGCGCGGGTCGTGGCCGTGATAGGCGTGCATGTCGGAGCCGCAGATGCCGCAGACCGCGACATCGACGACCGCCTGGCCGGGCTCGGCGACGGGAAGGTCGGCCTCGCGGATCTCCACTTCTTCGGTGCCGGTATAGACAAGCGCTTTCATTTCGCCGTGTAGCCTCCGTCGACCGCGAGGATCTGTCCTGTCACATAGGCGCTGGCATCGGAGGCGAGGAAGACGGCGGGTCCGCGCAGATCCTCGAGCCGCCCGTTGCGCCCGATCGCCGTCTGCGCCGCATGGTGGGCGGAGACCGCGGGATCGGCGAAGACCGGCCCGGTGAGCTCGGTCGGGAAGAAGCCGGGCGCGAGCGCGTTTGCGGTGATGCCGTGGCGCGACCAGGCCTCCGCCATCGCACGGGTGAGCTGGGCGATGCCGCCCTTTGAGGCACCATAGGCGATGCCGTTCGGGAAGGCGCGGGCCGATTGCAGCGAGGCGATGTTGATGATCCGCCCCCAGCCGGCCGTGCGCATGGCGGGCACGAGCCGCTGCGCGAGGAGGAAGGGCACCGTGAGGTTGAGATGGAGGGTCTGCTGCCAGCCCTCCGGCGTCACCTCGTCGGCCGGCTGGCGGAGGTTCACCCCGGCCCCGTTCACGAGGATTTCCGGCGCGAGCCCCTGCGCGGCGCAGGCCGCGGCGAGCGCTTCGGCACCGCGATCGGCGCCGAGATCGGCCGGGATCGCGGCGCCGTCGCGCCCGGCGAGCGCCGCCTGCAGCGGGGCCTCGCGGCGGCCGGCCAGCACGATCCGCGCGCCCGCATCGGAGAGCGCATGGGCGATGGCGCGGCCGATCCCGGTGCCGCCGCCGGTGACGAGCGCGGTGCGCCCGGCGAGCGAGAAGAGCGCGCCGGGGGCGGCCTCAGGGGGCATCAGTGGGCATCGGTGTTGAAGTTCTCACCGGGGAAGTATTTGCGCAGGCGCGCATCGGCCGATCGGGCATGCCCCTCCATCCCCTCGAGGCGGGAGATGCGCGCGGCGACCTGGGCGACCTCGCGGTTCGCCTCGCGGGTCATGCGCTGGGTGGTGACCACCTTCATGTATTTGTGGACCGAGAGCCCGCCGGTGTAGTGGCCCGCGCCGCGGGTCGGCAGGATGTGGTTGGTGCCGGAGCACTTGTCCCCGAAGGTCACCGTCGTCTCTTCGCCGATGAAGAGCGAGCCGTAGTTCTTGAGCCGCGCGGTGTACCAGTCGTCCTCTGCGGTGTGCACCTCGAGATGCTCGGGCGCGTAGCGATCGGAGACCTGGGCGGCCTCCTCGCGGGTGTCGCAGAGCACGACCTCGCCGTAGTCGCGCCAGGCGAGCTCGGCGGCGCCGCGCGCGGTGTCCGGCAGGGCGGCGATATGGGCGTCGATCCGGGCGATCACGGCCTCGCCGAGCGCGCGGGACGTGGTGACGAGCCAGGCGGGGCTGTCCGGCCCGTGTTCGGCCTGGCTCACCAGGTCGTCCGCCACGATCTCGGGATCGGCGGTCTCGTCGGCGATGATGGCGATCTCGGTGGGCCCGGCGAAGAGGTCGATGCCGACCTTGCCGAAGAGCGTGCGCTTGGCCTCGGCGACGAAGCGGTTGCCGGGGCCGACGAGCAGGCTGGCGGGGCGGCCGGTGAAGAGACCGAAGGCCATGGCCGCGATGCCCTGGACGCCGCCGAGGGCGAGGATCGTGTCCGCCCCGCAGAGATCCATGGTGTAGAGGATCGCCGGGTTCGGACCGGCCTCGCCGCGCGGGGCGGAGCAGGCGACGACATGCTCCACGCCCGCCACCTTCGCGGTGCCCACGCTCATGATAGCCGAGGCGACATGGGCGTAGCGCCCGCCGGGGACATAAGCGCCCGCCGTCTCGATGGGTATCAGCTTCTGGCCGGCCCAGAGCCCGGGCGAAAGCTCCGTCTCGAACTCGGTGATCGAGGCCTTCTGGGCCTCGGCGAAGCGGCGCACGCGGTCATAGGCGAAGCGGATATCGTCCTTCAGCCGCTGGGGCACGCTGGCGGCGGCGGCCTCGATGGCCTCGCGCGAGACGACCGGGTCGCCGACATAGCCGTCGAGATCGCGCGAGTAGCGCAGGACCGCGTCCTCGCCGTCCTTCTCGATCTCGCCGAGCATGCGCTCGACCACGGCGCGCGTGTCGTCGCTGCCGGTCTCCGGCGTCCGGGTGGCTTTCTTCAGGTAGTCGATGGCCATGAGCGCTGTCCTATTCGCCGTAGATATAGGTGGGCAGCCAGAGCGCGAGCTGCGGGAAGGTGACGATGCGCGCCAGCCCGATGAGCTGGAACACCATGAACTGCATCATCCCGAAATGGATGTCCTTCAAGTCCCATTCCGGTACGACCCCCTCAAGAAGTTAGGCCGAGAGGGCCACGGGCGGGCTGAGCCAGGCGGTTTGCATGGACTGCGCCCATCGAGTGGTGCGGGTCGAGTGTGAGTGCATCACCGGCCTGTGGTCGACGGGGATGATCGCCTCAGGGGCTGGCGGTCGGTATCCGTGGGGGCTGTGGGGGCGGGCGATGTTGTCGTGACGTCGCCACTCCTCGATCAGTATCTGAGCCTCGCGGGGCGAGAAGAAGATTTCGCTGTTGAGCAGCTCGTCGCGGAACCGGGCGTTGAACGACGCGCAGTGGCCGTTCTCCCAGGGTGTGAGGAGGATCAGCGAGCCTGCCTGTGGCAGGATCGCCCGACGAACGGTTCGAAAAAGGTTGTCTTTGCGTAGACAGCCGTGACCCGGCTTCGCACTTTCTCAGCGACAGATTCAGGGCCGTTGTCCGAACGGATGTCCTCGGGCGGCCCGCGGACGACGAAGAGATCCGTTAG